>NZ_JBFBBZ010000025.1:0-150207 GCF_040682935.1 Amycolatopsis sp. NPDC051061
CCCGCAAAGTCGGTGGCCGCGCGAACCTGGGTTACAGCTACCTGCACAACGCCGTCGACGATCACTCCCGCCTGGCCTACTCCGAGATCCTGCCGGATGAGACCAAGGAAACCGCGGCCGCGTTCTGGAGGCGGGCCCAGGCGTTCTTCACCGACTGCGGGATCACCATCGTGCGGGTCCTCACCGACAACGGGTCTTGCTACCGCTCACGCCTGTGGCGCGACACGCTGCGCGACGCGGGAATCACCCACAAACGCACCCGGCCCTACCGGCCGCAAACCAACGGCAAGGTGGAGCGATTCAACCGCACTCTGCTCGACGAATGGGCCTACAACCAGCCCTATCGCACCGAGACCGAACGCCGCGACGCCTTTCCGGGCTGGCTGCACACCTACAATCACCATCGCGGCCACACCGCACTCGCTGGCAAACCACCCGCCAGCCGCGTCCCCAACCTCACGGGTCAATACAGCTAGTCGTCGCGGCCGCTGACCCGGGCGTAGTGGGCGCGGGCCTTGGCCCGGTTCCCGCACCGAGCCATCGAACACCACTGGCGGTTCCGCCGCGGCGAGGCGTCGCAGAACCGGACCCCGCAGTCGTCCGCCGCGCAGATGCGGACGTCCGCGTCGCTCGTCGCCAAGTCGATCGCGTCCGCCGCCAACGCCGCGAACGCCGACGCCACCGGATCCTTCGGCGCCGGGACCTCGCGGCGCAGCCGGCCCTCGGCCAGGACCAGGCGGGGCGGCGGTGCCGGCGCCGCGGCCGCCGCGTTGTTCACCAGGTCGATGTCCATCTCCGCCGGCCGCCCGTCCGCGAGCAGCACCCGGTCCACTGCCTCGCGCAACGCCTTCGCCGCCAGCACGTTCCCGGCCGTCACCGGCACCGGGCCCGTCGTGAAGCCCGCCAGCTCGAGCCACTCCGCCAGCGCGTCGGGCCCGGTCAGCATCTCCACGCCCTCGGCGTACCGGGAGCGCAGCGTGTTGACCAGGTCGAGGCACGGCCGTCCGCCGTCGAAAGCCCACTCCATGCCCCCACTCTAACCGTTGCGAACAGTTAGAAGTGCCGCTACCTTCTAACCCTATGAACAGGTTAGAAGGTATGGCCACGGTCAACGGGATCCGGATGCACTACCTGCGCGCGGGCGAAGGGCCGCCGCTGTTCCTGCTCCACGGCTGGCCGCAGACGTCGCACTGCTGGCACAAAGTCCTCGAACCCCTCGCCGAGACGCACACGGTCATCGCCCCCGACCTGCGCGGCTACGGCCGCACGGACAAGCCGAAGACCGGCTTCGACAAGCGCACGATGGCCGCCGACGTCGCCGCCCTCGCCGAACACCTCGGGTACCCGAAGACAGCCGTCGCCGGGCACGACCGCGGCGGCCGCGTCGCCCACCGCTGGGCCCTCGACCGCCCGGATCAGGTCGAACGCCTCGCCGTCCTCGACATCGCGCCGACCCGCGCGATGTGGCAGCGCCTCGACACCGGCATCGCGAAGGCCTACTGGCACTGGCTCTTCCACCTGCAGCCCGACCTGCCGGAACTGCTCGCCGGCCAGAACATCGCCGCCTACCTCGGCTACTTCTACGAGCGCTGGACCTACCAGCGCCACAGCCTCGACCCGGACGCCGTCGCCGAGTACGTCCGCGCCTTCTCCCAGCCCGGCGCCCTGCGCGCCGGCTTCGACGACTACCGCGCGTCCTTCCCGGACGACGCCGAACTCGACGACGCCGACTACGAAGCCGGAAAGCGCGTCACCCAGCCACTTCTGGCGCTCTGGGGCGCCGACGGCCTGCTCGGCACCCTGCCGACCCGCGAAATCTGGCAGGAGTACGCGAACGACGTCACGGGCGCGGCGCTGGCCGAATGCGGCCACTTCCTGCCCGAGGAACAGCCCGCGGAAGTCGTCGCCCACCTGCGGGAGTTCCTGCACCCCTGAGACTCCCGGGGGCTCCGGTCCCCCGCACTGGGGACCGGAGTTCCCTCCCCGCCGTGACGCCCGGCACAGTCCGCCGTCGCTAGGTTCGAACCACGATGGGGAGCAAATCGAAAGCCGCGTTGCTGATGCTGCTGGCCGTGCTGGGGATCGCGCTGGCCGGCGGGACCGCGCACGCCGACGGCGCGCCGTCCGGCACCGACATCCAGGTCGCGCAGACGCTCGGCGCGCGCGAACTGACCGTGCTCATCCGCCGGGTCGACGTCACGCCGTCGCCGCTGCGGGTCGACGTCGTGACGCACCAGGGCACCGCGCCCGGCACGCTGCACCTGGCCGTCGCGGCCGACGGTGTCGTGACGTCGCGGGGTGACGTCGTCCTCGGCGCGGAACCGGGCGTGTACGCGGGAAATCTCCGAGTGGACAAGCCGGGGCCGTGGATGCTGTCGCTGGACGACGGCAGCGGGACGACCGCGACCATCCCGTTCATCGTCCCGGCGCGGGTGGTTCCGCCGTGGGAGAAGGCGACCTACGGCGGGTTCGTCGCCGCGGGCGTCTTCCTGCTGCTCGCCCTGGTCGTCGGCGTCAAGGCGCGGCGAACCGCCTACGCGCTGATCCCGGCGGGCGGTGTGGTCGCCGCGCTCGCCGTCGCGGTCACCGGGGCGCTGCTGTCGGCGAGCACTCCCCCGCCGCCCGCGCCCGGCAGCCAGCTCGATCCGACGTTCGACAACGTCACCGACCCGTACGCCAACGCGCAGTTGTCCACTGTGGACTACTCGCGGCCACCGGTGAACCTGAGCGTCGAGAACGAACGCGGCGAGCTGACGCTGAGCCTCACCGACGGCGCCACCGGCCGCCCGGTCGACGACCTGCTGATCCACGACAACGCGCTCGTGCACCTGGTGCTGGTCTCGCCGTCCGGCCGGATGAGCCACCTGCACCCGGTGCGCGTCGGGCCCGGCGCCTACCGCGTCGGCGTGGCCGATCCGGAAGCGGGCACGTACACCGTCGCCGCGGAGCTCGTCCGGCGCGGCGGCGGGGTCCAGCTGGTCAGGTCCACAGTGGACCTGACCGGCACCGCCGCACCCGCGCCCGAACCGCCCGGCGCCGGACCGCGGACGATCGACGGCACACCGGTCGACCTCACGATCACGCCCGGCACGCCGACCACGATCACCGCGCACTTCAAGACCCAGGACCTCCAGCCGTGGCTGGGCATGCTCGGCCACCTGATCGTCGCCGGGCCGATCACCGGGCCGGTCGGCGAGAGCGCCGCGAAGGCACCGACGTGGGCGCACGTCCACGCGATGATCCCGCCGGTCGCGGGCCAGCTGGACCGCCCCGACGAGACCGTCGCCGCCTACGGCCCGGACGTCGGCTTCACCTACACCTTCGCGGCGCCCGGCCGGTACCGGATCTGGCTGCAGGCCGAACGCGGCTACCGCGTGCTGACCATCCCCGCCGTGGTCGACGTTCCGACGACAGGAGCCGGCCGATGAAACGCCCCCCGGCGCTGATCGCCGTCGTCGTGCTGGTGGTCGCGGCCGGTGCCGCCTGGCTGCTCTGGCCCGCCGGCGCCGCGAAAGCCACCACGCAGCAAGCGGTTTCCGGGCCCTACACGGTCCAGTTCTCCGCGGACCCGCCGCGCCTCGGCGGCAACACGTTCGCCGTGGCCGTCACCGGGCCGGCGCCCGACAGCGTCACGGTCGAGCCGGTCATGGCGCAGATGGGGCACGCGTTCGCCCCGGTGCTCGCCGTGCCGGACGGACCCGGCCGGTTCCGCGCGACGGGTGTCGGGCTGCCGATGTCCGGGCAGTGGGAGATCTCCGTGTCCGTGCACGGGCCCGGCGGGCCCGCCCAAGTCGTTTTTCCGTTGCTCGTCAGATAGACAAGTAGAAAGGTCGGGGGAAATGGATCTCACCGCATCCGGCGTGCGCACCACGTCGGTGGCGAAACAGGCGCGAACGGGGTTGCTGCCGGCGAACGTCGTGCTCGGCGGCTCGCTGCTGTCACTGGTCGGGCTGACCTGGGACATCCAGTGGCACAGCGACGTCGGGCCGGACACGTTCTTCACGCTGCCGCACCTGTTCCTGTACGCGGGCAGCGCGGTCGTCGGCCTGGCGAGCCTCGCCGTCGTGCTGCTGACAACGGCGGCGCGCCGCGCGGGACGGCCGGTCGACCCACGGATCGGCGGCCGCGTCGTCAACGTGTTCGGCAAGACGTTCGCGGCGCCGCTGGGCTACCTGGTCTCGGGCGTCGGCGCGGCCACGTTCCTGCTGTACGGCCTGTGGGACCA
Source organism: Amycolatopsis sp. NPDC051061 (assembly GCF_040682935.1). Lineage (NCBI taxonomy): Bacteria > Bacillati > Actinomycetota > Actinomycetes > Pseudonocardiales > Pseudonocardiaceae > Amycolatopsis > Amycolatopsis sp. NPDC051061. Next base: position 4,226 of record NZ_JBFBBZ010000025.1, read on the forward strand.
GTGGTGGCACGGGCTCTACGGCTTCGACGCGGTCATCGACTCGCCGCCGCACATCGGGCTGCTGCTGTCGATCACGGTGTCGCTCATCGGCACGACCGCGGTGTTCGCCGCCGCACGCGAGCACCGCTGGGGGCGGATCGGCACGCTGGCGTCGCTGACCGTGCTGCTCACGTTCGGGCCGGTGCTCGCGCTCGGGCTGCAGCAGGTGCCGGACGACTACGCCGACGCCGTCTCGATCGGCTGCTCGATGATGGCGGTGCTGCTCGTCGCCGTCGGCGCGGGGTTCTTCCGCCGGCCCGGTGGGGCGGTCGGCACCGCCGCGTTGGTCGCGGCCGTGCAGGCGGTCTTCTGGTGGTTCTCGCCGTGGGCGGCCCGGGCTTACGCGGATCTCGTCGGCCTGCCGATGCGCGACGCGATCTCCGGGGTGCCGGAAATGCCGTCGCTGACGCCGATGGCGCTGCTGCCGGTGGCCGCACTGATGGAGCTGGCCTACTTCGCCGGCCGGCGCCGGGGGTGGCGCGCGGGCCGGGTGTCCGTGCTCGCCGGCGGGATCGCCGGGCTGCTGATCGGGCTGAGCCTGCCGCTCCAGCGCACCCTGCTCTACACCGGCGCGCACCTGCCGCCGGCCTGGTACCTGACGACGACGGCCGTGCTCAGCGGCCTGCTCGGGCTGCTCGGCGGGTTCGCCGGGTGGCGGTTCGGCGGGATGCTCTGCCTGCTGGCGCCCGCGAAGAAGGGGGAAACCGCTGATGCGTAAGACACTTCTGGCCTTGGCGGCCGTGGCCGGGCTGCTGTTCGCCACCGCGGCGCCGGCGAACGCCTACGAGCCGGTCAACATCGTGCACACCGAGCACGTGCAGGCCGGGCCGTACGGGATGACGATCGGGTTCAGCACCTGGCCGCTGAAAGCCATGCAGTCGCTGGACTTCACGTTCATCCCCGACGGCGGGATCGACGACAAGTCCGGCACGCTCACGATGATCAACCCCGAGGGCGGCAAGAACCGCACGCAGCCGCTGGTCCGCCACCCGCGCAAGCTCGAGGTGTGGGGGCTCGACGTCCGCTCGATGCCGCGGCCAGGTGACTGGACGTTCCGCTTCGCGGTCAACGGCCCGGCCGGGGCCGGCACCGGCGACCTGCGGGCGCTGCCGGTGCTCGAGCAGCCGGGGCCGCCGATGGGCTTGAGCTGGGCGATCAGCACGCTGCCGTTGATCGGGCTCGTGGCGCTGGTCGTGGTGGCCTGGCGCCGGACCCGGAGCCGGTTGCGCGGGGGTGAGCTTCCGGCAATCGGGTGAGATTCCCCTCACAACCGGCGTCCGGGCGTATCCGTGTCGTCGCGAAGGCCTCCTTCACCACAGACGGGGAAGGGGGCCTTCGCCATTTTTTCGGACACAGCCGTGATCACGATCACCGGCACGGGGGATGGATCAGGCGGGCAGGTCGAACTGCCCGGCCTTCACGGCGACCAGGAACGCTTCCCACTCGGCGGTGTCGAACACGAAGACGGGGCTGGTCGCGAGCTTGGTGTCGCGGACGCCGATCAGGCCTTCCCGGCCGAGGTTGACCTCGACGCAGCTCCCACCGTTGGGCTCGCTGGCGAACGACTTTTCCCAGGCAGCCTCTTGGAAGAGGGACACGGCCGTGTTCGGATCGTAATCCGCGAACGACGGATAATCCGCCATGGGTCGTACCTCCGTGCATCGATGGGGGGCGCGGCCGGGACCAGGTCGAAAGTACCCGCGTCCGGCTACTCAGTGTCTCAACGGAGTACGCCGCACGGCCAAGCGGGTGATCAACTAGGTCCGGCCTCGACATGAAGATTATTCCAGGAGTAGGATTAATCGCATCGGCCGGGGCGCTGGTGTCGGTGAATGACTGCCTCTCTGCGACGGGCGGTCCGCGGATGCCGCACGCCTCAGGCTGACGACCGACCAACCACCACAGCAGGACCTCATGGGGGAGGATCAGCGTGATCGTCGAGGACAGCGCGCCACCGAGCGCGATCGTCGTGGGCAGGCTCGCCCACGGGGCGACCGAGCTGGTCCGAACCACAGGCGGGGAAGCGTTTTCCCGCACCGCGATCGAACTCTGTCCCGGACTGGCCGTTGCACGGTCACCGCGACGAGAGTTGGGGGTGTAGACGATGGCCGTCCGGCTGAACTCGCTCTTCCGGCGCGAAGACGAAGTGCACCATGGCCGCCGGGGAATCGCGAACGAGCTCCGGAACCGCTTCGGCTTCAGCCTGATCCAGGCGCCCCTGCGCAAGACGACGACGTGGGCGGCGGACCAGGACCTTCCGCCGCGGCGCTACTCCGACGGCGTCCGGACGACCCGGCCGCTGGAGGCGTCGATCGACCTGAGCCCGCTCCTGCGCGGCCGCGTCGGTTCCCGCGCCTAGAACCCGCATTGCCGCACCACCACAAGAGCCCCGGTTCCCTGATGGGACCGGGGCTCTCGCCGTCTCGTGGTGGCCTGGCTACGGTTTCCGCAGCAGCAGCCGTCCTTGGCGGAAGGGACGCTCTCCTTCCGTGGCCTCGCGGTACATCCGTCCCACCTCGACGAGGCCCGCCTCGGCCGCGACGCCCACCAGCTCGCCGAGCGGCCACCGGTACGCCGTCGTGACCTTGTGGTCGAACTCCGAGACCGGGCCGTCGCCGGACTCGAAGAACCCCAACAGAACGTGACCGCCGGACGCCAACGTCCGAGTGAATTCGGCGAAGTACCCCGGCACCTCCGCCGGCGGCGTGTGGATCACCGAGTACCACGACAGGATCCCGGCGAGCGACTCGTCGGGCAGGTCCAGCGCCGCCATCGAACCCACTTCGAACCGCAGCGAAGGCTCGGCCGCGCGCGCCAGCTCGACCATCGCCGGCGACACGTCGACGCCGAACGCGTCGAGTCCCAGCGAGCGCAGGTGCGCCGTCAGGTGGCCGGGCCCGCACCCGAGGTCGGCGACCGGGCCGCGGCCGCGCACGAAGTCCGCGAACGCCGTCCACGCGGCCCGGTCCAGCGGGTCGGCGTCCCAGATGTCGCGGACGAACTCCGCGTACCGGTCGGCGACCGCGTCGTAGGCCGCCGTCACGGTTTGCGGCCGAGGCCGCAGATGTGGCCGCTGAAGGCCGGGTCGTTCGCGAGCTTCTTCGTCGCGCGGGACTCGATCTCCTCCGGGTGCCACTCCGGCAGGTAGACGATGCCCGGCTCCACCAGCTCCAAGCCCTCGAAGAACGTCGTGAACTCCGCCTTGCTGCGCAGGTGCAGCGGCGTGCTCGACCGCTTGTACTGCTCCACGATCGACGACCGGCTCTCGGAGTCGGCCAGCGCGTCGAGGCCTTCGGTGGTCAGGTGCGAGGACAGGAAGTACGAGCCGGACGGCAGCAGCGACAGGTACTTCTGGATGATCTCGGCCACCGGCTCGTCCTCGCCGAGGAAGTACAGGACGCCGACGATGATCAGGCCGATCGGCCGGTTCGTGTCGAGGACGCCGGTGTCGAGCGCGCGCTTCCAGATGTCGGCCGGGTCGCGCAGGTCGCCCTGCAGCACCGCGTGCCGGTCCGCCACGCCCTCCTTCTCCAGCAGGACCTGCGAGTGCGCCACCGCGACCGGCTCGTTGTCGACGTACACGCACCGCGCGTCCGGGTTCACCTCCGCCGCGACCTCGTGGACGTTCCCGACCGTCGGCACGCCCGACCCCAGGTCGAGGAACTGGTCGATGCCGTTGCGCGCCAGGTACTGGACGCCGCGGCCGAGGAAGTCGCGGCCGACGCGCGCGACCGTCTTGATCATCGGGAACGTCTTGACCGCCTGCTCGCCGAACTGGCGGTCGATGGCCCAGTTGGCGTCGCCGCCGAGGAACCAGTCGTAGATGCGGGCCGCGTTCGGCCGATCGAGGTCGACGCCTTCGGGGGCTTCGGGATCCTGCGTCGTCATTTCCGTCCTCCAGGCTTGCGGCCGACACCGCCGACCACGCTCGCGAGGGGGACCGGGGCGGCGCCGGGCTCGGGGCGCCACTCTCCCACAGGCACGATCCCGGGGTCGACGACGTCGAAGTTACCGAAGAACGCGGCGATCTCGTCGAGCGACCGGGAAACCGCGGGCGAGCTCGACCGCTCGGACAGCTCCACGAGCCGCCGGATCTGCGCCAGCTCGTCGCCCTCGACGCCGGACTCGGTCGCGTGCGAGAGCACGTACGCCGACCCCGGCGCCAGCAGCGTCCGGTAGTCCCGGATGGCTTCGCGCACGCCCGTGGCGTCCGGCAGGAAGTGCAGCACGGCCACGCTGAGCAGGCAGATCGGCCGGTCGGGGTCGAGCACGCCGGTGGCCAGCGCGGCCTCCCAGACCTCCGCGGCGTCCCGCAGGTCGGCGTGCAGGACGGCGTGGCGCTCGGGGTCGCCCTCTTCGTCGAGTAGGATCCGCCCGTGCGCGACGGCCACCGGCTCGTTGTCGACGTAGACGCAACGGCTGTCGTCGGCGCACTCGTCGGCCACCTCGTGGACGTTGCCGGCGGTCGGGATGCCGGACCCGAGGTCGAGGAACTGCGTGATGCCGAGGGAGACGCAGTGGCGCACGGCCCGGCCGAGGAAGTCGCGGTTGCCGCGCGCCAGGGTCTTCACCAGCGGAAACGCTTTCACGGCCAGCTCGCCGTACTGGCGGTCGATCGCCCAGTTCGCGGTGCCGCCGAGCGCCCAGTCGTAGATCCTCGCCACGTTCGGCCGCTCGAGATCGACGGCGTCGGGGAGGAAGTCGGGGTCCACGATGTCCCCTTCGGGCGGCACTTCCGGTGGCTTCGGGCGCAACAGAGCGACCCTACCGAAAGTTGTTCACCACCCGGGACAGTTGAGGGGGCCGTTCGCCCTATTGGATCTGCTGCATCTGGGCGCGGTAACCCTCTGCAAGCTCCTTGAGGAACTGCCGGGTCTCTTGCCGCTCCAGCGCCGCTCCGCGCAGCCTGTCCCACGAGTCGACGAAGATGTTGAAGTCCTTGACGTCGTCGAGGTAGAGCCCGCCGGCGGAGTGCTCGATGTAGACGAAGTCCCGGGTGCGGTCCGGGAAGCGCATGATCGTGAAGTCGTTGGGCACCGCGGCCAGCCGGGCCGCGAACGGCAGCACGTGGACGTAGACCCGCGGGTGCCGTTCGAGCGAGAGCAGGTGCTCGACCTGGTCCAGCATCACCGCGGGCGCGTACCCGCCGGGAGCCCGGCGCAGCGCGCCCTCGCTGATGATGAACCGATAGTACGGCGGCTGCTGCTGCTCGAACACGGCCTTGCGGTCGAGCCGGTTGCGCACCAGGGACGTCACGTCCGTCGCGCCGAACTCGGTGAACTGCTTGAGCATGTAGTGCTCGGACTGCAGCGGGCCGGGGATGCGCTCACCGTGCCAGGTGAGGATCTCCGCGGCCGCGGGCTCCAGGTCCGTGAAGGTGCGGAACCAGTGCGGCACCACCGAGCGGTAGCCCGACCAGTGGCCGCGCTGCCCGGCGGCGGCGCGCGCCAGGTTCATCAGCGTGTCGGCTTCTTCGCCGTTGATCCCGAACGCGTTCAGCATCGATCGCACATCCCCGAGCTTCACCCCGACGGCACCGGACTCGATCTTGTTGACCTTGCCCTGGGTGCAGCCGAGGACCTCGGCGACCTGCTGCTGTGTCATCCGCGCCGCGGTGCGGGCATGCCGGAGCTCGTTCCCGAGCTGCTTCCGGCGCGAGGTGACGGTGCTGGCCATCGCCCTGCTCTCCCGGACCACTACAAGCGACGGCGGCCACCGGCCGCCGTCGCACGCGAACTATCGAACCCACCCAGGTTAGTGCTTCACCTTGCGGATCTCGATGATGACATCGCGCAGCGTTCCAGGAAACGCCGCGGAATGCCAGTCACCTGGGTTGTCACTCTCCTGGACCAGCGAAATTCCGAATTATTCCGCCAACCGGCGGAGCCCGGTCTCGGGCACACTGGGCCGGTGACCGATCGTTCGCCCTCCGCCGCCGCCGTCACCCGCCTGGCCGACCGGGTCCACGGCTACGTCCAGCCGGACGGCTCCTGGTACATCAACAACTGCGGGTTCGTCGACGCCGGCGACCACACCGTGCTCATCGACACGTGCTCGACCGAGCGCCGCACGCGCGCGCTGCTCGAGACGGTCGAAGCCGCCACCGGCAGCCCGGTGACGACGCTGGTGAACACCCACCACCACGGCGACCACACCAACGGCAACTACCTGGTCGGGGGCGCGACGATCATCGGGCACCGCAAGACCCGGGAGCTGATGGTCGCCGAGGGCATCCAGACGTTCGAGGGCATCTTCGTCGGCAGCGATTGGGGCGAGCTCGAGTCGCGGCCGCCGGAGGTCGTGTTCGACGACCGGCTGACCGTGCACGCCGGCGACGTCACCCTCGAGCTGATCCACCCCGGCCACGCGGCCCACACGACCAACGACGTCCTGGTCTGGCTGCCGGAGCAGCGCGTGCTCTACGCCGGTGACCTGGTGTTCAACGGCGGCAGCCCGTTCGCGCTGATGGGCTCGGTGGCCGGCTGGCGCCAGGGCCTCGACCTCATCCGGGAGCTTTCGCCGGAGGTGATCTTGCCCGGCCACGGCGGCCCTTGCGACCTCTCCGTGGTGGAGAGCGTCGACCGCTACCTGAAGTTCGTCCAGGAGACGGCTGAGCGCGGGAAGGCCGCCGGGCTGTCGCCGCTGGAGGTCGCGAAGGAGACCGACCTGGGCGAGTTCTCGTCGCTGAGCGAGCAGGAGCGGCTGCCGGGGAACCTGCACCGGGCGTACGCCGAGCTGGACGGCGCCGAGCGGGGTGCGGACATCGACCTCGTCGCCGCGGTCACGGACATGGTCGCGATCAACCGCGGCCCGATCCGCTGCTTCTCCTGAACTGAGTGAGCTGGTCCTCCGTGCCCTTCCTTGAGGCCTCGATCGGACTACTGTCTGAATCGAGAGAGTCTTCGAGAGGATGCGGATGAGCAAGAAGGCGAGCATCGGGGTCACCGGCCTGGCGGTCATGGGCCGCAACCTGGCGCGCAACCTCGCGCGGCACGGCCACACGGTGGCCCTGCACAACCGGTCCGAGGAGCGGACCCGCGCGCTGGTGGAGCAGTTCGGCGACGAGGGCGAGTTCATCCCGGCGTACTCGGCGCAGGAGTTCGTCAACGCGCTGGAGCGGCCGCGGCAGGTCGTGATCATGGTCAAGGCGGGCGGCCCGACCGACGCCGTCATCGACGAGTTCGCGCCGCTGCTCGAAGAGGGCGACGTGATCATCGACGCCGGCAACGCGCACTTCGCCGACACCCGCCGCCGGGAGAAGGCGCTGCGCGAGCGCGGGCTGCACTTCGTCGGCAGCGGCGTCTCCGGCGGCGAGGAAGGCGCGCTGCACGGGCCGAGCATCATGCCCGGCGGCTCGAAGGAGTCGTACGAGTCCCTCGGTCCGCTGTTCGAGGACATCTCGGCGAAGGTCGACGGCGAGCCGTGCTGCACGCACATCGGCGCGGACGGCGCCGGGCACTTCGTCAAGATGGTGCACAACGGCATCGAGTACGCCGACATGCAGCTGATCGCGGAGTCGTTCGACCTGCTGCGCGGCGCGGGCGGCTACTCCCCCGCCGAGATCGCCGACGTGTTCCGGACCTGGAACACCGGGCGGCTCGACTCCTACCTGATCGAAATCACGGCCGACGTGCTGGCCCACGTCGACAAGTCGTCCGGCAAGCCGTTCGTCGACGTCGTCGCGGACGCCGCCGAGCAGAAGGGCACCGGCCGCTGGACCGTGCAGATCGGCCTCGACCTGGGCGTCCCGATCTCGGGCATCGCCGAAGCCGTCTTCGCGCGTTCGCTGTCCGGCTCGACTTCGCTGCGCTCGGCGGCTCGCGGGCTCGGCGGTCCTTCGCGGTCGCCGCTGGCGGGCTCCTCGCTGGAGCGCTTCGCCGACGACGTCGAGCAGGCGCTGTACGCGTCGAAGGTCGTCGCGTACGCGCAGGGCTTCAACCAGATCCAGGCCGGCGCGACGGAGTACGGCTGGGACATCGACCTGGGCAAGGTCGCCTCGATCTGGCGCGGCGGCTGCATCATCCGCGCGAAGTTCCTCAACGACATCACCGCGGCCTACGCCGACGAGCCGTCGTTGCCGACGTTGCTGACGTCGGGCGGCTTCCGCAAGGCGGTCGAGGACGCGCAGGACTCGTGGCGCTCGGTGATCTCGACGGCCGTCCGTCTCGGCATCCCGACGCCGGGCTTCTCGACGGCGCTGGCGTACTACGACGGACTCCGCGCGGACCGGCTCCCGGCGGCGCTGGTCCAGGGCCAGCGTGACTTCTTCGGAGCGCACACGTACCGCCGCGTCGACCGCGACGGCTCGTTCCACACGGCCTGGGCCGAGGACGGCCGCCCGGAGTCCGACGCCTGACGTCCGTGAAGGCCTCCTTACCGGCGCTTATGGCCGGTAAGGAGGCCTTCACGGCTTTTCGGGCTCGCGAACGGGAAGACCCCCTGGTCCCGCCCGGTCAGAGCAGCGTCACCAGGAGCAACGCGAGAAGCGCGGCTACCCAGAGCGGTCTCATCCCCGCGCGGCGAGGATCTCTTCCAGCACCGCCAGGATCTTCCTTTCGGACTCCTCCTTCGTGATCCCGAGGCTGTCGAGCACCTCGAAGCCGGCACCTTCGCGCTGCTCCAGCAGCGCCAGGAGGATGTGCTCGGTGCCGATGTAGTTGTGCCCCAGCCGCAAGCCCTCGCGAAGGGTCAGCTCGAGGGTCTTCTTGGCCGCCCCGGAGAACGGCGTCGGGCTCGGCACGGGAACGACCGCCTCGGGCAGCCGCGCCTCGGCGGCTTCGCGGACGTCGCCCAGTTGTACGCCCTGAGAGACAATCGCCCCGGCCGCGAGCGCCGCGGGTTCGGTGAGCAGGCCCAGCAGGATGTGCACGGTGTCGATGTACGGGCTGCCGTGCTCGACGGCAGCCTTCTGGGACTCGACGATCACGTGCCGGGCGCGGTCGGTGTAGCGGCCGTAGACGCGCTCGATCGCCCCGGAGGCGTCGCCGCCCGGGTCGACCTTCGGCACGAACCGCTTCTGCGCCGCCTGCTTGGTGACGCCCATGCTCTGGCCGATCTCGGTCCAGGAGGCGCCGGAGCGGCGAGCCTGGTCGACGAAGTGGCCGATCAGGTGGTCGGCCACTTCGCCGAGGTGCTCACCCATGTAGACGGCGTCGGACAGCTGGGCCAGCGCGTCCTTGTCGTTGTTGCTCTTGATGGCGGAGATGAGGTCGTCGAGCTTGATGGGGTATTCCGGTGGCGTCATGCCGTCAACTGTAGGTTGACGATGCGAGATCGTCAACCGCGAGTTGACGCTGCCTTCAGGTGTGCTTTCAAGTCGAAGGCGCTCGCTTCCAGGTCCGCGTACTTCGGGTGCGGGTTCGCGGTGAACAGGCGCCGCGCGGCGATGTGGTCCGCGGGCCGGTTCACCGACTCGACCGCGATCAGGACGTCGTCGCGGAAGGACAGCACCGAGAACTTGCCCGCGGCCTGGTCGCCCGCGACGACCGTCCGGTCGGCGCCCGAAAGGATCCCGGCGATCTGCAGCTTCGCGCCGGACTGGTCGGTCCAGAACCACGGCAGGCTCGCGTACGGTTCGGGCGCCCCGGTGATCGCCGCGGCCACGCACCGGGCCTGGTCGACGGCGTTCTGCACGGACTCCAGCCGGGTCGCGGCGCCCGCCTGCACGCACGGGAAGTTCGCGCAGTCGCCGATCGCGAAGATCTTCTCGTCGGTCGTGCGCAGGTGCGCGTCGACGACCACGCCGTTGTTCACGGGCAGCCCGGCTTCCGCCGCGAGCGCCGTCTCCGGCACGACGCCGACGGCGATGACGACCAGGTCGGCGGGCAGCCGGCTGCCGTCGGACAGCTCGACTTCGCGCACCCGCGAGTCACCGTGCAGCGCCGAGACGCCTTGGCCGAGCAGCACCGTGTGCCCGGCTTCGCGGTGCAGAGTGGCGAAGTAGGCGGAGATCTCCGGCGTCGCGACGCGGTTGAGCAGCCGGTCCTGAGCCTCGACGATCGTCACCGGGCGGCCGGCGTGCGACGCGAACTCCAGCCCGATGAACCCGCCGCCGACCACGACGACGTTCCCGGCGTGCGCCAGGGATTCGCGGAGCCGGTCGGCGTCGTCGCGGGTGCGCAGGGTCAGCACGCCCGGCAGGTCCGCGCCGGGGACGGGCAGCGTCCGGTTGCGCGAGCCGGTGGCCAGGACGAGGTGGTCGTACGCGAGTTCGGTGCCGTCTTCGAGCCGCACCAGCGAAGCCGCGCGATCGAGCGAAGCGACCCGGCCGGCGACCAGCTCGATGTCCTTCTCGGCGAAGAAGCCCGCGCCGCGCAGGTGCAGCTGTTCGAGCCCCGCCGTCCCGGCCAGGTAGGCCTTCGACAGCGGCGGCCGCTGGTACGGCACGCCCGGCTCGTCCCCGGCCAGCACGACCCGGCCGGCGAAGCCGCGATCCCGCAACGACGCCACCGCCTGGAACCCGCTCTGACCCGCCCCGACGACGACAACCGTGTTCTGTGCACCCATACCCGCCATCCGATCACAACCCCGGTCAGGTCGTCGAGGAGTCACCCGAGGACCGCCGGGCCCGGGGTGCCCCGAGGACCCGGGAGATCCCCCGCGCCGCGGCCCGCACCGCCGGGACCAGCGTCCGCGGGTCCGTCCCCTCGGCCGGGACGACCACCGAGATCGCCGCGACCACCTCGTCCGTCGAGTCGTGGACCGGGGCCGCCACCGACAAGGAGATCAGCTCGATCTGGCCGTCGCTGATCGCGTAGCCGTCGCGGCGGACGTCGGCCAGTACCCGCCGCAGCTGCACAGCCGAGCCGATCGTCTTCGGGGTGAAGGTCTTCAGCGGCGCGGCCAGGACTTCCTCCTGGACCTCGGCCGGGGCGTGCGCGAGCAGCACCTGGCCGACGCCGGTCGCGTGCGCGGGCAGCCGGCCGCCGACGCGCGTCAGGACGTTGACCGCGCCGCGCCCGGAGATGCGCTCGACGTAGACGACCTCCGCGCCGTCGAGCACCGCGAGCTGGACGTTCTGGTGCGTGGCCTCGTAGAGGTCCTCCAAGAACGGCATCGCGCTCTCTCGCAGCTCCGCGCCGTGCGGAGCGAGCGAAGCGACTTCCCACAGCCACAGCCCGACGCGGTACAGGCCGTCTTCGTCGCGCACGAGGGCGCCGCGCTTGGTCAGCTCACCGGCCAGCCGGTGCGTGGTCGACAGCGGCAAGTCGACGCGGCGGCTGAGCTCGGACAGCGTCAGCTGCGGCCGCTCGGCCGTGAAGGCGCCCAGCAGATCGAGGACGCGATCCACGACCGAAGGCGGCCGCCGCGCGCTGTGCCGCACGTCAGAGGTCGTCGTCCGGCAGGAGCGGGCGCATGAACGACCGCCGGTACCGCACCACGCACCCGCTTTCTTCCCGGATCTTGTCGGCCTCGATGAAGTCCGGGTCGACGCCGAACAGCGTCCGGTAGCGCTCGTACGCGGCGAAGCTCTCGAAGCTGAACAGCGCCCGGGCTTCGTCGCTCGCGCCCTCCGACGGCAGGAAGTAGCCGTGGTGGACGCCGCCCTCACGCTGCACCAACCGCATCCACGCGGCGGCGAAGCGTTCGAAGTCGGCGAGCTTCGCGGGGTCGATGACGTAGTCGACGACGCACGTGATCATCACCGGCCGCCCCAGACGCGGTCGGCCGTCGCCACGAGCAGCTCCAGCTTCCGCAGCTGCTCGTCCGGCGTCAGGTCGTTGCCCTCCTCGGTCGAGGAGAACCCGCACTGCGGCGAAAGGCAAAGCTGGTCGACGTCGACGTAGGCCGACGCCTCCTCGATCCGCCGCACCAGGACGTCGGGGTCCTCCAGCTCCGGCCGCTTCGTCGTGACCAGGCCGAGGACGACCTTCTTGTCCTTCGGCACGAACCGCAGCGGCTCGAAGCCGCCGGAGCGTTCGTCGTCGAACTCCAGGAAGAACCCGTCGACGGCGAGCTCGCCGAACAGCGCTTCCGCGACGAATTCGTAGCTCCCCGAAGCGACCCACGACGACCGGAAGTTGCCGCGGCACAGGTGGGTCGTCACCGCCAGCCCCCCGGGACGGCCGGCCAGCGCCGCGTTCAGCGTCGCGATGTTGCGCAGGTGCTGGGTGTCCGGGTCGCCGCCCATCCGCGCGACGAGCTCCCGCTGCGCCGGGTCGTTGAGGTAGGCGAGGCTGGTGTCGTCGAGCTGCAGGTACCGGCAGCCGAGGCCGGCCATCGCGGCGATCTGCGCGTGGTACGCCGCGCTCAGGTCGGCGTAGAACTCCTCGAGGTCCGGGTAAACGCTTTCGCTCACCGCCGCCCGGCCGCCGCGGTAGTAGACCATGCTCGGCGACGGGATGGTCAGCTTCGGCGTCACGCCTTCGTCCACATGGGACTTGAGGAACTCGAAGTGGTCGGCGAAGATCGGCTCGTCGAGCCGCACCTTGCCGTCGACCTGCAAGCCCGGCGGGCTGAACTCGAGATCGCCCGCCAGGTTGTGGAACTTGACGTGCAGCCGCTCGTCGCTCTTGGAGATGCCGCCGAGCGCGTAGATGAAGTCCATGTGCCACGACGCGCGCCGGAACTCGCCGTCGGTCGCCGAGCTCAGCCCGGCCACCCGTTGCATCTTGATGACGTCGCGGATCGCGTCGTCCTCGACCGCGCGGAGCTGCTCCACGCCGATCTCGCCGGATTCGTGCCGCCGTCGCGCGTCGCGCAGCACCGGGGGCCGCAGGAGGCTCCCGACGTGATCGGCGCGAAACGGCGGGCCCACCTGGGAAATACCGCCCGAAGTCATGCACCGATGGTCACACATTCCCGGCCGTCGCGCCGCCCCCGGAAACAAGATCATGACACCCGGGTCTTGCTACGGTCACGCGCGAAGCGTTGGCTGTGTGCCGGGAAGGGGCTTGATCATGACGAAACCCGCGGTGCACCCCGTCGACCAGGGCCTGCCGGCCGGTCGGCTGACCCTACTCGGCCTGCAGCACATGTCGATCATGTACGCGGGCGCGGTCGCCGTGCCGCTGATCGTCGGCAGCGCGTTGAAGCTGGACCCGGCGACGATCGGGCTGCTGGTCAACGCCGACCTCCTCGTCGCGGGCATCGCGACGTTGATCCAGTCGATCGGCATCGGCAAGATCCTCGGCATCCGGCTGCCGGTGGTCGCGGGCGCGACGTTCAGCGTCGTCAACCCGATGATCCTGATCGCGTCCCAGTACGGCCTGCCCGCGGTCTACGGCGCGATGCTGGCGTCCGGCGTCTTCGGGCTGATCATCGCGAAGCCGTTCGCGAAGCTGATCCGGTTCTTCCCGCCGCTGGTCACCGGGACGCTGCTGCTCGTCATCGGCGTCTCGCTGCTCGGCCCGGGCGCGGGGCTGATCGCGGGCAACGACACCGGCGCGCCGGACTACGCGGCCCTGTCGCACATCCTGCTCGCGTTCGGCGTGCTCGCGCTGCTCGTGCTGTTCACGCGGGTGCTGCGCGGGTTCGCCAACCAGATCGGGCCGCTGCTCGCGCTCGCGATCGGCCTGGTCGTGGCGATCCCGATGGGGCTCGTGCACTGGGACGGCGTCGGCGCGGCCGGCTGGTTCGGGCTGGCTTCACCGTTCCACTTCGGCGCGCCGACGTTCCCGGTCGCCGCGATCCTCTCGATGTGCGTGGTCATGCTCGTGACGTTCACCGAGTCCACCGCGGACATGATCGCCGTCGGCGAGATCACCGGGCGCCCGCCGACCGACTCCGACCTCGCGCGCGGCCTGGCCACCGACGGTTTCTCGGCGGTGCTCGGCGGCGTGCTGAACTCCTTCCCCGACACGGCGTTCGCGCAGAACGTCGGGCTGGTGCGGATGACCGGCGTGCGCAGCCGCTGGGTGGTCGCGGTGACCGGCGGGATCCTGGTGCTGATGGGCTTGGTGCCGAAGATCGGCGCGTTCATCGCGGCGATCCCCCAGCCGGTGGTCGGCGGAGTCGCGGTGGTGATGTTCGCGATGGTCGCCGCGGTCGGCGCGCAGAACCTTGCGAGGGTAGAATTTTCGGGCAACCACAACACCTTCATCGTCGCGGTCGCGCTCGGCGCCGGCCTGCTGCCGGCGTTCGCGCCGAAGATCTTCCAGCACTTCCCGGCCTGGCTCCAGACGATTTGCGGCAGCTCGATCACGGTGGCGGCGGTGCTGGCGTTCGCGCTGAACCTGCTGTTCAACCACCTCGGCCGGCGCTCGGAGCCGGATCTGCTGGAAGCGCCGTGAGCAACCGCTCGACGAGCCGGGCCCCGATGCCCGGCTCGACCGCGCGCCGGAACACCTCGGACTTCAGCGACCTCGCGGAGAAGCTCGCCTGATCACCAGCAGATGATCAGGATGCACGACGGCCGCGGCGGCGTCTGCGTCGTCGTGTGAGCGGGCGGTTGACCGCCCGCTGGGGGGCTCGTGGTCGGGGTGACCGAGCTGCCCGGGTCGCCGCTGGTCGGCGTAGTCGTCGTCGCGGTGTCGGTGGTGCTGCTCTCGGTGGCCGGCGCTCGGCCCGGCACCTCGGTGACGGTCTCGCGGGGCACGCCGACGCCGGGAACGACGTCGCCGCCGCCGGTACCGCCCTCCGGCGGGGAGTCCGTGGCCTGGTCGGCGCCGCCGAGCCCGGTGGTGCGCCCGGGGAACGGGATCACCTGGATCTGGTCGACCGGGGAGGCGTTCTCGGTGCCCTTGCCGCTGAGGCCGACCAGGACCGCGGCGGCTCCGCAGCCGATGACGACGGCGAGCATCACCGCGAGCACGCGCCAGCGCGACTGCCCCGGTCCCGAACGGTCGCCCCAGCCCTCGCGCACGAGCAGCTCGGCGACCGATACCTCGTCGTTCACCCCGACAGACCTTCCCGAGAGGCCTTTCGGCCGGTGTCGTGATCGTATTTTTACCGCACAAGACCCCCAAAAGGGTGAGTTTTTGGCAAAAATTCGTCACGTAACGGACGGATTGACGGTGGGTGACATTCCACAGCGGATTCACAGCTGCGGTTCGGGAGACTCCCAGCATGACCGGCGAAGCTCGAACCATGCTGCTGAAAGCCGATCGGCCGGTCCCCCGGATCGCCGTTCCGCGTCGCGGCTCGACGGCGTTCGCCAAGATCATCCCCAATCCGAAGGTGACCCCCTTCACGTTCGGTTACCTCGTTCTCCTGCTCGGCACGACGCTCCTGCTCAAGTTCGTCGACCCGGAGCTGACCGCGCGGCTGCTCCAGCTGTCGAGCACCGACGCCCACAACCTGTGGCGGCGGCCGCTGACCTCGCTGCTGACCAGCGCGATCTGGCTGTCCGACGAGGGCTGGCTCGCGTACGTCGTGATCTTCACGATCGCCGTCGCGCCGCTGGAACGCCGCTTCGGCGCCCGTCGCGCGGCGACCGTGTTCTTCTCCGGCCACGTGCTGGCCACCCTCGTCACCGAGCTGCCGGTGATGGCGCTGATCAGCGCCCACGTCCTGCCGAACTCGGCCGGCCACTGGCTCGACATCGGCGTCAGCTACGGCTTCTTCACCACCGCCGGCGCGCTCGTCTTCCTGGTGCGCGGCCGCACGCGCCTGGTGGCGCTGGCCGTCCTGGAGGCGTTCATCGCGGTGATCTGGCTCGGCGACGACCCGGCGAGCCTCGACTCGGTCGTCACGCTGTTCGGCCACGCGTTCGCCGCGCACTTCGGGCTGCTGTTCTGGGGACCGCGGCTGCGCGGTCCAGCCGCAGGCCGGGCCCGGATTCCGGCGGGTAGGCAGGGGCCCGGGTCGGTGGTGTAATCGACGGGCCACAGCCGCGAAGCATGGGGGACGGACGCTCATGGAGGCTGACTCCCTCGCCGAGCTGGTCGAGCTGGGTCCGGACGCGATCTGCGTCCACGAGAACGGCGTCCTGACCTATGCCAACCGCGCGGCCCTCGAGACGTTCGCCGCCCGATCCGCGGCCGAGGTCGTCGGCCGTCGGTTCACCGACTTCGTCGCCGAGGACTCGCGCGCCGCGCTCGTCGAGAAGCTCGCCGAACTGACCGAACCGGGTCAGGCGAGCGAGCCGGTCGAAGCGCTGATGTCCCGGCTGGACGGGAGCAAGTTCGCCGTCGAGACGGTGTCGGTGCGCCTGGCCGGGCGGCTCGCCTACCAGGTCGTCATGCGGGACATCACGGCGAAGAAGGCGGCCGCCGACGCCCTGCGCTTCCAGGCCGCGTTGGTGTCGCACGTCAGCGACGCGC
Source organism: Amycolatopsis sp. NPDC051061 (assembly GCF_040682935.1). Classification (NCBI taxonomy): domain Bacteria; kingdom Bacillati; phylum Actinomycetota; class Actinomycetes; order Pseudonocardiales; family Pseudonocardiaceae; genus Amycolatopsis; species Amycolatopsis sp. NPDC051061. The sequence goes on from NZ_JBFBBZ010000025.1 coordinate 20,467, forward strand.
TGATCGCGACCACCGGCGAAGGCGTCGTGACCAGCTGGAACCCGGCCGCCGAAGCGGTGTACGGCTGGACCGCGGCCGAAGCCGTCGGACGGCGGGCGAGCGAGCTGCTGGGCGCGCCGCTCGACCTGCGCGGCGGCGGGGTCACCGAAGCGGTGCACCGGCGGCGGGACGGCGCGCCCCTCGCGGTCCGCGTTTCGGCGGCGGAAATGAACGACGGGTACGTGCTCGTCTGCGCCGACGAAACCGCGCGGCGGCGGGCCGAGCAGAACTACCGCACGGTCGTCGCGTCCCTCGACGAAGGCGTGCTGGTGATGGGCCCGGGCGGGCTCATCGAGGCGGCGAACCCGGCGGCCTGCCGGATCATCGGTGTCACCGAAGCCGAGCTGGTCGGCGTCCCGTGCCACACGCTCGTGCTGTTCACCGAGTCCGGGCACTGGATCCCGCCGGACGAGACGCCGTCGGTGCGGACGCGGCGGACCGGCGTCGCGCACAACGGCCTGGTCGTGCGCCTGCGCCGGCCCGACGGCCGCGACGTCTGGGTGTCGCTCACCTCGCGGCTGCTCAACCCCGACGACCCGGCGGCGCTGGCCGTCGTCACGTCGTTCACCGACATCACCGAGACCCGCGCGATCAGCGCGCAGCTCGCGCACGACGCGACCCACGACCCGCTCACCCGGCTGGCCAACCGGACCCTGGTGCTCGCCCGCCTCGACGTCCGCGAGCGCGGCGCCGGCACGGTGCTGTTCCTCGACCTGGACAAGTTCAAGGTCATCAACGACTCGCTCGGGCACTCGGTCGGCGACCAGGTGCTGCGGATCGTCGGCGAGCGCCTGCGCCGCTGCTCCGGCCGCGACGACCTGGTCGGCCGGCTCGGCGGCGACGAGTTCGTCGTCGTCACCGGCGAAGTCACCGAGCCCGGCGAAGTGCGGGCGCTGGCCGAGCACCTGCGGGCCGCGCTGGCCGAGCCGATCGGCGTGCTCGGCCGGCAGCTGCACCTCGACGCCAGCATCGGCGTCGTGCTCGTCGGGAGCGCCGACCGCCGCAGCGCCGAAGACCTGCTGCGCGACGCCGACGTCGCGATGTACCAGGCCAAGACGCTCGGCCGGGGCCGCCACCACTTCTTCGACGTCGGCCTGCGCGAGCGGATGCAGCGGCGGCTGCGGATGGAGCAGGACCTGCGCGACGCGGTGCACGACGGCCAGCTCTGGCCCGCGTACCAGCCGGTCGTCGACCTGCGGACCGGCGAGATGGTCGCGGTCGAGGCGCTGCTGCGCTGGACGCACCCCCGCCACGGCGCGATCTCGCCCGCGGAGTTCATCCCGCTCGCCGAGGAGAGCGAACTGATCAACGTGATCGGCAAGGAGATGCTCCGCGCGACGACGCGTGAGCTCGCCGCGCGCCGTCGCGATCACCACCTGGACCTGACGCTGAAGGTGAACCTCTCCACCCGCCAGCTCGACGACCCGCACCTGGTGCCCGCGGTGCAGGACGCGCTGGCCAACACCGGGCTGCCGGCCGGCGCGCTGTGCCTGGAGGTCACCGAAAGCGCGTTGATGCGCGACCAGGAAGCGGCCGCGGAAGTGCTGGCGTCCCTGCGTTCGCTGGGCGTGCTGCTGGCGATCGACGACTTCGGCACCGGCTATTCGTCCCTCGCGCAGCTGCGCCGGCTGACGCTGGACACGCTCAAGATCGACCGCTCGTTCATCACCGGCATCGCCGAGTCCCGGGACGCGGCGGCGATCGTCACGAGCATCATCGCGATGGCCCACGCCGTCGACCTGACGGTGATCGCCGAGGGCGTCGAGTCCGCGGAGCAGCTCGAGCTGCTCCGCTCGCTGGGGTGTGACCAGGCACAGGGCTACCACCTCGGCCGGCCGGTGCCGGCGGCCGAGCTGTTCGGTCAGTAGACGGCTTTCAGGCGCTCCAGCTCGTCCGCCGTCAGCTCGATGCCGAGGTCCTTGAGGGTCGCGTCGAGCTGATCCGGCGCGACGGTGGTGGTTTCGCTGCTGCCATGGGGTTTTTCGACGGTCAGCTCGCGGCCCAGCAGCTTCCGGCTGACGCCCGGTTCGAGCGTCATGATCACCAGCCGCCCGGTGAACGGCGACTTCGGGTGCGTCGAGGTGTAGTGGTGGTAGACCTCGAAGTCGATCGGGTGCATGCCGTCGAGCCGGAAGCCGAGCAGGTCCTCGTCGCCCTTCGCGAGCGTCCACCAGCCGTTCTTCTCGGTCAGCCGGTGGAGCCAGCCGGCCTGGTCGGTTTCCTGGCCGTCGACGAGCGGCATCGGGGCGAGGATCCCGGCGCCGAAGCCGACGTCGGCGTGGAACCGCCGGCCGTCGACCTCGACGACCAGCGTCATGTGGGTGCAGGGCCCCGGCCGCCGCGGCTGGACGCGCGCGGCGAGCCGGTGGACGGTGTAGCCGAGCCGCTCGAGGACGGCGGCGAAGAGGCCGCTCTGCTCGTAGCAGTAGCCGCCTCGCCGCCGTCCGACGAGCTTCGCGCTCACGACGTCGAGGGAAATTCCCTTGTGCTGCTCGAGAACGACGTCGATGTTCTCGAACGGGATGGCCTGGACGTGGGCGCGCACGAGGTCTCGCAGCGCTTGCGCCGACGGCGGATTCGGCGGTTGCCCGATCCGCGCGAGGTACGCGTCGAGGTCGACGGCGTCGATGCCCCATTCCCCTGCAGTGGTCATGCGCCGAGCGTGCACCCTCGACCTCGCTGGAGGTCAACCTTCGTGGATGATCTTCCGCACCTCGACGGCGGTGTACTGGGCGTCGGGGATCATCGCGGCGAGCTCGACGGCGCGTTCCTCGGTTTCGACGTCGACGATGTAGTAGCCGCAGAAGAAGGCTTCCGCCTCGATGAAGGCGCCGTCCTGGACGTGGGTCGTGCCGCCCTTGACGCGGACCGTCTTGGTCTCGGCGGGCTCGGCGAGCGCCTTGGTGCCGACCATCTCGCCGGTGTCGGTGATGCGCTTGGTGAAATCGCCGTGGCCTTCGTAGACGCCGTTCTTCTGGTCGTCGGTGAGGGTGGCCCAGAGGGTCGGGTTCATGTGGAGGGTCAGGAGGTATCGCACGTCGGCTCCCCGGTGTGGACGGCGGCCCCGGGTGGGCTGCCTTTCGCCGGGTGGTCGGCGCCGGTCGTCCGGTCCGGACACGGGGGTTCGGGGTTCACTCGTTCGGCCTAACGGGCAGGCTTGCCGAGGAGCGCCGACCACTAGCCTGCCGGAAAGTCAAGTTCGTCGCTCACGCCCGCAGCATGGCTGATCTCATCACTTCGCTTCGCAAGCTCATCCATCAGCCTGCTCGCATCAGCCATCTCACGCGCTGATTTCTCGTCATTAAGAAGCGCCTCGAGCCCCACACGTACAGCGTCCCGATTTTTTTGAGCGACTTCGATCATTTGATACACCGCCGAATTGATGTCCTCACGCTGCTCATCAGTGAGCTCAAGTGGCGCCCTACCACGCAGTCTTTCATTGAGCCTCTTGATCCGCCAGAATTTTAATAATCCGACCGAGATGATCACAGTGTCGTAGCGAGGCTCGAAAAATCCGCGCTGCAACACGGTCGCCTGCGACAGGGCATCCATGTCATTAATCGGCATAATTGACGAGTTCCCAGACATTCTGAACACCACGAGACTCTTTCGTCGAAACAATTGCCTTCTAGTGGCGATTACGTTCGACTCGCTGTAGTTCGTAGACAAGAACGTGCCTCTGTCGTAGCGGGCAGGCTGCCAAGCAACCAGCTTGCCAGTAATATCCGAAAGGTGAATCTCGTGTTTTGCGCGATCGCTGATCGCAAGAGAGTCGTCCAATCTTCGCGGATCCGCACCATGCCACGCAGACTTGTATTCTCGATCGGACCCTGAGTCATCCTGTTTCAGATTGAGCATTACTTCGATAGTCGATACCCAGTCTTTTCCGACCAAGCCGACTCGCCGACGCTTTCGCGCCACACTGGAACTCCCCACCCATCCCGTGCGCACCAAAGACAGATAAGCGGTCCGATAGAGCTTCAAGGCTGTTAGTACGTCGAAGCTGCCGACGTAACCAAGCGCATAGGCGACAACCTTACTGAACATCGTGCCAGCAACAGGACTTACCTCCAGCCACCCCAGCTTTTCACCAGTCGCCCGGCAGGGAGTTTTGAAGTTGACCAGAATATGCGCGACAAGTTCATGCTCCAACGCAGCTTCGGTCAAACTGAGAGCCCAATTGAGCCTATCATCCTGGTCCGCACCGGAAAATTCATCAATCGCGCCGAGAATATTTTTGGGACTAGTCAGTGATTTGGTCAGCTGCGACGGCGTCAAAACAGTACCAGCCAAACCGAGAGACCGTGCCTCCGCCGCCGCGAAACCGGCGTCATAAAGCAGAGCGACACGAAGCAACGTCTCAATGCCCCGCGGAAGTCTTAATGCCAAGCGCATGAAGGCTTGCCTCATAGAAGGAAATGACTTTGATGCAAGCTCTGGAAACTCATCCTCAGCTCGCTTCAAAACAGAAAACAGGAAGTCGACACTTTCCGCAAATCCGTCTTCTTCGTCGCCCAAGGCAGTGTCGCCGCAACGCTCAATTTCACCAAATGCCAGGCGGCGGAAATGTAAGGATTCAAACTCATGAGCCTCAGCAAGGATCTTCATTCCAAGAACACATAGTCGCGCATTTTTAAAGTGGTTTAGAATCTGCTCTCTCTGCGACCGAGAACACTGAACCAAGGCGAATAATAGGGTTTCTTCGAGTCGAAGAAACCCACCGCTATCCAAGTCAAGACGATCACTATTTTTTACTTCAAGACGATTGAGGCTCTCCGCATAGCGAGAACGACCGAACCAAGCAGTGTAAAATTTGTTCAAACCATCAACTAGATCTACGATGCGTCGCACGGGCCCTTCCCGCAGTTCAACCGAGGCCAGATACTCGCAGATGGTCAAATGAAAAAAGCGTAGCGACTCTCCTTCTCGTTCGCGCCCCATGACACCAGTTTCCGTGCAAATCTTCTGCAGTAAATTTTCCGCCTCTTCCGCAATGCCGCACCCATAAACGTCGTCGAGCAACTCGAGAGCCCGACTCCAATCCAGGGAATTCAGCGGTTGAGCTTCGTCGGATATATGCTCCAGAGCGAGCCGACCAAAGAACGAGAATCGCTTCCGGCGATCACGAGAAGAAAGTGCCCTTTCTCTCGTCGACTGCCCAGCCCGTCGAAAGTAGAGGAGCTCCTCGGTCACCTGCTTGTAGAAATCCGATCTGTTCTCCGAGAGTCGTGGTGAACGCCCTGATTCCTCAGCGATAAATTGCTGGTCGCGCGCGACATACATTGCCAAGATCAGCGGATTCGTGCACATTTGGAGCAATGATTCATTGGACCGCAAGTCATCGAATATCCTGCGCTGCTCAAGAGGTTGATGGCCGGCGAATGGCCAACGCCGCAAGAATTCGTAGATATCGGCAGGAGAGAAAGGCTTCAGCGATATTATCGATCTGAACTTATCGATGAAATTTCTCCCGAGCGTCGCCGCAAGCTGACTGCGAGCCGTGACGATAACCGTCGATCCCAACAGCGACGAGTGCGACAAGACGCGAATCAGGGATGTTATCTCCTCACACGCCCTATTCAACTGAGTGTACGGCACTTCGTCCAGGCCATCCAGGATTATCAACGGCCCTTGATCGCCGCCGAGGATAGAATCGAATAGTCCCCCACCATCATAGACACCCGAGACGGCAGCTGCTTGACTGCGGATTTGCTCAAGCAGAAAATTTGTCGGAAATATCCGCGGAAGCCTAGCGGTTTCATACGACGAATTCAACAAACGAAATGACTCCTCCTTCTCGTCTTCCTCCTCCGGCAGTTCCTCCTGCTCGGGCCACACAAGCTCACGCAACACGATCCGGACAGGAAAGCGAGCAATCTGCGGCTCAGAAATCACCTCTCGACAGGTATCACGGAAAAGCTTGCGCGACAACGTCGTCTTCCCCGAGCCCGGCTCACCGAAAATCAGAAATATTCCTGATTGCTTGAGAAATTCCAGATGCGCATCCTCCGAACTGGAGCCTGCGGCGGACGAAAACCGAAGAGGTATGTAACACCGGTCGATGTCAAGCGGGACGTCCACCCGAATGGGTACCTGAAGGCGGTCGGACTCCGTAGAGAGCGAGACACGGGCGTACCGGCGAAGTGAAACCTGCCTCGCCAATCGAGGCGCGATCGCCGATGCAATCCGATGACGCAGCGCGCCAACCGAGTAGCGCGTAGTCGCCTCTACTTCTTGCATTGCTTTCTTCTTGTAGCGCCGGTACAGCCACGTTAGCCCGGAGGCAAGCAAGGCCCCGCCGCCACTCAGATACGGCCAGAGAGAAGTGAACACGATAAGCACTCCCGTAATTCGACTTGGTCGACAACGACGGCTACCGGAAAACTGCGTCTCTCGCAGTTGGCAGACTGGGCATCATGACCTTCCAGTCGTCGTCGAGCAGCAATCTGTTACGACCCGCACGACGGAAACGTGACTGCCTTCGCAGCGCGGTAGGAATCCGGCAACGGGATCACCCACACCGTTCCAAAAGGATGGACGCCGGTGAACAGCCGTTAACGCGGTTGCTTGTCGGTGTGCTCTCCCGCAGGTCGTCGTCGAACCCGGCCAGCACCCCCAGATTGGCCGATGTCTCGTCGCCCCACGTAGGCGGGCGCAATGTATGCCGCAAGGACCGGGTGACGTCGGCGATGACGAGCGCAACACAGGTGTCGTTCTGCCAAGCCGGCGATACCGGCGCATCGCGATGCCAGGCCGTCAGGTCGCCTGGTGACGGGGACGCGGAGGCGACCGCAACCGGCTGGTCAACTAAGGCCGGCAGCGTCCTGCACCGGGCAGCACGTCGAACCGTGCCCGCAACTCGGGTCGACATCGGGTGTCAACACACCCCATGTCATATGGCGATGGAGTGACAAGACACCCGTTGAGACCTTACAAACGGGTCAGGCCCCAGCCTTCTAAGACTGAGGGCCCGATCTCGTAGTCAGCCGTGTGGCCAGGGTCGGGTCGAACCAGCGACCTTCCGCTTTTCAGCCGCAGACGTTCCGCAGGTCACGGGTTGCACTACCGCCTCGTGCAACCCCGTGCAACATCACGACAGGTGCCTCGATATGAATTCCGCATGGTCTACGTCAGGTTCCAGAGCGCCGAGCCCAACGCCGAAGGGCGCCATCCCGGCTTCCTCGGCTTGATCAACAACCTGAGCAAGGCCGATGGCCTCACCGCCGAACAGGAAGAGTTCCGCCGGACCAACCACGCTTGGTACGAGTCCCACTACACCAATCCCGCGACTGTCGATCCGACCATCTACGACCACGCGGTCAACCCGGGCGCAACTGCCTGGTTCAAGGAGTCGGCCGAAGCGCTCATCGCTCGCGCTGCCGACTACCTCGAAGTCCTCAAAACCCATGGCGTCCGGTGCGACAAGCTGGTCTCGCACCAGGCTCCTGGGAAGATCATCTACGAGGATGTCGATCAAATCGTAGTCGTCCCGTTCAGTGCTTGACGAGACAGACTTGGGTAACTTGGCAGCGTCTCCGCGTGCGGCAAGCTTGCTCAGTTCGTCGGCCACCTCCCGGTCCCGCCTCACCACCGCGTGGAGATAGCGCAGCGACGCAGCCGCCAGCGAGTGCCCCAGCCGCTTCTTCAGGTCGGCCAGCGTTGCCCCCGCACTGGCTGCGAGCGTCTGGCCGGTGTGCCGCAGGTCGTGGAGGCTGACCCCAATGCCGACCTTCACCCGAGCCCGGACGAACGCCTAGTAGACGGCGTGCCGTTCATTAGTCGCCCGTCGCTGCCGATGGAGAACCTCTCTCGACCAGCCCACTCCTTCATGTAGACCCGAAGGTAGGGCATGACGTGCGGAGAGACCGACACCGGCCGGCGCCCCGCGTCCGTCTTGGGTCCGACGTCTTCCGTTCACAATCCGCACACTTCCCTACGTCGAAGGCCGCACAAGGCCACGAGCAGCACGGCCGCCCGGTATCGAGGAGTGATCGCCTCCACGACCTCGGCGACCTGCTTTGGGTTGGCGATCCCCCGTTCCTTCGCCCCGTACGGGGCGAAGGAACCTCCGGAGGGTTGGCCCGGAATGTGGTGAGGGACACAATGGGCGCAGGCGGTCGACTGGCACGAGGTCCAAGGGCGCCAATGCCGCCGTGCAACATATGTGCAACTAGACGGCCAACCGGCGGTCAACGACAGCCACGGCCAAGATCGGCCCAGACATGGGAAAAGCCGCCCTGACCTGGGTCAAGACGGCTTCTACAAGCGTGGCCAGGGCCGGGGTCGAACCGGCGACCTTCCGCTTTTCAGGTCTCGGGTAGTCCGTTCACGCGGGTTCAGCGCGTACGTCGCCGCAGCTCAGGCCGTGTGCGCGCACTCTCACAGACGGTCGTGACCGCTGGTGACTGGAACCCTATTTGGGCACCGTGGACCCCTGCGTAACCCCAGGTGCACAGCACACGACTGATCTCCTAGAGCCAACGGTGCGACTGGAACAGCACATCACTTCGACCCCACCAAAGGTACGGTGACTGCCGTGGATGGCCCCGACGAACCGGAGTCCGTCGACAGAGAGGCGGCCGGCGCGCCCGGAACCGCGCAGGAGGACAGGGGCGAGGGGCGCCTGTCGAGAACTCTCAATAAGGACTACCTGAAGACCTTCGTGGTAGCGCTCGTGGCAGCGCTTGTGACCGGAAGTGCGGCTGTTATCGCTTCTTCCATCTCGGCCAACGGCGCATACGAAGCTGCCATAGGACAACAGGAAGCTACTCGAAAAGCCGCCCTCGCCGATGAAGCCAGAATCAAGCGGTCGCAAGTCTATGAAGCTTTAATCGACGCAGCGAACGACTATGAACTAAAGAGTAATAATCTGGCCGACGAACACGAACGTGCACTCTTATCTAGACCGCAAGTCTCTACCGACCAGAACATCACCAACGCCTGGCAAGACTCAAAGCAAAAATTTCAGAGCACACTCAATCAAGTATACTTGTACGGAAGCAAGGAAGCAGGAGAGCGCGCTGCAAATTTGGCTTTAATCCTTCCGTCAGCCGTCGGTTCAACAGTCCGTTTCCAGCGAGTAGATCAGGAAAAATTTAAGTCCGCGTACTGGGAGTTTCAAAAACGAATGCGATGCGAGGTACCAGCAGAACCGGCGTTCACATGCCAGTAAGCAGCGCTGTCACCGTAACGACCTTTTCAACCTCAGAGGGGTACAGTCTGAGCATGGCAGAACTAGTCGAGGAAGCCGCGCAGCTTGCGGAGCAGCTTGTTAGCCCCATCGGGCGTCGTTGGACTCACGTTCAGGCTGTAGCGACACGCGCACTCGAACTGACAGGCGCCATCAGGCCAGAGCAGAGCGAGACGCTAGTGGCCGCCGCCTGGCTGCACGATATTGGCTATGCGCCTGAAATCGGCCTGACCAAGTTCCACCCCTTAGACGGCGCACGCTACCTTAAGCGCCTTGACTGGCCAGACGAGATCGTGAACCTAGTTGCACACCATTCAGGCGCCCGTTTCGAAGCAGCCGAACGCGGAATGTCCGCGGAGCTGAGTGAATTCCCGTTCGACGATAGCCCAACCTTAGATGCCTTAGTTACCGCAGACCTAACGACCGGCCCCGATGGCCAGCGCCTTAGCTACGATGAGCGGATTTCTGAAATTCTCAGGCGGTATCCGGCTGACGACCCGGTACACCGCACTTGGCTGAAAGCGGGGCCGATCCTAAAAGATTCTGTGCGGCGAACCGAGCAACGACTTACCGAACCTCAACCTAGGTAGGGAGCAGTCCGAGCACTGTCCAACGCATGAGAAATCCTCAGTCGCATGGAGGGGTGGATGTTCAAGTTATCTATTTCTGCGGGGTTCACCCAACGCACCGCTTTAGTCTCGGTGCCATCCTCCCGCGGCTGACCGCCAGTCCACCGCCCTTCGAAGCAGAGCGAGAACTGTTGCCGGACTTCGCCGTCGTCATACGCCATGACGTGGTTCGGGTCGGTGTATGTCCCGACCAGGCGGACGATCTCGACGTCCAAGCCGGTCTCTTCTCTGACCTCGCGAACTGCGGTGTCCGTGATCCGCTCCCCCGCGTCATGCCCACCGCCCGGCAGAGCCCACAGGTCATTGTCGATCTTGTGGATGAGCAGAATCCGGCCCGCTCCGTCGCGAATCGCCACCGTCACGGACGGAACCACGCTGTTCGCGGCAGGTGCGTTCGGGTCGTTGAGGTAGTCGATTCGGCTCACACGCTCTCCTGAGGCTTCTCGGGGACGCCGGCAGTCCAGGTCCGCTCGAACGACTTCATGTAGTGCTGCCACATCTGGCCGTTCGGCTGCCGCCGAAGGTGCATCACCGGGCTCTGACCAGCGAGAGCACCGAACGCATGTCCGTTGACCAGCAAGTCATCGTCGAAGCGGTAGAGCGAGTTGTACAGGATCTCGCCGTGCGTCCGGACCTCGACGCCGTCGAGTTCGACCACGTCGGCGAGATAGCGCCGCATGAGCTGAATGCGCCCCTCCAGACCGCCAGGAGTCCCCTCCTCGATACCACGCTGCTTGACGGCCAACGCGGTCTCATCGCCGACCAGCAGACGGAACCGCACGCCGGCCGCGGCTTTCGCGCGAACCAGCGGCACGAAGTTGTACTGCTCGACAAGGAAGGCGCCCGAGAAGACGAGGACGTCCATGCGCTCCTGGACGCCGGCGAGCAACGCTTCCCAGCCAGCACCCGTGATCGCGGATCGGGACGGGTACAGGTGCACAAGCTCAGACTCCGTTGGCGCGGGACGCGAGTCGGATGCGAGGGACGGCCAGATGTCCTCCTCGCGCCCGCCGAGCACCGCGAGAATCTTGTGCCGGGTGCCGCGGTGGGGCACCCGTTCGTTGCTGATCCACCTGGCTGCCGTCTTCGGGTCGACGCCCACTCGCGCGGCGAGGTCATCCACCGTCAGGTTGACGGCCAACATGGCGGTGCGCAGCCGATCGTTAGCCATGCCGCACCCTCCCCGCCGGGACGTTTCCGGACGTTTCACCGGGACACTTCGCGGCGCCGGGACGTCCACAAAGATCCTTTAAAGTGCGGTACTCGCGTCCCCTGACCTGCGGTTTCCTTAGGACATGACACCGCACCGGAACCCCAGCCCTCAACGCTCCCCCACCAACTTCTCCAAGGCGTCGACCCTCTTGCGCAGCGCCGCTAGCTCGCCGGCCATCGCACCCAGAGGGTCGACCGCCTCACCCGGGATCTCGTTGACGAAGACGCCAACGGACGGCGTCGCCGTGAGCCACTTCTCGTCCTGCAGCAGCCGCAACGCCTTCTGCGCCGTGCCTAGCGCTACGTCGTACTTGTCTGCCAGAACTCGGTTGCCAGGAAGCTTCTCGCCTGGCTTCAAGACACCCCGCCGGATGTCCGCTCGGATTCGTTCGGCCACTCGCTCGTAGGTAGCCATTGCCGCCGCGCTGCCGTCCATAGAGCAAGTCTAGTCAGACTGACTCAACCCGACATACATCACTCGAAAGACGTAGTGCAAACCGACACATATCGATCTAGATTGGTCTATGTCAGTTGAGTAACTCGGAAGGACGCCAATGAACTCCGCACGAATCACCGACCGCATCGCCCGGGCCGCCGTCGACGGCGTTTCCGCTGGTCACAGCCACTCCCCGGACGGACTGGACGAGACGGCCATTGACGCGCTGCTCGCCGAGATCGACCAGGAGCTGACCGCCGCGACGGCCGTTGCCGAGGTCCGCACCCGGCACGCGTTCACCGACTCCCAGCACGCCCACCGCGCCCGCCGGCGCACCGACCGCGCGGCACTGCGGGTGCTGCCGGCCCGGCTGGACACCACCACCTCGCCCCGCGAGGAAGCGGCGTAAGCCACCCACCCCACTCGCACAGCCTGAAATCACGTCGCTCCTGGAGGAAAGCATGTCTCGCACCACCGTTCTCGCCGTGATCGCCACGCCCTGCCCGTGCAGCAAGGGCAACCCGCCCTGCCCCGGTTGTGGCTGGCCGACCAACGCCAACGGCAACTGCTTCAACGACTCCTGCTGGAACGCCAACAGCAAACGCCACAAGTGACCTCCTCTGTCTGGAAAGGACACCACGTGACCACGAACGACTCCGGCGCCTGGCACGACAAGGTCCAGCGCGACGCAGAAGCCGCCGAGGCGGCCCGCCGCGAAGCCGCCCGCAGGGGAGGGAACCGATGACCTACGCCGACGCGATGCCCCATGTCCACGTCGCTCACGAACAGGCCCGCTCGGAGCTGGGCAAGGCGGATACGAAGGTGACCACCCTGCTCGGACTTGTCGGCCTGGCCTTCTCCGGCGTCGTGGCCCTGACCACCCGCCAGACCTCGGTGCCGGCAACGTTCGGACTGTGGCTCGCCGCCGCGCCGATCTTCGCCGCGGTGCTGGTCCTGCTCTCCGCCGTCCGGCCCCGGCTCACCCAGTTCCCCACCCCGGGATCGTGGCTGGACGCCGCCTACAACGGCCCGGCCGCGCTGCTCGAAGCCGACAGCGTCCCCGTCTCCATGACCCTCGCCGTCGACACCGCCCACCTCGGTGGGATCGCGGTCCGCAAGTACCAGCAGATCTCCACGGCCATGGGGCTGCTGGTGGTCGGGCTGTCGCTGCTGGCCGTCGCGCTACTGCTGGCGGTGCTGACATGACCGCCGGTCACGGCATCTGCGCCATGGAGGCGCCGGCCGGCGCCATAAACGCGAGTGACCCCAGCCTGGGCGGCTCGAACCGCCAAGAACGCTCCGACCAGGCCGGGACTCCCCACCACCACGCAGGTAGCAACTCGGAGAGGTCTCTCATGGTAGGCACCACCACCGCGCTCAGCGAGGTCACCGAGGTGACCCGATGACCGCCCGCACGACACTCCGCCGGCGACTCACCGCCGCAACGGTGATCTGCCCGGCCGGCGCGCCCGCCCTGGACGGCGGGCACCGCACCGTCACCCTCACCTACCGCGTGTCGGACCCGTTCGCGGTCGAACTGGACGTCCCGGACGGCGCGATCTCCGTGGTGTGGCTGCTCGGCCGCGAGCTGCTGACCGACGGCATGAACCACGGCATCGGCCCCGGCGACGTCTACGTCACCCCCGCGGTCAAGGACGACGCGGTGATCTGGATCGCGCTGTTCGCACCCAAGGGCTCCGGGTCCTGCCACCTCGCGTTCAAGCGCGCCGACCTCGAACGGTTCCTCGACGACACCGACGCGATGGTCCCGGCCGGCACCGAAGCGACCCGGATCAACTGGAACCGGGAACTCGAGCTGCTGGCGGGTGATCGGTGATGGCCCGCAAGTTCCCATGGGTCCTCGCCCCGGTGACGTGGTCCCCAGACCTGGAATTCACCCGCGGCCGGGTGGACGGGCTGCCGCTGCTGTCCTACGGCATCGCGCCCCGCACTCTGCTCGCCACCCGCAGGCAGCTCCGCACGCTCGGGTTGCGGCCGGGCGGAGCAGACCCGGTAGCGGTGCTGTACTTCCGCTGCCACCGCGCCGGAAAGCTCGTCTACGCCAACCTCTACCTCATCGCCGCGGCCAAGCCGGTCCGGCCGATGACCCCGGCCCGCGCCGCCGCGCTGGGCAAGGCGCTGGCCGCCCGCCGGACCTGCCGCGAGTGCGGGGAGACCGGGTGGGCGGAGCTGCCCAAGCCGCACCGCACCTGCGATGCCTGCCTCTACTCCGCCGGCCTCGCCCCGGATTCCCACCTGCACGAGTACGTGACCGGGGAGCCGACCGCAGACCCCGCCGACCTGCCGACCGCGCCGCGGTCCGGTGCCGCTGCCGGGCTGGCCCCGGTGATCCCGCTTCCCGCCGCGCGCTGTGCGCGTGTCGACCTCCCGAAGGTGGTGGCCTGATGCCCACGACAACCCTCTACGTCCTCGGTGGACTCGCCCTGATCGGCACGCTTTCCGTGTGGCGCGCCGGCCGGAAGTCCGCCACCAAGAGCCTGCGCGGTGTCCGGGAGGTCACCCGCATGACCGCCAACCTGGTCCGGCTGGTCCTGTGTACCGCGGTCATCGCGTTCGTCCAGTGGCTCATCGTCGTCAAGGTCGACAACACCACGGCCACGTGGATCACGCTCATCGTCCCGGCCCTGCTCGCCGCGAACACGATCGTGCGGCTGATGGCCATCACCGAGATCGTCACGCACCACGGGGGTGGTCGCCGATGACCGCCACCCCTTACCTCGCAACCGTCTACACCGGACTGTCCCCGGCCGCGGCCGATGGCCTGGCGTGCGTCCTCTGCCACCGCGGCTACCTCACCGACCCGCAGCCGTCCCGCCCGGTCGGCATCGCGGCCGACACCGGCTCGCAGGTGTTCGCCTGCTCCGGCACCTGCCACACCCACGCCACCACCGCCCAGCCCGTCACCACCGAGGGAGGCACCCGATGACCACCACCGAACTCGCCCCGACCGACGCCCGCCACGTCCCGCTCACCCAGGCCGACAAGCTCGCCCAGGACGCCGCCACCGCCGCCCAGGTCCGGCGGCTGGCGAACCACCCCGACGTGATCGCGCTGCGGGTGGAGAAGGTCCGCACGCAGATCGACACGGTGATCTGGCTCGGGATCTTCCTGGGCTTGGCGTTCACGATGGTCAACGTCCAGAGCTTCGCCGCGGCCGGCGCGCCCATGTGGTCCGCCGGGTGGGTCGCGGGGTGGCTGCTGGACCCGATGGTGTCGCTGGTCCTGATCGCGGTACTGCGGGCAGAGCAGGTCACCGCCCGCTACCGCGTGTCGACTGGGGTGTGGGCGCACCGGACGAAGTGGTTCGCGTTCCTGGCCACCTACGTGATGAACACCTGGGAGTCCTGGACGCACCTCGCCGTCGCCGGGGTCGTGTTGCACTCGGTTCCGCCGGTGCTGGTGTTCCTCGCCGCGGAGACCGCACCCGTGCTGCGGGACAAGCTGACCGAGGCGGTCATGGCCGCCGCCGGCACCGCGTTCACGGGACAGGCGGATACGGCCGGACAGTCGCCTGTCACCCGCGTATCCGCCACGGAGTCGGCACCCGAGGTGCCCGGCGCCACCGAGGCCGCCCCCGCGGTCACCGCGCCTGCTCCGGCCCGACGACGCCCGGCCACCCGCAAGGCCGCGGCCAAGCCGGCCCGCAAGCTCCGCGGTGACTACCTCGCCGAAGCCCGCGCCGCGTGGGCGCCCGGGATCGAGATCACCCCGGCCTGGGTCCGCTCGGTGTGCCCGGAGATCTCCCGCGGCACGAGCAAGAACGTCGCCGACGACCTGACCACCGAGACCGCCACCGCCCCGGCCGCGCTGCCGGCACCCGCCGACCAGCCCGCCACCGAAGAGAGGGAGGCCGCCTGATGTCCACCACCACCGACCACACCCCCGACCCCGTGAACGTCACCAACCCCGAAGGGCTCTCTTCCGTGAACACCACACCCAACCCGTCCACGAACACCCCGGCCGACACGACCGTGAACACCGACACCACCGACGCCGTGAACGGTGCCGACACGACGGCCACCGACACCGCCGTCACCCGCTCCGGCACCGTCGTCTCGATCCGCCCGGACACCGCCCGCACCGCCGACGACATCCCGGCCCAGGACCGCACCGACGCTCCGCCGGCCGTGGTCGACGGCGACGTGGTGGTGGTCGAGGGGGTCATCGACGACGAGGACCCGGCCGCCCGGGTCAACCCGCTGCTGGTCGACGCACCGGACCCGAAGGCCGCGCCGTCCTGGTGGGCCGGGGCACGCGAGGCCAAGACCCGAGAGGTCATCCCCGGGTGGGCGCGCTCGCACAACGAGCTGCTCTCCCGGGCGAAGTGGCTGGCCGGATACGCCGGGCACACCTGCGCCTACCACGCCGTGCGCACCCCGGCCTACGTCGGCGTGCTGGTCCTGCACTCCCCGCGCGGCCTCGCGCGGATCGTCGTGAACACCCACCGCTGGATGTTCGACGCCGAAGCCAAGCCGCTGCGCGCGAACGCCGTGGCCGCGGGCAACACCGAGGACTACCGCAAGCTCGCGGAAATCCGTGAACAGCGCGTGCGCAAGCGCTCCACCGCCGTGTTCCTCGCCTTCCTGGTCCTGGTGGCCGGCCTGTACCTGTTCGTCGGCGCGGTGACCGGGTGGGGCTGGTACCTCGCCGCCGGCACCACCGCCGCGGCGCTGCTGGGCACCGCCGGCGGCCGGGCAGACAAGCCGATCGTGTCCCGCGCGGTCATCGCCGCGCGGGTGCCGAAGCTGACCTCCGACGTGGTCCTGAACGCGCTCGGGTCGCTTGGCATCGCCAAGATCGACCAGACCATCGCGGGGAAGGGCGAGAAGATCCACTTTCCGGCGCCGATCGTGCGCGACGGCGACGGGTGGCGCGCCGAAGTCGAACTCCCGTACGGCGTCACCGTGGACATGGTGATGGAACGCCGGGACAAGCTCGCCTCCGGCCTGCGCCGGCCGCTCGGGTGCGTGTGGCCCGAACCGGTCTCCGATGAGCACCCCGGGCGGCTGGTGATCTGGGTCGGGGACAAGCCGCTGAACAAGCAGAAGGCCCCGACGTGGCCGCTGGCCAAGCGCGGGCGGGTGAACCTGTTCGAGCCGATCCCGTTCGGCACCGACCAGCGCGGCCGCCCGGTGGTCCTGACCATGATGTTCGTCGCGATGCTGATCGGCGCGATGCCGCGCATGGGCAAGACGTTCGCGCTGCGCATCCTGGTCCTCGCCGCCGCGCTGGACCCGATGGCGGAGCTGCTGCTGTTCGAGCTCAAGGGCACCGGTGACCTGGGCATGTGCAAGCCAGTGGCGCACCGCTACGCCTCCGGCGCGGACAACGCCACCCTGGAAGAGGTGATGGACGGGCTGCGGTACCTGGTCAAGGAGATGGACCGCCGCGCCAAGGTGCTCTCCCGCATCGCCGAGACCGACCCGAAGCTGTGCCCGGAGAACAAGGTCACCCCGCACCTGTCGAGCACCCGCGACCTGGGCTTGCACCCGATCTTCGCGGTGATCGACGAGTGCCAGGAGCTGTTCTCCCACGAGGACTTCAAGGAGGAAGCCAACAAGCTCGCCGAAGCCATCACCAAGCGCGGCCCGGCGATGGGGCTGATGCTGGTCCTGGCCACGCAGCGCCCGGACGCCTCCAGCCTCCCAAAGGGCATCTCCGCCAACGCCGGCCTGCGGTTCTGCCTGCGAGTGATGGCACAGCCGGAGAACGACATGATCCTCGGGACCGGCGCGTACAAGCGCGGGATCAACGCGGCGCTGTTCTCGTTCAACGACAAGGGAATCGGCTACCTCGCCGGCGAGAGCGACGACCCGAAGATCACCCGCACCTACCTGATCGACGGCCCGGCCGCCGAAGGGATCGTGGAACGCGCCCGCGTCGCCCGCGAAGCCGCCGGCACCATCACCGGCTACGCCGCCGGGCAGGTCGACCAGCCCACCGACGACACGAAGGGCCACGTGCTGGTCCTGGACGTGGCCGCGGTCCTCAAGCCCGGGGAGAAAAAGGTGTGGTCGGAGTCCATCGTGGACCGGCTCGCCGCGCTCCGCCCCGAGGTCTACGGCGCGTGGGGCACGCTGGACAGCCGCGGCAAAGCCAACCAGCTCGCGCAGTCCCTCGCCCCGTGGGGCGTCGACACGATCCAGGTCTACGGCAAGGACGACACCGGCAAGGCCGTCAACCGGCGCGGCGTCAACCGCGTGGACGTGTTCGCCGCGGTCGACAAGCACAACCAGAACTAGCACAGAGCGTCACCGGCGCGGGGCCTAGCGTCGATCACCGACCTAGCATCACCCGATGCTAGATCTAGCATCCCCGCTAGCACCCCGCGCCGGTTCTGACCAGCAACCTAGCGACCTAGCGCCCACCTGCAGAAACACCCTCAAAGCCCGCGAAACCCCGGAACCGCCACACCTCCGGACTTCTAGGGCTAGGTCTCGCACACCCATTTGTCGTCACGCAACGTGACTGACGTGAGGACTCGTCTTGACTGCGCACACCACCGCCACCAGCCCCGTATCCGCCCCGTCAGCGGGCCGCTCGGAAGGGATGTCCACTGTGGAACGCAACGACTTGCTCGAATGGGCGCTCTACCTCGCCGGGATGGGGTGGCCGATCTTCCCGCTCGCCCCCGGCACCAAGAACCGCCCGATGGTCAAGGACTGGGAGAACCGCGCCCACCGCGACACCGACCGCATCCGCCGCTGCTGGGACACCGGCCGGTTCAACATCGCCGTCGCGACCGGCCCGGCCCGGCTGGTGGTACTGGACCCGGACGCCCCCGACGGATGGGACAACCTCACCGCCGTGGCCGCGGAGCGGGGCGGCCCGCTGCCGACGACCTACACCGTGGCCACGCCGTCCGGCGGCCGGCACCTGTACTACCTCGCCCCGGCCGGAACGAGCCTGCGCAACTCGCAGAGCGCCATCGCGGCTCATGTGGACGTTCGGGCGGCCGGCGGGTACGCGGTAGGACCAGGGTCGGTCACCGACGCCGGCGCGTACGAACTGCTCGACGACACCGACCCGGTCGAGCTGCCGGGCTGGTTGGTCCAAGCCTGCGCGGAACGTGCGTCTACGGCCAACTCAGCGCCCGTCCAGATCCGTTCTGCCACACCGACTCGCTACGGGGCGGCCGCACTCGCCGGGGAGTGCGAACGCGTCCGTACGGCCGGACCGGACACCCACAACGCCGTCCTGTCCGCCGCGGCCTACACCATCGGCCGCAAGGTCGGCGCCGACCTGATCGACCACACCACCGCCCGCACCGCGCTGATCGACGCGGCCGGGCACATGGTCACCGCCGGATGCGCCTGCACCGACCGCGAGATCACCCGCGTCGTCGACGCCGGACTAACCGCCGGCATCCGCAACCCCGTCGCCCGCCGGCAGGCCGCGTGATGACCACGCCGACCACCGCGGCCTGACCCCGCTCGCCCATCGGAAGGAACCGCGCCGATGACCAGTCCCGCCCGGCCCCTGCGGTCGGTCCCGCCCCAACCCGGCACCGGAGGAGGTGACATGCCCGCACTCGCCGACCTGACCGACACCGAGGAACGCGCCCGCGCGCAGGTCGCCCACGCCCGCAAGGCATTGCCCGGCCTGGACTCCGCCGTCTACGACACCTACCTCGGGTGGATCACCCACCAGATCGCCCCGACCACCGAAGCGGACCCGATCGGCATCCTCGCCTCCCTGCTCTGCGCCGCGGGTGTCCACCTCGGACGCTCCCCGCACGTGCGGGCCGGGGACGACTCACACCCGCTACTGGTCTGGCCGCTGATCGTCGGCCGCACCGGCGGCGGCCGGAAAGGGGCCGGGTGGGGCTCGGCACGGCGGGTGCTCACCGCCGCTGATGCGGACTTCATGACGGTCAACGTCCGCTCCGGACTCACCTCCGGGGAAGGGCTCGCCGCGATGTTCGCCGCCGACGAGGACGGCCCCGACGACGACGGCAAGCGCGCACCCGGCGCGCTCCCGCCCGGCGACAAGCGGCTGTTGGTGTTCGAGGCGGAGTGGGCCGGGGTCATGCAGCGCATGAAGCGCGAAGGCAACTCCCTGTCCGCGACCCTGCGGAACGCGTGGGACGGCGGGGACCTGTCCACCCTCGCCGTGTCCGCCCGCATCGCCAAGGACACCCACGTCGGCATCCTCGGGCACATCACCCCGAAGGAGTTCCGCGCCAAGGTCTCCGCGTCCGACCTCGCCGGCGGCACCTACAACCGGTTCCTCCCCATCGCCGTCGCCCAATGCCAGTTCCTCCCGTTCTCCCAAGGCGCCGACCCGAACCTGATCGACCGGCTCGGCTCCGAGCTGCGGGAGCGGCTGGCCGAAGGTGCGCAGTTCGGGACGCTCGGATTCACCGACGACGCGGTGGGGCTGTGGCGGCGGCTCTACATCGAACTCGGAGGCGACCACGGCGACGCCGAAGGCGGACCGGTGGAGGAGTTCTCCTCCCGCGCGGCCCCGAACTGCCTGCGCATCGCCGGCATCCACGCCGCGCTCGACGGCACCCCGACGATCGGGGTGGCGCACCTGACCGCCGCGGCCGCGCTGGTCCGCTACTCCATTGCCTCCGCCCGCGCCGTCTTCACCGACACCACCGCCCTCGCCAAGCTCGCCGCGTGGATCGGCGCGGCCGGCGCCGACGGCCGGACCCGGAAGGCGATTACGGCGGAGTACTTCCGCGGCAACACCCCCGCCGCCGAAGTCACCACCCTGCTCGACCAGCTCAAGGCCGCCGGGCAGATCACCGTCACCACCCGCCCGCCGGCCAGCGGCCGGGGCCGCCCGAGCGAGGTCTACACCGCCCGCGCCCCCGACAACCCCACGAACAAAACGAACTAACGAACTAAGTCGCTGACCTGCGGAAACGTCGCCGACTTAGTCGACTTAGTTCGCACCGAACGAACTAAGTCACCGAAGAAACCCCAGGTCAGGCACTTACTTCGTTCCTTCGTTTCCTACGTACCGAGGAGGCCCCGTGCACATCGCCACCACCCACCGCACCGCAGCACGAAGGGCTCACCACCAATGGCTACCGCCAACGACATTGCTCAGCTCGCCGCCGGCCTCGCCCAGCTCGCCGAACGTCTCGCCACACAGCACGTCGCCGACGCGCCGCCGGCGCCCCGGCCGCTGCCGCCGCGGGTTCTGCTGACCGTCGAAGAGGCCGGGGAACGGCTCGGCATCGGCCGCACCACCGCCTACAGCCTGGTCCGCTCCGGAGAGCTGGAATCCGTCCGCATCGGCCGACTCCGCCGCATCTCCGTATCCGCCATCGACGCGTTCGCCGCTCGCCTGGTCGCCGGCGACACCACGCAAAAAGCCGCCTAGGAGGAACTTCAAGTGGCACGCAGCAAGCGCCCCGAAGGTACGCGCAATCCGAACGGCGAAGGGAGCTTCTACTACAGCGAATACGACGGCTACTGGCACGCGAAGGTCACCGTTGGAGTTCTCGACAACGGCAAGCCGGATCGTCGTCATGTGAAGCGTCGCGACGAAACCGAAGCTCGCGAGGAATATCGAGCCTTGCTCAACGAGCGTGACAACGGCACTGTCCGAAAGAAGGGCAGGAAGTGGAAGGTGGACGCCTGGCTGATTCACTGGGTTGAGAACATCGCGCCGCTCACCGCGCGATACAAGACGGTTGTGGGTTACAAGACGGCCGTTTACAAGCACCTCGTGCCCGGCGTCGGCGCGCACTGGCTCCGCCAGATTGAGCCCGACCACTTCGAGAAGCTGTACGCGAAGATGCTGGAAGCGAAGCTCAAGCCCGCCACCGTGCACCAGGTCCACCGGACGGCCAGGACCGCGTTCGGGGAAGCAGAACGGCGCGGCATCGTGTTCCGCAACGTCGTCCGGCTCGCACGTGCCCCACGTGTCGAGGAAGAAGAAATTGAGCCCTTGGAACTGGAGGACGTCCAGAACGTCATCACGGCAGCGCTGAAAAGGCCGAACGGCGTCAGGTACGTAATCGCATTGGCTCTCGGCGCGCGGCAGGGGGAATCGCTCGGGTTCAAGTGGACCGCTCTGGATAAGAAGCGGAAGACGCTGCGCGTCCGGAAGGCGATTCAGCGGCAGAAGTGGAAGCACGGATGCGACGACTTCAATGCGTGCGGAGCGAAGTACCACAAGACCAAACCGTGTAAGGAGCCCTGCGCGAAGCACACGCGCCCGTGCCCGCCACCATGCCCACCCGATTGCGTGGAACACGCGCGAATGTGTCCTCAGCGCCACGGTGGCGGACTCGTTGAGGTCGACGTGAAGTCGCGCGCCGGCCGCCGAACGTGGACGCTTCCTGACGAGCTGTTCGGCCTGATCGAGCGCCACGAAGAGCAGCAGCAGCGCGCCCGGGAGCACGCGGGCAGCGAGTGGCAGGAAGGCGGGTGGATGTTCACTCAGCCCACCGGCAACCCCATCGATCCGAGGGCCGACTACGGCACCTGGTGCGAGTTGCTCGCCGAAGCGAAGGTGCGGCCGGCTCGACTGCATGACGCACGCCACACCGCGGCTACCGTGCTGCTGCTGCTCGGTGTGGACCCTCGCGTCGTCATGCAGATGATGGGCTGGTCCACGGAGAGCATGCGGAAGCGCTACCAGCACGTGACGGAAGAGCTCAGGCAGGACGTCGCAGGGCAGCTCAACGGCTACTTCTGGAAGGCCGCGTGAGGCACCCATTGGGCACTTCTTTGGGCACCTGACGCACGAAACAGCCCCCGTCCGGTTAGGGCGGGGGCTGTTTTGGCTGATCAGAACGGTGGCCAGGGCCGGGGTCGAACCGGCGACCTTCCGCTTTTCAGGCGGACGCTCGTACCAACTGAGCTACCTGGCCGGGAACGCCGGCAAGGAGCCGAACGATCTTGCGACCCTGACGGGACTCGAACCCGCGACCTTCGCCGTGACAGGGCGACGCGCTAACCAACTGCGCCACAGGGCCTTGCGCACTACAGTCTTGCCTTTACTGCGATACTGCGTACTCCCAACGGGATTCGAACCCGCGTTGCCGCCTTGAAAGGGCGGAGTCCTAGGCCGCTGGACGATGGGAGCCCGATCGGTTTCGGGTGACCGACCGACCGCGCTCTCAGGTCCCCCCGGGAGCGATTACCAGCATAGGGCACGCCGCCACCGCTTTGCACGGGGGTTCCCTTAAGCCCCCTACGAAGCCGAGACCTGCGTAAACAGCTCCGCCAGACGACGATCGAGCTCCTCCTGCTCCGGAGACGTCAGCACCGACGCCAGAAGCTCGTCGACCCGTGAGTCCGTCAAGGACTCCGCACGCTGCCAGCGTTCGCGCAGATCCGGCTTCCGCGAAGCCGCCGCCAGCAGCTCATCCGCCGCCTCCGCCAGCCACGCCGTGCGCAGGAGCCGCTCGCGGCCGCCCTCCGGGTCCGCGATCACCGCCTCCGGTACCGACAAGCCCAGCGCCCGCAGCGCCGCGAAGTGCAGGCCGCCGCGCAGCTCGCGGAAGACCATCAGCGCGAACCCGAGCCGTTCGACGTCGCCGGTGGGGCGCGACGCGTGCTTCCAGCCGGCGAACAGCGCCAGCCCGCTCGCGTCCGCGGCGTCGACCACGCGAAACAGCAGCTCCGCCAGACGGGCGGGCTCCGATACGGCCGAAAGGTTGACGCGCGACCACCGCGCCGATGACTCCGCGTAGGCACGGACGGAGGCGGGTGCGTCCAACGCCGCCGTCGCCGGCGGGAGGACGAAGTCGAAGAGCCAGTGCGGGAAAATCCCGAACAGTTCCGCGGCCACCTTCGGCGGGACGTCCCCGAGCACCGCCGACCGGCCCCGCACGTACAGCGAACGCGGTGGCAACCCAGCTTCCGCCTCGACCTCCGCCAGCTCCGGCGACGTCATGAACCGGCCGCCCAGCACCTGGACCACCGGCCGGATCCGGTTCGCCGGCCCGGCCGCACCCTCGATCGTCGTCATGTCCGTCCCCTTTCGACACGGCAAACGTAACACTGTTACAAAACCTGCGTCAAGAAAGACTCGCGACCTTGCGAATCACTCACCGGAAACGGCGGCAACCAGCACGAACATCACCGGACAGGCCCGGCGATCCCGCCAGGCCCCCGGCCACCACAACCTCAGCGCTGAACCGGCGCCTGCCCGCCCGCGTCCAGATCCAAACCCAGCATCTCCAGCAGCTGCGCGCAGTCTTCGACCCCCAGCGCACCGTTCGCCACCGCCAGCCGAGCCCGCCGGACCTGATCGTCCGACACCCGCTGCGCATCCGCGGCCCCGCTCCGCTGCGCCGGCAACCCCCCGGCGAACGGAGCACTCCCCCCATCGGCACCTTCGTACCGAAGGAGGAACTGCCGCACTTCAACAGACCCGCTCATAGCCCCTCCATACGGCTCACAACAGCTTGGCCGCGAGGCTAGCCAGCACCGGCCGCCGCACACAGCCCCCCGGAGAGTGAACCTGAGGCCACGCTCCGCTCAACGCAGCGCAATCGGCACAGAGAGAGAAGGTCACCACCCGAACGACGGTCACCTGGCCCGGAAGTGACACCGCACGCGGAAATTTCCCGCTCTCCACTCGCCCGAAGAGGGAACTCGTGCAACAATCGAAGTGCTGACACACCCCCGGTCAGCGCCTGTGGAGATCCCCTCCGACCCCCGCGTTCCTCCCCCTGGCGCGGGGGTCCTCCATTTCTGGGGCGGCTCGGGCTTCGCCCTTCGCCCTGCCCCATTCATTCCGGTGTGTTGCCCGGGGGGCCGAGCCCCCCGGACCCCCACGGTGCCTCTGGCTCGGCTTCCAGCCGGTGCCGGTTTTCGCCTCGGGCGCGGAGCGCCCTGGCGAGCCTCGTGATCGACTCGGTGTGTTAGTGGGGGATTACACTCGGCTTATTGGGGGTTTGGCTGAATGGGGTGCCGTTGGGCTGATTGAGGCGACCGCTTGGCGTGTTGTGGCTCACAGTGGTTTGCGGGGTGAGACCTAACCGTTATCGTGGCGTTCGTGCCTCTTCCCTCCCTTGGCCGCTTGAGCAGCCGGACGAACCTCAAAGCCGCGTCCTCCGGACGCCATCGTGGTGCCGCGAAGCCTGCGGATGATGGCGTTGTCGAGGACACGGAACTCACCTCCTACCTGGCCGCGCTGGCCCCGGACGCTGACAACGAGAGCACCGGGACCGGCAAGCGGTTCGGTGAGGCTCAGGTCATCCAGCTCCGGATGAGCCTCATCGCCAACCAGCAACTGAAGGACATCGCCGCCGATCGGGACATCTCGCCCCAGGTGCTTGCTCAGGAGTGGATCCTCGAGCGGCTCAACTGGGAAGGTCAGGCATCGTCGCTGCAGGACCAGCGGCAGCAGGCCGGGAACCTCGGCGAACTGACCGAGCTCACCGACGAGTTCCACTTCCCCGCTGATGCCTTCGACGCGCCGACGCCGGCCGTCGGGCGACGCTGAGCGTCCTCTTTTCTCCATGAGAAAGGGCCCCCGGCATGCTCGCCGGGGGCCCTTCGCTCAGGCCTCAAGACAACGCTGAAGGGGCCTGTCTCAGATCGCGCGGACCTTCTGGGCCTGCGGGCCCTTCTGTCCTTGGCCGACCTCGAACTCCACTCGCTGGTTCTCCTCGAGGGTGCGGAAACCGCGGCCTTCGATCTCCGAGTAGTGAACGAACACGTCGCCTTCGCCGCCGTCCTGCGCGATGAAGCCGAAGCCCTTCTCCGCGTTGAACCACTTCACAGTGCCTTGCGCCACCGCTGTTCTCCTCGTTGCACAGATCCGCTTCGAATGCCACCGAAGCGGCACCCCGGCCGTCCCGGGCGGTTCCAACGAGTCGAGTCGAGAGCGTGTCGGCTCCATGGCTCGCGTCAGAAGTTCCGCGAGTGTGAAGCCACGAACACGCAAAACGACGGCCTGCACGCAGACTACCGGGATCTGGCCAAAGTTGAACCCCGTGATCGAGGCGAAAACCGCCTGTCCGGGCCAAGGTCACCGGAACGTCGTAGGGCTCCCGGCCACGTTCTGTCGGACCCACCGGTTAGTCTTGGGCCGCACAGCGACCCCGTGATCACCGGATACGGCTCGGAGTCGCCCGTGCCCCCTTAGTGAAAGCCTCCGCGGGAATATGTGACCTTCGTCACGTCACTGTTGCTCAACGTAGCAGGTCCGCGAGACGTCTCGTTGAGGGGAAGCACCAAAGGGGCAAAGGGGAAATGTGTTGACGGTGAGGACTTCCACGCGGCGCCGGGGCGCGGCTGTGGCACTGGGCTTGGTCGCCGTGCTCACGCTGGGGGCGTGCAGCAGTGAACCGACGGTGTCGGCGAGCGGGACGTCGGGCGGGGGCCCGACGCAGTCGCCCGCGCCCACCGCGCAGCCGGCGAAACTGACGGTGACGCCGGCCGGTGGCGCGCAGGACGTGCCACCGGGCGAACCGGTCGAGGTCAAGGTCGACAGCGGCACGATCGTGTCGGTCTCGCTGACGAACCCGGACGGCAAGCAGGTCCAGGGCCAGACGTCGGCGGACAAGAAGACCTGGAACACCACCGAGCAGCTCGGCTACGGCAAGACCTACACGTGGTCCGGCCAGGCGCAGGGCGCCGACGGCAAGAACGTGCCCATCGGCGGCGCGTTCACCACGGTGAAGCCGAAGCGCCAGATGTCGGCCAGCCTGAACGTCGGCGACGGGCAGACGTACGGCATCGCGATGCCGATCGCGCTGTCCTTCCCGAGCCGCGTCACCGACAAGGCTTCCGTCGAGAAGGCGCTTTCCGTCGAGACCACGCCGAAGACCGAGGGCTCGTGGGGCTGGACGGACGGCGACACCTCGGTGCACTGGCGGCCCAAGGAGTACTACAAGCCGGGCACCACGGTGAAGGTCAACGCCAAGATCTACGGCGTCAAGATCGGTGAAGGCGTGTACGGCAAGCAGGACGTGTCGGCCAGCTTCGCCATCGGCCGTTCGCAGATCGTCAAGGGCAACACCACGCAGCACACGATGCAGGTGATCCGCGACGGCCAGCAGATCGCCGACTACCCGGTGAGCTACGGCCTCGACTCCGACCCGGGCCGCGTCACCCACAGCGGCGTGCACGTCGTGATGGGCAAGCAGTCGACGTACGCGATGAGCAACCCGAAGTACCACTACGAAAACGTCGTGGTGCCGTGGGCGGTCCGGATCTCCAACAACGGCGAGTTCATCCACGGCCTGGCGGCGTCGGTCTGGGCGCAGGGCAAGAAGAACATCTCGCACGGTTGCCTGAACCTGTCGCCGGCGCGGGCCAAGGAGTACTACGACGGCGTGCTCACGGGTGACCCCGTCGAGATCACGGGAAGCACGCAGACGCTGAGCGCCAAGGACGGCGACTACAGCGACTGGACGTACGACTGGGCGGGCTGGCAGAAGCTGTCGGCGCTCGCCGGCTGAGACCTTTCACGACCACCGGGCGGCCGGGAAGTCCACGCGGACCTCCCGGCCGTTCGTCGTTCCCGGGCCACCGAACTCCCCGCCGAACGTCTTCGAGATCGGCGGGAATTCGATGCAACCCCGGTGCCCGCCCACCGCATGACTAAGGGCAGAGGCGCGCCGATCCCGGCCGCGCCCGCGAGAAGAGGAGCTGTCTTGCGTATCCGTATCGCCCTTTCCCTCGGCGCTCTCGTGCTCGCCGGTGGTGCCCTGACCGGTGGCATCGCGCTGGCTTCGGAGGCGCAGCCGCCGGCACCGTCCGCGACGACCCGGCCCACCGAGCCGCCGTCCGCGATGCCGACCACCAGCCGCCGGCCGACCAAGGCGCCGACCGCCGTGCCCGCCCCGCCGCGCGAGGCGACGAAGGCCCCCGGCGCGGTGCGCGTCCCCCGCGCCGTGCCCGCCGGCCCGACCGGCGACCTGCACCTGCCGGCCATCGGGGCGACCCGATAGCCCGGTGATCTCCCGCTCCCGTCCGTCGACCGGGCCGGGCTCGCCGTGGGACGGCGAGTTCGCCCGGTACTTCGGCGAGCGCGCGCACAGCCTGCGGTCCACCGCCTTCCTGCTCTGCGGCGACTGGCACCAAGCCGAGGACCTCACGCAGGCCGCGCTGCTCAAGCTCTACCTCGCCTGGCCGAGGCTGTCGCGCCACGACGCCTTGGACGCCTACGCCCGCAAGGTCGTGCTGCGCACGTTCCTCGCCGAGCACCGGCGCAGCAGGTGGAAACGGGAGCGGCTCACCGACGCCCCGCCGGAGCTCCCGGCGGACGCCACCGGGAGCGACCAGGACCTGCTGGTCCGGCAGGCGCTGGCCGTACTGGCCCCCAAGCAGCGCGCCGTGCTGGTGCTGCGGTACTTCGAGGACCTGAGCGTCGAGGAGACGGCGCAAGCCCTCGGCTGCAGCACCGGCACGGTGAAGAGCCAGGCCTCCCGCGGCCTGGCGACGCTGCGCAACCGGCTCGGCCCGCACTACGGTGCGCTGACCTTCAGCGCGCCCACGGAGGGGAGGTGACGAACATGGACCCCGAAGACGACGTCCGCGCGTTCCTGACGGGCGCGGCCGGCGGCGCGCAGCCGCCGTTGCGCCTCGAAGCCACCGACGTGATCGAGCGCGGCGGCCGGGTCCGGCGACGACGCAAGCGCTGGGCAGTAGCCGGCACCTCGACGGCGACGGCGGTGATCCTCGCGGTGGCCGGTTTCCTGGCCGGTCACCGCGCCGGGCCGCCGGACCCCGTGCAACCCGCCGACCCGGGACTGTCCACGATCGGCACCACCGCTCCCAGCTCACCGCCGCCCGCCGAGGTCCCGGCGACGTCGATCGCGCCGCCGGCGGCGCAGCCGGGCCGGACGCAGCCGCGCGCGTCGAAGACGACGGTGCCGACCCCGTCCACCCGGAAGGTCGAGCGGCCGACGGCCCCGCCGTCGGCGAATCCGACGGAGACGAGCAAGGAAGCGCCCGTGGCGACCACGTCACGCTAGACGTTTCCGCAGGTCAGCGACGTGTCGCAGATCACCGTTTCAAAGTGGGTTTCCGACGAAATACCCGGGCTTCCCGTGGCGATATGCCCTGTGGTGTTCCGCTGGGAACGCCGGACGACTGCTCAGCCGGACGCTCCGCCGCCGGCCCGAGAACCCGAGGA
Source organism: Amycolatopsis sp. NPDC051061 (assembly GCF_040682935.1). NCBI lineage: Bacteria > Bacillati > Actinomycetota > Actinomycetes > Pseudonocardiales > Pseudonocardiaceae > Amycolatopsis > Amycolatopsis sp. NPDC051061. The sequence goes on from NZ_JBFBBZ010000025.1 coordinate 49,055, forward strand.
GGAAGCACATGGTGCTCGCCGCATTGATCGTCGAAACCGGAATCGCTGTCGTGGTCGCCGGAGCGCTGGCCGCTTGGTCCCGCAAGCGCTTCACTCCTCGGAGCGACGCGAACTGACCAGGCTGACCCTCAGCGCACGTGTGCCCCGCCCGGTGATCCGGACGGGGCACACGTGTTTCGGGCGCGGGCCGCTCAGCGCTGAGCGGCCGTGCCGGTCAAGGACTTGCCGTCCTCGGTGTCGATCTGGTCCATCGGCACCTGCGACGTCTCCGGGATCCTGATGATCGGGATGATCGCGATCAGCGCCGCGGCCATCAGGTAGTACGCCGGCCAGTCCGGGTTGCCCGTGCTCTGGATCAACGCCGTCACGATGACACCGCAGGTGCCACCGAACAGCGACGTCGAGACGTTGTAGCCGATCGCGAACGAGCCGTACCGAACGCGGGTCGGGAACATCGCCGGGAACGTCGAGCCGATCACCGCGAGCATCAGCACCAGCAGGATCGCCACGATCAGGAACCCGACGAAGAGCCACAGGATGCTGCCGGACTGCATCAGCTTGAGGGACGGCCAGCTCAGCACGAGGAACCCGATCGCCGCGGTGAGCAGCAAGGGTTTCCGGCCGATCCGGTCGGACAGCGCGCCGAGCGGGATGATGATCGCCATCTGGAGGACCTCGACCGCGATGATGATCAGCGTCGACGTGTTGTCGTTGATCTTCAACGTTTCCGTGAAGTACGTCGGCATCGTGGTCAGCAGCAGGTAGTCCGCGACGTTCAGCAGCAGGACGATGCCGATCAGGTTGAGGATCATCCGCCAGTTGCGGGTGAAGATCTCCTTGAGCGGCGCCTTCCGCGGCTTCTCGCCCGAGGCTTCCAGCCGGCGGAACTCGGGGGTGTCCTCGAGCTTGTTCCGCAGGTACAGCCCGATCAGGCCGAGCGGCAGCGCGACGAAGAACGGGATCCGCCAGCCCCAGGCGTCGACCTGGTCGGCCGACAGGGACAGCGTCACGGAGAGCACCACGAGGTTGCCGAGCACGTAGCCGGCCAGCGTGCCGAGCTCGAGGAAGCTGCCGAAGAACCCTCGGCGTTTCGTCGGCGAGTACTCGGCGATGAACGTCGCCGCTCCGCCGTATTCACCACCGGTGGAGAAGCCCTGGATGATCCGCAGCAGCAGGATCGCGATCGGTGCCGCGATGCCCATGCTGTAGCCACCGGCGTACGTCGGCAGGACGCCGACCAGGAAGGTGCAGCCGGACATCAGCAGGATCGTGATGGCGAGGACCCTCTTGCGGCCGATCTTGTCGCCGAGCGGCCCGAAGAACGCCCCGCCGAACGGCCGCACGATGAACCCGACCGCCAGCAGCGCCAGTGATTTCAGCACCGCGTTCCCCTCGCCGGGGAAGAACTGCGAGCCGATGCTCACCGCGATCGCGCCCGAGGTGAAGACGCCGTAGTCGTACCACTCGGTCGCGTTGCCCATCGCGGACGCCCACACGGCGCGCTTGACGGTTCTCTCGTCCGCCTGGGGTTTGCCCGTCGTTGCTGCTGGTTCGCTCATGCCGGCGACAACCTCCTCCGTGCAGTGCCCATTGGGCCGTTCGAGCTCATCCGCTCAGTCTTGCCCGGTCGGCCGGGGTCGGCAGCCTGAGCCGGAGATCTTCTACGGTGGGGGACTTTCCGGCTACCGAGAGGTATACGTTGCCTGCTTACGGCACGGGCCGGGCGCGCCGGGCGGCTACCGGCGAGTTAACGTCAGCGCATGAGTCGTGTTTCTCAACCCTGGCCGCCGGTGCAGGTCGAGCCGGCCGTCCCGCACCCGAAGGCGCCGGCACCGGGCACTGAGCTCGGCGTGCACTTCAGCGAGTGCTTCGGCTGCGGCGACGAGGCCGACGCCGGGCTGCACCTGCGCTCGACGGTCGGCGAGGGCCAGGTCATCCACTCGCGGTTCACCGTGACGGCGGCGCACCAGGGCGCACCCGGGCTCGCCCACGGCGGCCTCCTGGCCTGCGCGTTCGACGAGGCCCTCGGCTCGACGGTCGGCAACCTGATGCGCCGCCCGGCGGTGACGGGCAAGCTCGAGACGGACTTCCGCCGCCCGGTCCCGGTCGGCTCGACGCTGTTCATCGAGGCCCGGCTGGACGGCATCGCGGGCCGCAAGATCTACGTCAGCGCCGACGGCCGCCTCGACGCCGAGGACGGCCCGATCGCGGTGAGCGCGCGGGCGCTGTTCATCGTCGTGGGCTTCGAGCACTTCAGCACGCACGGCGACTCCCAGGCGCTGGAGAAGCTGGCCGCGCAGCACGAGAAGAACCAGCAGAGCCGGCGCGAAGAGCGCGACTGGGACATCAACCCCTGACTCAGCGGACTCCCGCGGCTTGTCAGGTGAGGGTGCGCGGGCGGATGGCGTTGGCGCGGTCCACGAGCTTCACGCGCTCGTCGACCGTGCTCGCCAGCCGCGCCAGCGCGCGGTAGCACCGCTCCAGCCCGAACCGCAGCTCCCGCTCGTCCAGCGACCACCCCAGCACCCGCGCGCCCGGCGTGGGCTTGCCCTGCTTGAGCCAGTCGTGCGCGGCCTCGAGCACCCCGGCGGACAGCCGCGTCTGCCGCTCGAGGTCGAGCCGGAGCCGCTCCAAGCGGGACGACGCGTCCAGCAGGTCGTGTTCGGTCACCGGCGTCTCGCGGCCGTTCGCCTTGGTCGCCGTCGTCTTGATCTTGATCGCCGCGACCTGGGCGTCGACGTAGTGCGTCGAGGACGGCGGGACTGTCTCCAGCACCTCCACCGCGCTGTTGCGCGCGCCCTGCGCGAGGTACACCCGCGCGAGGCCGAACGCCGCGCTGACGTACGTGCGGTCGGTCCGCCAGACCAGCTCGTAGAACCGCGCGGCGGCGAAGTAGTCGCCGACGCCCTCGGCGCTGATCCCCAGCGCGAGCTTCGGCGCGATCTCGCCCGGCAGGTCGTCGTACACGGACTCGAACGCGACCTGCGCGACCCGCGGCCGGCTGCCGGCCAGCTCGATCAGGCCGCGGTACCAGTCGATCCGCCAGTCGTGCGGGAAACCGTTCTTGATCGCCAGGTACTGCCCCGCCTGCAGCTGCCGCTGCGCCTCGGCCAGCTCGCCCAGCTCGATCCGGGCGCGCACGATCCGCAGCCGCACCTCGATCGACTCCCGCGGCGCGCCGGCCAGCGCCTCGATGGCGCCGCGCGGGTCGAGCGCGGTCGTCGTGGCGAGCACGCCCGCCGCCGGGTCGTCCGTGTCGACCTGCGGGATCGGCAGGCCGGCGACGACCTCGGCCGCGCCGGGCAGCGGCACGCTCTGGCCGGTCTCCGGCACCACCAGCTGCACGCCGAACGTGCGGCTCTCCGGGCCGAACACCGTCGACGCGCCGGGCCGCGGCTTGCCGGTGCCGAGCGCCATGATCTCGCGCAGCACCCCGGTCAGCTGGTCGCCCATCTCCTCGGCGGAGAGGAACCGCCGGTCCGGGTCGGCGTGCGTCGCGCGCCGCAGGAACCGGTAGTAGGAACCGAAGAGCGCGAACAGCGGGACCGCGTCCGGGCCGGGCAGCGTCGTCTTGAACTTGCTGGTGTAGCCGGTGAACTCGAAGCTCAGCACCGCGAGCGTGCGCCCGACGGTGAACAGGTCCGACGCCACCGACGCGCCCTGTTTCGCCAGCTCCGGCGCGCTGTAGCCGGTGGTGAAGAACAGCGGGCTCTCGTAGTCGTCCATCCGCCGGACCGCACCCAGGTCGATCAGCTTCAGCTGTTCGTTGGTCTGGATCACGTTGTCCGGCTTGAGGTCGCAGTAGAGCAGGTTCTGGCTGTGCAGGTACCCCAGCGCGGGCAGGATCTCCAGCCCGTACGCGATGACCTGGCCGATCGGCAGCGGCTCCGGGCGCCGGCTCTCGCGGTGGTGCGCCAGCGCGAGCTGCCGCAGCGACTGGCCGCCGACGTACTCCATGACGATGTAGCCGACGGTCGTCCCGCTGTGGGCGTCCGGGTGCTGCACGAAGTTGTGGATCTTGACGATGTTCGGGTGCTCGACCTCGGCCAGGAACCGCTGCTCGTTGGCCGCGGCCGCCATCGCCGTCTGGTCGCCGGTGTCGATCAGTCCTTTGAGGACGACCCAGCGGTCGCTGACGTTGTGGTCCTGCGCCAGGTAGATCCAGCCCAGGCCGCCGTAGGCGATCGCGCCGAGTACTTCGTACTGACCGCCGACGAGCTCGTGCGGCTCCAGCTTCGGGACGAACGAGAACGACGCGCCGCAGTTCTCGCACTTTCCTTCCGGCGCACCGGGTTTGCCGTCCTTGCCCCGGCCGACCTTCGCGGCGCAGCTGCCGCAGAACCGCTTTTCCTCCGACACCATCGGGTTCGCCAGCACCGCCGACGCGGGATCGCGCGCGGGCACCGGCGGGACCTCGACCAGCCCGGCGCCGAGCCGGCCGCGGCGCGAGCGCGACGTCCGCGACGACGTCCGCCGCGAGGTGCCGGGGAACGACCCCGAGCCGGAGCCCGAGCCGCTGCCGGTTCCCGCGCCGGTCCCGGTGCCGGTGTGCCGGCCTTCGCTGCTGCGTTCGGGCAGGACGCTTTCGGTGCCCGGGTCGGGCAGCGGCGTGTCCGGACCGGTGTCCGGCCGCGGCGCCGGCGGCATGATGCTCTGGGTCTCCGGCGCCGGCGCGGCGAGCACGCTCGTCGGCTGCGGCGCGTTCGGGTCCGGGCGGATCGCCTGCGTCGGGGGCTGCACCGCCTGCGTCGCCTGGACCGGCGGCAGGACGGGGTTGATGCTGCCCGGCGGGCGCGTCGGGTCTTCCGCGCCGGGGATGGTCCCGCGCACGACCGACGGCTGTCCGCCCGGCGGCGTCGGCGGACGGCGGACCGGCGCGTGGATGACGGTCTCCTCGCCACCGGAACCACCGGGGGGCACGCCGTCGTCGAGGCGGCCCGAGATCGACGGCTCCGGCGTCTCCCACCGCACCGGTGGCGGCGGTTGCCAGGTCGGCCGGGCCACCTGCTGCTGCTGCTGCTCTTCGTCCGGCGCGGCGTGCCGAGGACGGCGCGACTCCTCCGACACTGCTACCTCCCAGATCCCCGGCGTGCGAGGACCGATCCTAGTCGCGACGCGCTCACCGGTACTGCGGCGACGGCGGCGTGGCCGGCCCCAGCGACGGCTCCACCCATTTCCGGTAGCTGTCCTGCCAGACCCCGGTACCGCGGATTTCGTCGAGCACGGCGTTGACGTACCGGACCATGTCCTGGTTGTCCTTGGGGATGCCGATGCCGTAGTTCTCCTGCGTGAACTGCTCGCCGACGACCTTCAGCGTCGGGTCCTGCGCGGCCATCCCGGCGAGGATCGTGTCGTCGGTCGACACCGCGGCGACCTGTCCCTGCTGGAGCATCACCAGGCAGTCGGACCAGTTGTCCACCGAGACCGGCACCGGCTTGGCCGGGTCCGTCGCGATCTTCGCCAGCGACGTCGACTTCTTCGTCGCGCACACCCGCTTGCCGCTCAGGTCGGAGAGCTTCTCCGCCTTCGACTCCTTGGCGACCAGGATCCGCTGCCCCGACTGGTAGTAGACGGACGAGAAGTCGACGTCCTTCTTGCGGGAGCAGGTGATGCTGTAGGTCCGGACCACGACGTCGACCTGGTGCGCCTTCAGGACGTCCTCGCGCTGCAGCGACGGGATCGCGCGGAACTGGACGTGCCCCTCGGAGGTGCCGAACAGCGCCCGGGCGATCGCGTTGACCATGTCGATGTCGAAGCCCTCGAGGTTGCCCGAGGTGGGGTTGCGGAACCCGAAGAGGTAGGTGGTCTGGTCGACGCCGGCGATCAGCTTCCCGCGTTCCTTGATCTTCGCCATCGTCGTGTCGCTGCCGATGGTCCCGTTCGGCGGGAGGCTGGCCAGCGGGTCGCAGCTGGTGTCCGCGCCGCCGCCGGCGGTCGAATCCGGGCCGCCGACGTGCGCCGGCTGCGGCCACGCCGCGTTGCTCACCGGGGCCGGGTCGACCGGTTTCCCCGGACTGCCGCACGACGCCGCGAGCAGCGCGACGACCGCCAGCACGCCCGCCCGGACCGTGTTCCCCCGCCTGCTCACCGGTACTCCCTCAGTCGCTCCCGGATCCCCATGGTGACACCCGCCGCGGCGATGACGGCGAGCACGGCCAGGCCGGGCGCGAGGAGCGTCAGCGCGGCGTCGCCGTCGTGGGTGTCGTCGAGGAACTCCTGCCTGCCGACGTCGATCGCCGCCTGGAGGCTGTCGTCGAGCCGCCGGAACGCCGGGGCCGAGCCGGTCTTGCGGTCCTCCAGCACGGCGGTGTCGACCGCTTCCTGGTACTGCCCGGAGTCGTCCTGGCCGCGGACCTGCTTGTGCGCCTTCAGCCAGTCTTCGGCGGCCCTCGTCGCGTCGGCGACCTTCGCGGCGCCTTGGCCGTCCTGGATCAGGCCGCGGGCTTCCGCGAGCAGGCCACCCGTCCCGTCCGGGCCGACCAGCTGGGCCGCGTTGGTGCCGAAGTCCCGTTCGTACGCCGCGCCGTCGCCGCGGGCGACCAGCGTCAGCGTTTCGTCGGCGCGGGCCTGCAACGCGGCGATCCGCGCGCGGACGAGCACGTCGACGCGGTGCGAACCGTCGTCCTGGCCGCTGCCGACCAGGCTGCCCTGCACGACCAGCGCGACCGAGCCCCACAGCAGCGACACGACGACGGCGGCCGTCGCGACGACGAGCCCGACGTTGAGCACGCGGTTGGTGCGCTTGGTCAGGTAGACCTGCGCCGCGATCAGCGCGGCGAGCAGCGCGACCACGAGGATCGTGGCGAGCCACGGGAACCCGGTGGCGCTGTTCTGCTCTTCGATCAGTTTCTCGGTGTCGACGCGGTAGAGGTCCTGCGCGGCGGGCAGGATCTTCGCGCGCATCAGCTCGGAGGCCTCGCGCAGGTAGGACGCGCCGACCGGGTAGCCGAGGCGGTTGTTCGCGCGGGCCGTCTCGACGAGCCCGGTGTAGACCGGCAGCGACTGGTTGAGGACGTCGACCGGGGCGGCCGCGTCGGCGACGTCGGAGGAGTCGGACGCGGCCTTCGCGAGCGCGGCGCCGGCTTCGGCGACGTCGCGCTCGTAGCGCGAGCGGAGCTCGGGCGGCTCGGTGCCGATCGACAGGAACGCGCTCGCCGCGGTCGCGTCGGCGTCCGACAGCGACTTGTAGACCTGCTGCGCCGCGGCGGCGAGCGGCTCGCGGTGGTCGATGACGCCGCTGATCGTGTCGTCGCGATTCTGCACCGACAGCGTCGCGACCAGCCCGGCGACGAGGGCCAGCAGCACCAGCCCGACGGCGATCACGGTGAGCCGGCCCGGCGTGGTCGCGGCGGACCGGATGATCGCGCGCACCCCCTGGCCCGGCAGGTCCAGCAGCCCGAGGAGGCCGCTGCGGCCACCGGCGCGGTCGCGGCCGTCCGGCGGCGACGGCGGTGGGGGTCCCGGCGCGGGCGCCGTGGGACCCGGGGCCGTCGCAGTGCTGGTCATCCCCGATTCCTCCCCGTGCCTTCCGGGGCTTCGCCCCAGGCCGGGGGCTTCGCCACCCGGAACCCCCGAAAAGCTCCTCATAGCCTTCCCCGCAGAAGGTAGCCGAGTCGCCGCGCGGGCGGGCACGGGCACCGCCCGCCGTCACCAGCACGTGATCTCGGCGCAGGCGGTCAGCCTCGAATTTCGGCGAGTACGCGCCAGTAGCCGTCTGCCGGGCCCGATTCCAGCGTGCCATCGGCGAGGGCCAAGCGCTCGCGCATGCCGGCCAAGCCGAAGCCTTCACTCGTCCGAGTGAATTCGCTTGGCTTGTCACGCCCCACCGTGTTGCGGACGTCGAGCCGGACGACGCCGGGCGCGTAGTCCAGCCGCATCCGGACGGCTTCGCCGGGAGCGTGCTTGCCCGCGTTCGTCAGGGCTTCCCGCGCGACGCTGACCAGCGCGACGACCGCGGCGGACGGCAGCGGCCTGGCCTCGCCGCCGGTGTCGAAGCCGACTTCGACGCCGTGGTTGCCGGCGTGCTCGGCGGCCACCGCGGCGAGCGCCTCGTCCGGCGGCAGGACGTCCCGCCGCAGCGCGGCGACGGCGTTGCGCGCTTCGGCCAGCCCGTCGGCGGCAAGCCGCCGCGACCGGCGGACCGCGCGCAGCGCACCGTCCACATCGGACCGTTCCGCGAGCAGCGCCTCGGCGAGTTCGAGCTGGACACCCAGCGCGCCCAGGGAATGCGCCAGGACGTCGTGGATCTCGCGGGCGATGCGCGTGCGTTCGTCGAGCGCGGCGGCGCGCGCGTGTTCGGCCTGCGCGAGCCGGGTCTGTTCGAGCAGGGCGCCGGCCTGGATGGCCTGGACCTCGTACTGACGGCGGTTGAGCCCGACCAGCACGAGCAGCAGCATCACGGCGGCATCCCCGAGCGCGTCGCCGAAGGAGTCCCCGGTGACCAGGTGCGTCGTCACCGCCAGCGCGATGTCGAGCAGCCCGATGCCGAGGATGACGCCGACGCCGGCTGTGGTGAGCGCCGCGAGCCGGCCGAGCGCGATGACGGACAGGAGGATCGCCGACGAGTCCCCGGCCCGGCCGACGAGCGCCGCCGGCAGCGCGCTGGCCACGGCGAGCAGCGCGGCCGCCGTCTTCGGGCGCCGGGACGCGAGCACGACGAAACCGAGCCAGCACGCGCTCGCGACGCCGTACGCGGTCCAGATCCGCGGGTCCGGCTCGCGCGCGGTCACCAGCGTCCCCGCGACGAACAGCGTGCCGAGCACCTGCACCACGAGCCAGCTCGGCGCGATGGTGTCGGGCAGCAGGGGACGTTTCGGCACGTCCCCATCTTCCCCGGCGGGATCAGCCGCGGATGGCGGGGGCGAGCGAGTGCGGCAGCACCGCCTCGGGGCTCGGCGGGCGCCGGACCAGCACTTCGACGTCGTCGGCGAAGCGGTACGGCTTCGCGCCGAGGATGCCGCCGAAGTGGCGGCGCAGCCGGGACATCTCCGCGCGGACGGTGACCGTGCGGCCCGCGTCGCCGAACAGGTCCGCCGACAGCTCGGACGCCGAGCGGCCGGCGCGGTGGCTGGCCAGCACGTACAGCATCTCGGCGTGGCGGGGGCTGAGCCGGTGCGTCCAGGTCCCGGCCGCGCCGGCCACGGTCAGCTCGGGTTCGCGCGGCGACCGGACGTCGAGGACGACGCGGGTCGGCGAGGCGGCATCGTTCTCGGTGGGCCGGATCAGCCAGCCGCCGGGCACGGGCTCGACCGCGCAGTGGCCGTACGCCGGCAGCCAGACCCCGCCCGGCGCGAGGTTCGCGGGCAGCGCGATCCGGTCGACCGGCGCGAGCCCGGCGGCCGCGGCGACCCAGCCGTGTTCGTCGGCGACGACGGCCTGCCCGCCGATCTTCGCGAGCACCGGGACGGCGAAGCCGCGCAGCCGTTCCAGCTCGGTGAGGTGGGTGGTGCGCAGCTGGGACTCCGCGAGCCGCGTCACGGCGTCGACCAGCGCCAACGTCGTCGCGTGGACCGTCGAGGCCGGGCCGGAGAGGTCGACGACGCCGAGCAGCCGCCCGTCGCGCGGGTCGTGCAGCGGCACGGCGGCGCACGTCCAGGAGTGGTGCGCGCGGACGTAGTGCTCGGCGGCGTACATCTGGACCGGGCGGCGCGTGACCAGCGCGGTGCCGATCGCGTTGGTGCCGACGGCTTCCTCCTGCCAGTCGACGCCTTCGACGAACCCGAGCCCGTCGGCGCGGCGGCGGACCGCGGCGCTGCCGTCGCGCCAGAGCACGTGGCCGCCCGCGTCGACGATCACCATGATGTGCGCGGCCTGCTCGGCGAGGCTGATCAGGCCGCCGCGCAGCGTCGGCAGCGCCTCCGCCAGCCGGCTCGTGCGGCGGCGCCCTTCCAGCTCTTCGAAGGTCAGGACGGGCGCGGCGGACCGGCTGTCGGGATCGATGCCGAGGCGGCGCATCCGCTGCCAGGACGCGTCGATGACCGGCCGCGGCCGGCTGGGCAGTGCCTTGCCGGTCAGGGCCGCTTCGTGCACCTGCGCGAGGACACGCGCGTACCGCCGGGGGTCCACCCCGGCAGGCAACGCTGCCTCGAGGTCTCGCTGCCCCAACCGCCGCTCCTTGCGCTCCGCCTCCTCAGTCTGCCTTTTCGGTCCGCTGATCGGAAGGTGGCGACAGTCTCGCCTCCGGTGGGGCCAAGAGCCACCGGAGGCGAGACGGTCAGCCCGTGATCGCGGCGATCACGGAGTTCGGCGCTTCCAGGTGGACCCTGTGCCCGGCACGGCGTCCTGGCGACCCCGGATCGTCGTCGTTGGTACGTCCACTTCGGACAGCAGCGGAGCTGCATCGATGGCCTGCGCGTCGCCGTCGAGGAGCGTGAGTCTTTCGATCCTGCCCGGGCCGGATCATCGCCGGTACTCCACGACCGCCTTCGCCGCGTTGAGGACCTTCTGCGCGTCCGGGATGTAGAGGTCCTCGAGCGCGTCGGAGAACGGGACCGGCGTGTGCGGCGGCGTCACCATCTCGATCGGGGCCCGCAGCGAGCCGAACGCCTCCTTCGCGACGAGCGCGGAGATGTCCGTGGCGAGGTTGCACCGCGGCGACGCCTCGTCGACGACGACCAGGCGTCCGGTGTTCCCGACGCTTTCGAGGATCGTGTCGCGGTCGAGCGGGCTGGTGGTGCGGGGGTCGATGATCTCGGCTTCGATACCGGTGCTCGCCAGCTCTTTCGCCGCTTCTTCGGCCACGGCGACCATGCGCCCGATGGCGACGATCGTGACGTCACCGCCGTCGCGCACGACGTTCGCCTCGCCGAACGGGATCGTGTAGCTGTCCTCGGGGACGTCGCCGCTGGTGTCGTAGAGGGCCTTGTGCTCGCAGAAGATCACCGGGTCGTCGTCGCGGATGGCCTGGATGAGCAGGCCTTTCGCCTCGTACGGGTTCGACGGCACGACGACCTTCAGGCCCGGGATGTGCGTGAAGATCGGGTACAGGCACTGCGAATGCTGCGCCGCGGCCCGCAGCCCGGCGCCGTACATCGTCCGGATCACCACCGGCGTGCGCGCTCTGCCGCCGAACATGTACCGGAACTTGGCCGCCTGGTTGAAGATCTGGTCGAAGCAGACGCCCATGAAGTCGATGAACACGAGTTCCGCGACCGGCCGCTGCCCGCGCGTCGCGGCGCCGATCGCCGCGCCGACGAAAGCCGACTCGGAGATCGGCGTGTCGAGCACCCGGCCCGGGAACTTGTGGAAGAGGCCCTTCGTGACGCCGAGGACCCCGCCCCAGGCGTCGTCGTCACCGGGGCTGCCGGCACCGCCCGCGTTGTCCTCACCCATGACGATGACCGACTCGTCACGCTCCATCTCCTGCGTGAGCGCCTCGTTGATCGCCTCGCGGTAGCTGATCGTGCGCGCCATGGCCTGCCCTTTCAGTACGAGACGTAGACGTCGGTTTCGAGGTCTTCCTTCGTGGGTTTCGGCGCGGCCTTCGCCTCGGAGACGGCGTCCTCGATGAGCTTCGCGACTTCGGCGTCGATGTCGTCGAGAACCTGTCCGGGCAGCTCACCGCTGTCGGTGACGCGTTCCCGGAACCGCTTGAGGCAGTCGAGGTTCTCGCGGGCGTCGGCGAATTCGCCGGCCCGGTAGGCCTGCTGGTCGCGCTCGAAGTGCCCGAAGTAGCGGGTGAACTTGACCTCGATGAGCGTCGGGCCACCACCGCCGCGGGCACGTTCGACGGCCTCCCCCGCGGCTTCGTGGACGGCGAAGAAGTCGAACCCGTCGACGATCACGCCCGGCATGCCGAACCCGGCGGCGCGGTCGGCGATGTTGTCCGAGGCGACCGACCAGGTGCTCGACGTCGCTTCGGCGTAGCCGTCGTTCTCGGCGATGAAGAGGGCGGGCAGGTCCCAGACCGACGCGAGATTCAGCGCTTCCAGGGTCGTCCCCTGGTTGCTGGCGCCGTCACCGAAGAAGGCGACGCCGACGCCGCCGGTGTTCTGCTGCTTCGCGGCGAGGGCGGTACCGCAGATGAGCGGCGGGCCGCCGCCGACGATGCCGTTCGCGCCGAGCATGCCCTTCGAGAGGTCGGCGATGTGCATGGAGCCGCCCTTGCCGTGGCAGGAGCCGGTCCGGCGGCCGTAGATCTCGGCCATCATGGCTTTGACGTCGACGCCCTTGGCGATGCAGTGGCCGTGGCCGCGGTGGGTGCCGGCGATGGCGTCCCGGTCGTCGAGGTGGGCGCAGACCCCGGCGGCCGAGGCCTCCTCACCCGCGTAGAGGTGCACGAACCCGGGGATCTCGCCGGTCGCGAACTCCTCGTGCACCCGTTCTTCGAACGCTCGGATGGTGCGCATCACGCGATACGCCTCCCGCAGGGTGTCCGTCATCCCCGGCACTCCTTCCCTAGTTCGGTTCGGTGCGCAACAGCCCTTTCCGCGCCGCTTCCGCCATCGCCGCCCGGACGTCCACGACCCACGGCCCGTCCGGCTTGAGCTCGACGAACGCGCTTTCGCCGGTCTTCAGCTCGAGTTCGCGCTCGCCGTCGAGCGCGATGACGCCGCCCGACGCGGCCAGCTCGACCCGCATCCCGGGCTTGAGCACACCCCACCCGCGCACCCCGACGGGCCGCACGAGCCCCGGCGCGATGGGCGCGTGCACGACGTACGGCGTCTCCTCGACGGGCCCGAGCTGCAGCGCGACGCCGTCCGGGCTCGACCGCGGGCTGGGGCAGAGCTGCCCGGCCACGCTGGAGAGGCCGATACCGTCGGGTTCGGCGAAGGTGCAGTAGAGCTCGGTGAGCGAGGACGGATCCCACAGCGCCCGGGCACCGATGTGCCGGCTCGACGAAACGCAGACGTCGACGAGCGCGATCTCGCGGCGCGCCTTGGTGACGACTTCCAGAACGCTGACGCGGTGCGTGACGAGATCGGGGTCGATCTGCCCGGAGGCGATCAGCCCGGCGGCCAACCCGGCGACGGTCGCTTCCCGCATCTGCGGAAAGGCGTTGTTGGTCCCGGTGGAGAGGGCGAGGATCGGAACGTCCTCGCAGGCCGCGGCAGCAACGCGAGCGGTGCCATCGCCCCCGAGGACAACGATGACCGAGGCGCCGGCCTCCACCATCCGGCGTACCGCATTGGTCGTGTCGGCGGCGGTGCCGGTGATGGGATCGTCGGCGCAGAAGTCGACGGTGGGCCAGGTCCCACCCCGCCCGAGCGCCTTGAGCACCGCGGCGGAGATGCCCCCGAGATCGGTGGAGACAAGGGCCCGATCAAGCCCGGTAACCGCGAAGGCGGCCAGCAGCCGCTGGACCATGTTCGCCTTTTCCGCGGTGGGGAACACGGAAGCCTGCGCAACCAGCCGGCGGATGTCCCGTCCCGAAGCCGGATTCGCGACGATCCCCGCCACCGTCTCGCCCAACCTGACCTCCTGTCACGGCACAGGAGAACAGCAGACTCCGAGCGCGGGCGAAAGGGAAGGGTTGCAGGGCGTTGCAGTGTTCACAGGGGCTGTCTGTCGCGGTTCGCAGGGGCTGTCCGCTCGCGAGTTTTGGCGGCCGGATCACGCAGCCGTGCCGGCCGAGTCGGGCAGTGCCTCCGCGCCATCCACCGCGCGCGCCGCATCTGAAGCCGTGCTCGCCCGCCCGACGGCGGCCCGTGCCCGCGCGCATCGCGTGGTCGTTCGCCGCACAGTGTGCCCACCCGCGCAGCGTTTGCCAGGTCGGCGACCGCCCGCGACTGAGCCGAAGATCACACCGGCGCTCGGGTCTCCAATGGACTGTCCACCCTGGAGACCGACTCGGCGGAGAAGAACAAACCGAGGTCAACCCTCGGTGAAGAGCTACGAGACCAGGCTCGCCGTGCCCTCGTAGGAGAAGCCCGCCTCCTCGACCGCGGCCCGCACGTCATGCTCAGCCAACGCGGCTTCGGCGCGAACGACCACCCGGCCGGTCGCGACGTCGACGTCCACTTCGGTCACTCCCGGCAAGCCGGTGAGTTCTTCGGTGACCGACTGGGCGCAGTGCCCGCAGCTCATCCCGGAGACGGTGTAACCGTGCTCGATCATGGCGCGCAGCATACGAAAAGGGCCGCCACCCCGAACGGGTGACGGCCCTTTCCCAAGATCAAAGTCAGATCAAGGTGACCGACGTGGCCTGCGGACCCTTCTGGCCCTGGCCGATCTCGAACTCGACGCGAGCGTTCTCCTCCAGGCTCTTGAAGCCGTTACCCTGGATCTCGCTGTAGTGAACGAAGACGTCGCCGCCACCGTTGTCGGGGGTGATGAAGCCGAACCCCTTCTCGGAGTTGAACCACTTCACAGTGCCCTGAGTCATCAAAATCTCCATATGCAACCACAAAACAGGAAGCCACTTCGGCATCCCGGGTCACCACCAGGACGGTTTGCTTCCTCGGCGAGGAGACACTACGCCCGCTGAATTCTGCGAGCGTGACTCAACACGAACACAAAAATCGAGACCATGGTCAGTAAAGCACACCTCGAGCACGGCGGACAAGCCGTCTTCACTCGGCCGGGGTGAGCTATTCGCCACTCGCCGGACGCAGCCCCTCCGACGTGAACGGCGAACGCCAGGTCGTGTCGTGTTCGGCGGCGACCACGGCGTCGTCGTGGGTCTCCGCGCTGGCGCTGAACAGCACCGGTACGACGCCGGAGGACTTCCGCGCTGGTTCGGATGCGTGCTGGTGATCGGTCACGTCGAAACTCCCCTCGTTCCCTGCCCGCTTCGGCGCGGGTCATGACCGTGATGGTGCCATGCGGCACCGACAGAAACCGGTTGTTTCCCACCGGGACCCGGCCGGGAAGGTTCAGCGGCGAACCACCACCGGAACAACGCCAGATTACCCGAGCCGCCGCTGTCCTACCACACAACTTCCCCGGCGTTTTCCGAAGCGAAGCCGAGCAAACCCTTACTGGGCGGGCGGTTGCGGACGAGCCTGCCCGAGCAGGGCCGAAAGCCGCACGTCCGGGTTCACCACGTCCGGGTCGGTGCGCACGTCGATGACGCACGGCCGCTGCCGCACCAGCGCGCTGGCGATGATCGGTTCGAGCTCCTCGCGATCGTCCACGGTGTACCCGGCCGCGCCGAGTCCACGCGCCCACGACGCGAAGTCGGTCAGCGGGATGGACACCCCGGACAGCCTGCCGTGCGTGCGGGCCTGGTGCATGGCGAGCGCGCCGTGCACGCCGTTCTGGAAGACGACGACGATCACCGGCGCCCGGTACCGCACGGCCGTTTCGATCTCCTGGCCGGTCATCAGCGTCCCGGCGTCGCCGACCATGGCGACGACGGTCCGCCGCGGCTCGGCCAGCTTCGCCGCCACCGCGGCCGGCACGGCGTAGCCCATCGCGGCGTTGCTCGGGCCGAGCTGGCTGCGCGGCGCGGTGAAGCACCAGTACCGGTGCATGAACTGCGCGAAGTTGCCGGCGTCGCTGGTCACGATGGTGTCCTCGGGCGCCAGCTTCCGCAGCGCGCGGACGACGTCGACGGGGTGCACCCGGGTGTTGCCGCTCGTGTCGGGCGGGGTCATGAAGGTGTGGACGGCCGCGTTCGCCGCCGAAGCCCGCCGCGTCCGCGGCGACGCCACCTCGCGCAGCTCCCGCAGGAACGGCTCGACCTCGGAGTCGACGCGGAAGGTCAACCCCCGCCGCCGCATGCTCACCTCGATGCCGGTGCCGACCATGACCAGCGTCTGCTGGGCCGTCGGGTAGCGATAGGCCTGGGTCGTCACCTCGTCGAGCTGCGTGCCGAGCGCGAGCACCAAGTCAGCACGTTCCAAGGCATCGAGCTGCCGGGCCGGGATGCCGAGCCCGAGGTGGCCGGCGTACCGCGCGTGGTTCTCCGGGAAGGCGTCCTGCCGCCGGAAGGCGTTGTAGACGGGCAGCGCGAGCTCGTCGGCGACCGCGATCAGCTCGTCGCGCGCGGACCGGGCCCGCCCGCCGACGATGACCACGGGGTACTTCGCCTCATCCACCAATTGCGCCACGGCATCCGCCGAACGGCCCAGCGTGCCGGACGCCGGCGGCCGCACCCGTGCCATCGGCTTCGCCGCGTCGTAGGGCATCCCCCAGACGTCACAGGGAACACCGAGCACGACCGGCCCCGGCCGTCCTTCCTGCGACGTCGTCAGCGCGTGCGCGAGCAGCCCGGGCAGGCCGTCCGGGTCGGTCACCCGCAACGTCGACTTGGCGATCGACTCGAACATGGCCGTCAGGTCCGACGTCGGCAGCTCCCCGGAGTACGACGGCACCGGTTCGGCCGCCGGCATCTCCAGCAGCACGACCATCGGTGTCTCGTCCTGGTACGCCGTTTGGACGCCGATCGCCAGGCTCGCCGCGCTCGGCCCCCGGCTGGCGAGCAGCACGGCGGGCCGCTCGGTGAGCTTGCCCTCGGCCTCCGCCATGAACGCCGCGCCCGCGTCGTGGCGCGCCGAGACCAGCGTGATTTCCCGCTCGCGCTGCAGCGCATCGAGCAGTTCCAAGAACGACTCGCCGACCACCGCGTACACGCGGCGGACACGCGCCTCGGTCAGGATCCGCACGGCCGTCTGGGCGACGGTCGCTCCCAGTTGGTATCTAATAAGGAGAGCTTAGGCGGGCACCGTTCAGTGCAGTCAAGTGATCTTCGCCGAAACCCGGTAAGGATGGGCTGAATGTCCGCTTTGACCGACTGCTAGCCGATCAAGGGAGCGAGGACCGCAGTCTTGACCGTGACCGAACATGAAACCGTTTTTACTTATGGCGCACCGGCGTTGAAGTACGGCACCGGTGCCAGTGACGAGATCGGCTACGACCTCACCCAGTTCGGCGCGCACCGCGTGCTCGTCGTGACGGATCCGCAGGTCGCCGCGACCGGCTGGCCGCGCCGCATCGCCGACGGGATCGCGGGCTACGGAATCGAGACCGAGATCTTCGACGGCGTACACGTCGAGCCCACCGATGTCAGCATGCAGAAGGCGGTTGACTTCGCCCGCGGAACCGGTCCGTACGACGCCTTCGTCGCCGTCGGCGGCGGCTCGGCCATCGACACCGCCAAGGCGGCGAACCTGCTCACCAGCAACGACGGCGAACTGATGGACTACGTCAACGCGCCGGTCGGCGGCGGCCGCGCGCCGGCTCGCCCGCTGAAGCCGCTGGTCGCCGTTCCCACGACCACCGGCACCGGTTCGGAGAGCACCACGGTCTGCGTGCTCGACGTGTTGTCCCTGCGCGTCAAGAGCGGGATCAGCCACCTGCGGCTGCGCCCGACCCTCGCCGTCGTCGACCCGCGGCTCACCGTCAGCCAGCCGGCCGGCGTGACCGCCGCCAGCGGCATGGACATCCTCTGCCACGCCGCCGAGAGCTACACCGCGAAGCCGTACACGGAGTTCGAGCGCAAGCGCCCGGAACAGCGTGTGCCGTACTGCGGCTCGAACCCGCTGGCCGACATGTTCGCCGAACAGTCGCTGCGGCTGCTGTCATGGGCCCTCCCTGCCGCCGTGCGCGACGGCGACGACCTCAAGGCGCGCGAAGCCATGGCCCTGGCCGCCACGTTCGCCGGGCTCGGGTTCGGCAACGCCGGTGTGCACATCCCGCACGCCAACGCGTACCCGATCGCCGGTCAGGTCCGGGACTTCCACCCGGACGGCTACCCGGGCGAAGAACCCATGGTGCCGCACGGCATGGCCGTGTCCCTGACCGCGCCCGCCGCGTTCCGCTTCACCTTCGACGCGGCCCCGGACCGCCACCTGCGCGTCGCGCGCCTGCTGGCGCCCGACTTCGAGTGGCCCAGCGACTTCGCCGACCACCTGCCCGCGGTGCTGATCGACCTCATGCGGCAGATCGGCATCCCGGACGGCATCGGTGCCGTCGGTTACACGGAGTCCGATGTGGACTCACTGGTCGAGGGAACGCTGAAGCAGCAACGGTTGCTGGCCACGGCACCCCGCGAGGCGTCCGAGGACGACCTGTCCGGCATCCTGCGCGAGTCGGTGTCCCTGTGGTGAACGGGTACCCGCACTGGCAAACGGTTCCGTTGCGCTGGAAGGACAACGACGTCTACGGGCACGTCAACAACGTGGTGCACTACTCGCTCATGGACACCGTGATCAACACGTGGCTGATCGAGCAGGGCGGCCTCGACATCGAAGCCGGGGAGGTGATCGGGCTGTGCGTCGAGTCGCACTGCGGGTATCACTCATCGGTTTCCTTTCCTGGAGCGTTGCGGGTGGGCTTGCGGGTGGCACACCTCGGGAAGTCCAGCGTGCGCTACGAGATCGGCATGTACGCCGCCGACGAGTCCCTGGTCGCGGAAGGGCACTTCGTGCACGTCTTCGTGGACCGCGAGTCCCGCCGGCCGACGCCGCTCGCCGGCAAGCTGCGTGGGGCGCTGGAAGCACTGCAACCCGGATGACGTCGACCGTCGGCGGTTCACCTCCTCTCTGACGGTGCCGGTTCCGGGCCGGGTTCTTCCCGCACTTCCGATGATGCACCACTGCACCGACCGAACCTGTCGAACGGCGAGAGTTGTCCACAGGCGGGGAAAAGATCGGCGAGTTGTCCACAGATTCGCGACGAGGGGTTCCCTGGCCGCTCGATGGCGATAATCTGGAAGCCCGATGAGATACGTCCACAGTGGACGGGCAGTCAGCTCACTCGAGCGGCTCGCGACACGGATGGCGGCCTAGGCGTCGATCCGGTGGCACCGTTGTGAGAAGGCAGCCCGCTTGTGCTCCGTCGCCCGCAGGCATGCCGGCGGCGGCCCCCACATCCACTGATGGATCAGCAGAAGCTGCGGCTCCGTCGCCGGAAGGCGCCCCGGAGGCGACCGCAGATCCTGTGCCCACTGGCGGGTTCCCAGTGGTGCGACCGTTGCCGGCAGGCGCCCCGCCAATGGTCGCACCACTGTCCGCAGGCGGCGAGCCCCCGGTACCGGCCGGTTGGCTGCCTGCACCCGCGGTCGGCTCGGCACCGGTGGCTGGTTCCCCAGCCACCGGTGTCGCCCAGGCCTGCATGAGTTCGGCGTACCGCGCCGATCGGGCCAGCAGGTCAGTGTGGCATCCCAGGGCGGTCTCGCGACCGTCCATGACGAGGACGCGATCCGCGCGCAACGCCGACGAAAGCCGGTGCGCGATCACCACCAGGACACCACCCCGCGCGGCGAAGGCCCGCTCCGCACGGGCTTCCGACACCGGGTCGAGATGGGAGGTCGCTTCATCGAGGATCACGAATTCCGCCGAACTGGCGTAGACCCTGGCCAGCGCAAGCAACTGCGCTTCGCCCGCGGAGATGCCTTCGCCGCCGTGACCGATCTCGGCGTCGAGACCACCGAGGCGCCGAAGCAACGCGCCTGCGCCCACCGCGTCCACGGCGGCCGACAGTGCGTCGTCCGAAGCTGACGACGCGAAGAGACCGACGTTGTCGCGCACGCTTCCCGCGAAGACGTAGGCCTCCTGCGGGATCAGCGCCACGAGCTCGTGCCGGAGCGACGCGGGTACGTCTCGGACCGGGACACCGCCCAGCAGCACCCGGCCTTCCTGCGGCGTCAGCATCCCGGTCAGCAAGCCGGCCAATGTCGACTTGCCGATGCCGCTCGGCCCGACGACGGCGAGGTGCTCCCCCGGCCGCAGGCCGAGGTCCAGTCCACGGACCACGGGCTCGGCCGCCGCGCCCCAGCCGAACGTCAGGCCGCGGACCTGGACGTCGGTGCCGCGCGGGGTAGCCGTGCCGTCGGACACGACGGGCAGCTCGGCCGTCTCCGCCAGCCTGCGGAGCGCGACCAGCAGGCGCAGGACGACGGTGCCGGCCGCGGCCGCCAGGCCGCGGAGAGCCGGTTGCATCGTCGTGGCCAGGTAGACCAGCGCGCCGAGCGCCGCACCCGCGGTCAGTTCGCCGCGCGCCACCAGGCCCGGCGCCAACGCCAGCGCGAGCAACAACGGGATGAACCCGCCGAGCGAGATCACCAGGGCTCGGAGGGCGCTCGACCGCGCCACGCGGATCGCGGCCGTCGCCTGCTCGTCGACCGCGTCGTACATCGCCAGCGCGGCGATCGGCTCGGCACCGCAGGCCACGATGTCGCGCATCCCGGCCAGGGATGCGCCCGCCGTCGCGGCCGTGTGCTCGTCGGCCAGCGCGAGCGCGCGCTGGCGGCGGGCGAGAGAGGGAAGGAGGCAGACGAAGGCGACCAACGAGACGACCACCGGCACCGCGACCGGGACCACCAGCGCGCCGGCGACCGTCACGAGGCCGGCGAGCGCGGAGGCTGTGGTCACCAGCATGCCGCGGGCCTGCACCAGCAGGCCGGCGGTCGCGTCGCGGACCACCTCGACGTGCTGGGTGATCCGGGCGACGCCGCTGGAGTCCGGCTGGTTGCGCGGCGGGGACTCGTCGTGCAGCACGCCGCGGACGACCGCGGTCACCAGGGCGTCGCGCAGCGGCTCGACCACCTTGCCGAGCTGGTGCCACACCATCCGCGAGCCGAACGCGCCGAGCACGGCGGCGAGGCCGAACAGCGCCAGCCAGCCGATGCCGGCCGCCGGGTCGCCGACCGAAAACCCACGGTCCACGGACAGCTCGACGAGCCGTCCCGAGAAGAAAGCAGGCACGCCTTCGAGCAGCGAACACACGAGCAGCACGACACCGCCACGCCACTGCCCGGCGAGAGCGGACCAGTACAACCGGCGCAGGCTCACTCGTCGTCCTCCGTGAAGACACCTCGGTACCCGGGCTCCTGCCAGAGGGCAGCGTGCGGGGCCACCGCGCGGATCCGGCCCTCCTCGAGCCAGACCACGAGGTCGGCGCGGGCGGCGGTGCCCGCGCGGTGGGTCACGACGACGCGGGTGCGGCCGGGCAGCGCGCCGGCCAGCGCACGCTCGACCGCGGCCTCGGTGACCGTGTCGAGGCTGGCCGTGGCGTCGTCGAAGATCAGGACGCGCGGGTTGTGCACGATCGCGCGGGCCAGGCCGAGCCGTTGGGCTTCGCCGCCCGAGAGCGGCGTTTCGGCCAACGGCGTGTGGTAGCCGTCGGGCAGGCGGACGACGACCTCGTCGACCTGCGCGGTCCGGCACGCGGCGCGGACGGCGGACTCGCCCGCCCACGTGCCGTAGCCGACCGCGTCGGCGACCGTGGCGCCGAGCAGCGCGGGTCGCTCGAAGGCGTAGCCGATGACGGCGCGCAACTCCTCCCGGCGGAGGCGCTCGAGCGGGCGACCGTCGAGGAGGACCTGGCCTTCGTCCGGCGTAATCAGGCCGCCGAGCACGCCGGCCAGCGCGGACTTGCCCGCGCCCGACCGGCCGACGACCGCGAGGAAGGTGCCACCGTCGATGCGCAGGTCGATCTCCGCCAGCGCGCCCGTGAGGCCGATGTGGTGGAGGTCGACGGTGCCGTCGCCGGGCAGGAGCGGGAGCTCGCCGGACACGGGTTCGGTCTCGTCGAGGACCTCGACGAGCCGTTCGGCGCAGCCGCGCGCCCGGGAAAGCATGGTGAGCAGCGGGATCTGGGTGACCAGGCCGAGGCCGAGCGCGACGTAGCCAAGCGTGGCCACGACGTCGCCGACGCTGAGCCGGCCCGCGAGGACGCCGAAGCCGGCCGCGGCCAGCACGGAGATTTCCACTGCCGGCGTCAGCAGGCCGGCGCGCCAGACCATCCGGGCCTGGGTGCGCCAGAGGCCCCGGCCGGCGAGCGTCAATCTCGGCAGGGGGCGCAGGACCCGGTCGGCTTCGCGGTCGGCGGTGCCGGAGGCGGCGATGGTGCGGAGGCCGGCGACCGCGTCGACCATCCGGGCCGCCAGCTCACCGGAAACGCGCTGGTAGGTGAGGACATCGTCGGCGGTGCGGCGGAGGTGGCTGCGAGCGAGCAGCAGGGCGAACGGGATGCTGCCCAGGAAGACGAGCGCCAGGCGCCAGTCCAGGAGGGCGAGCAGGACGACAGCGCCGGTCGAGATGACCAGCATCGAACCGCACTGGACGACGATCGTGACGATGCCGCCGGCACCGACGCAGTCGCCGGTGAGGCGGCTGATCGCGTCGCCCTCGGCGAAGCGCGAACGGGTGCCGACCGCGAAGAGCTTGTCGGAGACCGTGCGGCGCAGCCATGCGGACGCCGTCGCGGTGACGCGGGTGGTCAGGATGCCGCCCACGACGTCGGCCGCGATCTCCGCGCCGCCGACGAGCAGCAGCCAGGAGACCTCGGGCCAGCTCCGGCGGCCCGCGACAACGCTGTCGACCGCTGCCGCGAGCGCGCCGGGAAGGAGCAAGCCGGCCGCGGTGGCGACCAGCGCGGTACCCACGACGGCGGCCAGCCGGGGGCGATCGAGACCGGCCACCCTGGCCAGCAACCGATCGGCGGGGCCGCGCATCTCACTCCTTCGGACGAGGTACCGCCGGGGCGGTACCGGGGCCACAATGAAGGTGCGGGAGCGGCGCACTTGGCCTGTGCCGCTCCCGCACCGTTCACCTAGGCACTACTTGCCGGTGATCCGCCAGGTCAGTGGCAGGTCAGCAGGCTGATGGTGCTGTTGGCGCAGGAAGCCAGCAGGCTGAGGTTCGACGTGCCGCCGCCGCCGCCACCGTGGCCGCCGTCGAGCACCTCGGGGGTCTCCATGGCCTGCAGGTCCAGAACGAGTTCCATTGGTGTTCCTTCCATCGTTTCCACTTCGGGGTCCGCCGGTCAGCGACCGGTGGTCTGAGGGGACGGCGTGCCGCCCAGGAAGGGCAGCACCTCCTTGCCGTCCAGGAGGGCGGCGAGCGCGAGGAGGATCCCCGCACTGCCGGTCTTGAGGTCCATCGACAGGCGCAGCAGCTGGTTGCCGGGGAAGGCGAGGCCGCCCTTGAACGGCACCGCGTACCAGGCCAGCCGCGCCAGGTGCAGGTCGATCGCCGCGCGGATCGGCTCCGTCGGGTCCGGGTCCATGCCGAGCGCGACCGCCAGCCCGCACCGGCCGAAGAGCAGGCCGGGGTGGATGACGAACTCGCCGCGGCATGATTCGCGCAGGCCGGGGAGGCTCTCGCAGGCCTCGGCGTCCGGGCGGTGCCGCGCCAGCTGCTCGGCGACCAGGAGAATCCCGCTGCTGCCGATGCCCATGTAGGGCAACGTGCGGGCCGCGCCGTCGCGGACCTGCAGCGAACCGTCGTCGGACTCGACGCATTCTTCGAGGTCGCGGCACAGCGCCTGGTCGGCGAAGGCCAGCCACGCCGGCTCGCCGGTGCGCTCGAAGAGCCGGACGAACAGCAGCGCGGGTCCGGACCAGCCGGACAGCAGGCCGGAGCGGGCGAAGTTCCCCGGTGGCGCCGCCGTCTCCAGCGCCTCGGCCAGCCGGACGGCCGTGGTCAGGGCCTGGCGGCCGAACTCGTTGTCCTGGCGGACCGTCGCGAAGTGCAGCATGGCCAGCCCGATGCCGGCCAGCCCGCCTTCCAGCGCGTGGTCGGTCGTCTGCTCGACGAGCCGCGCGGACGACGCCAGCAGCTTGGTCGCCTCGTCGTGGTAACCGAAGTTCTCCAGCACGTAGGCGATGCCGTAGCTGCCGTCGAAGAACCCGGGGCGGGTCGGCGGCTCACGGCGGACCGCATCGATCAGCCAGCGCTCGTGTTCGGGGAACCGGCCGGCGCCGATGACGTCGAGGGCGTGCAGCACGCCCGCGGCACCGACGCCGAAGCAGGCGCCGCCGACCTGGAACTGCTCGATGTCGCCGGGGAACAGCCGGTCCTGGCGCTCGGGCGTCGCGCTGGCCAGGATCGCTTCAGCGATCTGCTTGCGGACCAGCGGCCAGTCGGGTTTCTCCTGGTCGAGCTCCGTGTGGATCGGTGCCGGCTCCGCGGGGACATCACGCGGGGCCAGCACCGCGACTGCGGCGTCCGCGTACCCCTGGGGCAGCGCGAACCGGCGTTCGACGAAGTCGGCGATGCCGCGCAGCTTCGCCGGCGCGAGCTCCGTCAGCTGAGAGAGCGGCAGGAACAGCCACAGCCGCAACGCCGCGACCGCGTGCTCGTCGATCTCGAAGCCGGTGCGATCGGCCGGGGCGCGGAACCCCGGCGCGCCCAGCGCCGGGCGGTCGCCGGACTCGACGTCGAAGGCCATCTCGAAGTCGATCAGGGAGATGCGGCCGTCGTCGTCCTCGTCGATGAGGATGTTCAGCGGGTGCAGGTCGCCGAAGACGACGCCGTGAGCGTGGATCGCCTCGACCGTCTCCTCGACCCGGGCGACGACGTCGAGCGCCCGCCGGGCGTAGGCGGCGAGGTCGGCGTCCGTCGTGCCGCGCCTGGTCAGCGGGTAGTTGTGGGCCAGCCAGTTGCCCAGCGAGTTGCCCGGCATGTACTCCATGGCCAGGTAGTGGTGCTCCCAGACGGTGAAGTGCTCGAAGACCCGCGGCACGCCGGGGACGTCGCTCAGCCGGTCGAGCACCTCGTGCTCGTGGCGCAGCCGTTCGACGGCGTCGATGCCCGCTTTGTCCAGGCCGGCATACGGACGGGCTTCCTTGAGGACGACCTCCTCGCCGCCCGCCTTGGGGTCGGCGAGGTAGACGCCGCCGCCGTTCGAGAAGTGCAGGGAGCGCGTCACCTGGTAGGGGAACTGGGCCGGGTCGCCGCTCTTGCGCGCGGCGACGCTGCTCTGCAGACACGCCGGAATCTTCACCCAGTCGGGGACGGAGAACGTCGGTTCCCGCTTGTCGGGCACGAGCCGGCCATCCGGCTTGCGGATCGCCAGGACGCGGTTGCCGTCGTGTTCGACCCACTGTTCTGCGAATCCGCCGTAACGGACGTAGAGTGGCCCGGCCCCGTATCTGAGGTCGCTCAGGATATAGGCTCCGTGCTCGCCTTCGAGCAGGGTGGCCAGATCTTCGAGAACCCGCCCCAGCTCGTCTTCGTCAGCCGGGTAAATGGTGATGAGCTTGGCGCTGCCGTCACGGGGGGCGTATTTCGAATTCCGGGCGAGCAGGATCATCAGCGAGCGGAGGTGCTTGTAGGAGATCCGGCGCTCGACACAGTACTCGTGCACCTGCACGAGCACGCGCCGGGCGTTGTCCAGGCCAGCGGAAACGTGGATTTTCCAGCCTTGGCCGGGGAGTTGTCGCCCCTCGGGACTCAGGGCCCGCCAGACCCCGCGGTCGCCGGTGACCCAGCCGGTGGCCGGCAGCGGCAGCGCCTGGGCAAAATCGTCGACCGGCGCGCCGATTTCCAGTTGTTCGTCGTAGAACAACGGGTCGGCGAAGCAAAATGCTTCGTAGCGCAGGTCCATCGAAGATACCCCTCCGTGCGTTCCCCCGGGCACCTCGGCTCCGGGGACGAGGAATATTCCCCCATGCCGGACGGCTCCGCGCCTATCCGCCAACCCGGGGGTTCAACTGGTCTATCCGAGGTAGGCAAAAAGGGCACTTACCAGTCGGTAGCCGAACCCAGCGTAATTCTTGGCAGACGGCCAACCACCCTGTCGGGGTGTAACACGAAGCTTTTTCCAACATTCCCGCAGGTCCACACCAAGATAACACGGAATAAACCCCGGAATTGGCAGAATGCCATCAAGACCTTCCGGTGATCAATTTTCGCAAATCCGGCACACCTCGTTGCTCCGGACAGTCCACTTTGGAGCGGCCCTGGTGGTCCACGCCACGCCCGCGACACCTCGGCGGACAGGCCCACCGGTACTACGGAGTAAGTTGGCGGCCGGCGGACCGGAAGGAGGAACGGGTGATCTTCGGATTCGCCGTGACGGTCGCCGTGGCGGCCACGCTCGTCGCGCTCTGGAGCTTTGTGCAGTCGGCCCGCAACCGGCTGCCGGACAATCCGCTCCTGATCGGGATCGCGGTCGTCGAGGTCCTGCTGGTCGGCCAGCTGGTGATCGGGATCGTGCTGCTCGCCGGCGGCGACTCGCCGGGCAGCCTGGCGACCTACCTCGCCTACCTGATCGGCTCCCTGGTCGTGCTGCCCGTCGGCGCCGCCTGGGCGCTGGCCGAGCGGAGCCGGTCGAGTACCGCGGTGCTCGGCATCGCCTGCCTGGCCATCCCGGTGATGGTGCTGCGGCTGAACGAGGTGTGGAGTGGAGCAACAGCGTAGGACGGCCTCCGGCCCCGGACGGGTGCTCGTCGCCGTGTACGCGATCTTCGCGCTCGCCGCGACGTCGCGAGCCGGCGTCCAGATCAGCACGAAGTTCCACGAAGCACCGCTCGCCTACCTGCTCTCGGCGTTCGCCGCGGTCGTGTACATCGTCGCGACGATCGCACTGGCCCGGCGCGGCGACGGCTGGTGGCGCGTGGCGCTGACGGCCTGCTCGATCGAGCTGCTGGGCGTGCTGGCCATCGGCACGCTGAGCCTCGTCGACGCGGCCGCGTTCCGGCACCCGACCGTCTGGTCGGTCTACGGCGAGGGCTACCTGTTCATCCCGCTGGTGCTGCCGGTCATCGGCCTGTACTGGCTCCGCCGCACCGCCCCGGCGAAGGTCACGGTCTGACG
The DNA here is from genome assembly GCF_040682935.1 of Amycolatopsis sp. NPDC051061. Classification (NCBI taxonomy): domain Bacteria; kingdom Bacillati; phylum Actinomycetota; class Actinomycetes; order Pseudonocardiales; family Pseudonocardiaceae; genus Amycolatopsis; species Amycolatopsis sp. NPDC051061. Next base: position 75,481 of record NZ_JBFBBZ010000025.1, read on the forward strand.
CCGTAGTCGACCAGCACCCCGGCGGTGGCGGCGTCCGGCCCGATCCGCGGGCGGCACCGGACGGCAGTGCTTCGCCTCCCACGCGATGCGCCCGGTCAGCTCGCCCGCATCCCCCACCGCGGCGGCGGTCCGCTGCTTCGCGGCACCGCGGCCGATCTCGAGGAACACCTACGGCAACAGCACGAACCGGAGTGGCCTCCACCCGTGGGCTGAGCGCGGAACAGTACGGGAACAGCACGTAGTCCATTCGGCGAAATAAATACGGACGCGACCGGACTTTCGTCGGTTCCGGACATTCCCCGAAAACTCGGACACTCTTCTCGTTCGGTCCCCACCGGCTTTCCCGTGCGGGTTCTCCGCACGAAAAGGAGTGAGCGTGAAATTCGGCAAGTTCGTGCTGCTGGCCGCGAGTACCGCACTGGCCGTCGTCGGCCTCGGCGGCCCGGCGACCGCCCAGACCACCCCGCAGGCCCAGCCGTCGATCATCGGTGGCAGCACCGCCTCGAGCGGCCCCTGGGCGGCCCGGCTGTTCGTGAACGGCCAGCAGAACTGCACCGCGACGATCATCGCGCCGCAGTACATCCTGACCGCGAAGCACTGCGTCAGCAGCTCCGGGACGTACACGTTCCGGATCGGCAGCCTGGACCAGTCGAGCGGCGGGACGATGGCCACCGGCTCGACGATCACCCGCTACAACGGCAGCGCCGACCTGGCGATCGTCCGGCTCACGACCTCGGTGAACGCCACCTACTCGCCGCTCGGCAGCGTCGGTGACGTCTCGGTCGGCCAGAACGTCTCGGTCTACGGCTGGGGCGCGACCAGCCAGTGCGGTTCCGAGATCAACTGCCAGTCGCGGTACCTGAAGGTCGCGACGGTGCGGGTCAACTCGATCGGCTGCAGCGACTACACCGGCGGCGTCGCGGTGTGCGCGAACCGCGTCAACGGCATCACCGCCGGCGGCGACTCGGGCGGCCCGATGTTCGCGTCCGGGCGCCAGGTCGGCGTCGCGTCGACCAGCGACCGGTCGAACAACACGGCGTACACGAACATCACGCGTTATCGCAGCTGGATTTCCCAGGTCGCGGGAGTCTGATTCGGAAGAAAGGGCCCGGCCGCATCCCGGCCGGGCCCTTTCCTGTCCGGACGTCGGAATCAGTCGCGGGGCCGGAAGAAGGCTTCGAGTCGCGCGGCGGCGAGGTCCGTCCAGGTGCCGGCGGTGGTGAGCACGGCCGCGGCGCCGGTGGGAACTTGGTCCGGATCAGCCGCGTGTCGTCTCCGTGGCCGGCGAGGTGCAGGGTCAGTTCGCTGACACCGGGCTCGTGCCCGACGAGGGCGAGTGTGGTGACGTCGTCAGGGATCCGTCGCGCGGCTTCCAGGTACTCCTCGGGACCGGCGCCGTAGAGATCTTCGTCGTACTCGACGGGCGGCTTGTCCGGGAGGGCCTCGCTCACCCGCTCCCAGGTCTCCCTGGTGCGGCGGGCGGTCGAGCAGACGACGTAGCCGGGAACATACCCGCGTTCGACCAGCCATCGGCCGAGCCGGGGAGCGTCCCGGATCCCGCGCGGCGCAAGGGGGCGCTCGTGGTCGGGGAGGGCGTCCGACCAGTCCGACTTGGCGTGCCGGAGGACGATGAGCCGCCTGGTCGCGTCCATGTTCACCGCCTCTCGCCCCGGTGGACCGCGCCGAGGAATAGTGGGCCATCCGGGCTCGGGCCCGGAACAGCCCGCTCCCGACGTTCACGGTAATGCCCCTTCGGACCCGGTGCGGTGCCCCCGCAGCCGCTAGGGTCGGCACCGACGCCCCAGACCTCGGCGATCACGGTTTCCGATGGCGGCGCGGGGCGAACTGCCCGGTGCTCGCCCGAACGCTGAGGCGAACCATGCTCGCACGCACGACCTGGGCCGCGGGGCTCTGCGCCGCGCTGTGCATCGCCGTCTCCGAACTGTCCGCGACCGCGGGCAGCGGACTGACGACGTCCCTTCTCGTGGTGCTCGGCTTCGTCGCGGCGGTGACCGGTCCATGGTCCGCGTCCGGGCCCGGCAGGAGTGACGTCGAGCTGGACACCGGCGACCTGTGCACGGCCTGGCAGCGCAGCTACTTCCAGCTGCTGGTCACGCGGGACGCGACGGCGCGCCGGTGTCTGGTCCAGCGCCGGCAGGACTACCTCGACGAAATCGAGCGCCGCGACCCGGACGGCTTCCGCCGCTGGCTCGACAGCGGCGCCCGCCCCGGCGGCGATCCGGAGCCGTACCTCACGGCCGGGCGCTGATCCGTCCGTGAGCAGGCAGGTGACGCATCGGCTCCCTCTCTCGCCGCGTCGGCTTTGGGGCTATCATCAATGGCTTGGCCGCGTTGACGTTCGCGTCAGCCGCGGCGCGCGTCCCGCCCCTGCCCCCGGCGGTACCACCGAAAGTGGTCGACACCGGCGGAGGACCTGATGGCCAGCGCGAAACTTCGAGTACCGGCACCCCTGTGGTTGCGGCCAAGCCGATGAGGCGTGCCGCGGCGCCACCTGAAGTGACCGGCTCCACGGGGCTCACTCCCGACCAGCGGTACCACGGTGCCCGGGTGGTGGCCTCGGCCGCGACCGACGCCCGCGACTGCGCGTCGCTGCTCGCCACGCTCGGTCTCGAAGCCGCCGACGGCGTCGCCGATCCCCGTCGCCGGGACATCCCGGCTTCCCGCACCCCCGTCCGGGGTGACCGGTGTCGCGTCACCAGGTCGAGGCGAGCGCATGATCGGTGAAACCGGCCTCCGGGTGGTGCCGCACTACCGGGCGGAGTCGACGGTGGCGACGCTGACCGGCGACTTGACCCTGGCGAACTACCCGGAACTGCGCGACGGCGTGCTCAAGGTGGCCACCGACGCGCCGGAGAGCGTCATCGCCGACATCAGCGGCCTCGAAATCGACGACGACAGCCTGGTGAGCGTGTTCACCGTGATCGCCATGCGGATCGGTGACTGGCCCGGACTCCCGTTCGCGGTGGTCACCGACCGCGCGGACCACGTGGCCCGGCTGGCGACGCGGGCCATGGGTCAGGCGGTGCCGGTCCACGCCGACGTCGCCACAGCCGAACGGGCCCGGGTCCGCCCACGCCGCCGCAGGGCCGTGCAGCTGCTGGCCTCGTCACCGGAAGCCTCCGCGGCCGCCCGGGCGTTCGTCGGCCGGACCTGCGTGCTGTGGAACGTCCGCCAACACGTCGAGGACGCCCTCCTGGTCGCGACCGAGCTGGTGGAGAACGCGATCCGGCACACGACGTCGCATCCCCGGCTGCGGCTGGAGCTGCGCCCGGGCGCCTTCACCGTCTCGGTCGCCGACGACGACTCGCGGCAGGCGGTGCTGCTCGATCGCCCCGAGGCGCACGGGCTAGGGCTCCGGCTGGTCACCCAGACCGCGCACGTCTGGGGGTGCAGCCGGTCCTGGGCCGGGGGCAAGGTCGTCTGGGCCGTGCTGGGATCCGGCCGGCCGCAGCAGCGGGATGTCGCGGTCTAGCGTGGAAGAGCACCGCACCACGAACCGTGAGCCGGCGCCGTGACCGCCGGCGGCATCACCCTGGAGCCCGCACACCGGCTCGGCGGACGTTAGCTCGTCTGTCGGGTGCGCCCGGCCCGGTTGCCGGGTGAAAATAGCGCACGTGACACGTCGCGATGCCGATCCCGGTGAACCGGCAGGCCCAAGAGAAGAGCTGGCGGTGTCGGTGCGCCGGTTCGACGGAGCGCAGGTCGTGACCGCCTCGGGAACGATCGACCTGCGTACCCGGCCGCAGCTGGCCCGGGCGATCACGGCCGCCGTCGCCGAGCGGCCCGCCGACGTGGTCATCGACCTGACCGACGTCGACTTCATGTCCTCCGTCGGCCTGCACGTCCTGCTCGACGCCCGGCACGAGGCCGGGAACCGCACGCGGCTGAGGGTGATCGCGACCGGCAGGCCCCTGCGAACCGTCACCGACACCGGGCTGGACGAGGCACTGGCGGTCTACCCGGCCCGGCCGGACAACGGAGACGGGTGACCGGCGGAGCCGGTGTAGGGTCGGGGTTTGCGTTGTCATCGAGTATCTCGTGGCTGCACGTCCGGCATGGATCCACCACCTCGCCGCTGCCGGGAAGCTCTGGTAGCTCTCTGCGGCGGGAAGGCGGTGGGGTCGGGTGACGAAGCCGGAGGACGTCGCCGATTCGGTGCCGCACCTGCTGTCCGCGGTGCTGGCTTCCCTGCGCGACGGCGACAACGGGTTGAACCCGCTCATCCGCGTCTGCCAGGCGTGCGTGTCCCTCCTTCCCGTGGACGGGGCGTCGATCTCGGTCATGCTCGGAACACAGCACCGGCAGAGCCTCTACGCCAGCGACGCCGTGGCCGAGCACCTGGAAGAGGCTCAGTTCAGTCTCGGCGAAGGCCCGTGTTTCGAGGCGTTCGACACCGGCCGGCCCGTGCTGGTCCCGGACCTGGTCCAGCGGGCGAACCACACCTGGCCGGTGTTCGCCGCCCAGATCTCCGCGGAGCAGGTCGGCGCGATCTTCGCGTTCCCGCTCCGCCGCGGGGCGGCCAGGTTCGGCGCGATGGACATGTACCGGCGTACACCGGGTTGGCTCTCGCCGGCCGAACTGGCCACCGCTCTGCAGATCGTCGACATCGCCACCAGCGCCCTGCTGGCGGTGTCGGCCACCGGGCCGGAGGGCGAAATCCGCGAGGACTGGCTCACGGAGCTCGTCCGCGACCGGACGGTGGTGCACCAAGCCACCGGGATCGTCGTCGCCGAGTTCGCGATCCCCGCCGAGCAGGCACTGGCACGCCTGCGGGGCTACGTCTTCGTCACCGGCCGCCAGATCCAGGGCGTCGCCGAGGACCTGGTCACCGGCCGGCTGCACCCGAGAGTGATCGACGAATGAACGCCACCAGCCTACGGATTCGGCTCCCCGGCCCCGCCGGGCCGGTATCGTGAACCAGGGGAGATGACAATGATGAACACCCCACCAGCCGGGAGCGCCCCCACTCGCGAGCAGCAGTTGGTGCGCGCCTTTGTCGACATGGCCGACACACTGGTCGACGACTACGACGTGGTCGACCTGTTACACCGCCTCGCCGGTTACTGCGTCTCTCTGCTCGGCGCGACCGCCGCAGGTCTGCTGCTGTCCGACCAGCGAGGCAGCCTGCACGTCGTGGCCGCGTCCGACGAGCGCACCCGGCTACTGGAGCTGTTGCAGCTCCAGGCTGACCAGGGTCCCTGCCTGGACGCCTACCGTACGGGTGTGCCCGTGCACACCGACGACCTCGCCGTCGAGCGGAACCGCTGGCCCGTATTCGCCCCCGAAGCTCTGGCCGAGGGTTACCGCTCGGTCCAGGCCATCCCCCTGCGCCTGCGGCGCCAGGTCATCGGCGCGCTCAACCTCTTCGGCCGGGACGCCACCCTGCTGGGTCAGGAGAACCTCGAAATCGCCCGCGCCCTGGCCGACACCGCCACGGTCGGCATCCTGCAGGAACGAGCCATCCGCCACGGCGAAGTCCTCACGGAGCAGCTCCAGACCGCGCTCACGAGCCGGGTCATCATCGAACAGGCCAAAGGCGTGCTCTTCCACGCGGGAGGCATCCCGATGGACCAGGCGTTCGAGCGTCTGCGTTCCTATTGCCGGAGCCACAACTTGCAGCTCAGCGTGATCGCCGAGGACCTGGCACGCGGCACCCGTGATCCTCGGACGATCCTCACCCGCGAGTGACCGAGCGCGGACATCAGTGGCCGTCGGCGAGTTGCTGCTCGGCTTGGGTGCACGGTCCTGGTGGCCCAACGGCGACCAGGACCGGATGGTGTCGAGCGGCAATTCGGCCGACCTGGTTCGCCGGCTCACCTTCTACCCGACGCCAGCCACGGCGGCATCATCGATCGATTCCCGCCGGCTGAAGCATGATCGCAGTGGGCCGCCTGGGGCTCGAACCCAGAACCTACGGTTCAGCCGTCCACCAGTAGCGTTCGCCGTGGACATCGGCCACTGTCAGCCATCATCTGCGAGTTTGGCAAGTGCAAACCCGCGTCACTCGCCGACGCCTGTCGTCGATGATCACCGAATTCCGGGAGTAAACCGGCCGGATGATCTTGCCACCTGAGACCGGCCTTGTGGTCAGTCACTGGGCTCCTTCGTCGGGATGGCTGGCCAATAGCGGCCGACTCGGCGACACAGCACTCCTGCTCACCAAGGCCACATCTCCCACTTGACCTGCGTCGATACCATTGATCTAGTCCCTCTAGACGTTGCACATCTAGAGGGACTAGACTAACCTCTGTGGTGAAGGCGATGAGGTACAAGGATGTACAGCGAGCGCTGATCGATGAGGGCTGCACTCACAAGTCAACCCGCGGAAGCCACGAGAAGTGGGTGTGCCCCTGCGGACAGCACCAAGCGATCGTGAAATTCGACAAGGTCGTCTCACCGGGTGTCGTTCGTGACACCATCAGGAAGCTCACGTGTCTACCGGAGGGGTGGCTGCAGTGACTGACGTGTACACCGTTACAGCTAAGCGCTGGACACGCGGCTGGGAACTTCATATCGACGGGGTTGGCGTCACGCAGGCCGGGACCCTCTCCAAAGCAGCAGACGTTGCTCGTGAGTACATCGCGTTTGCCATGGACATCGACGATGAGACGTCGTTTGAGGTGGACGTGGTGCCACAGCTTGACACGAAGTTGGCGGATCAAGTTAGGTCTGCTCGCGCTCAAGTCAAGGACGCAGAACGCAGGCTGCGAGATGCGGCGGCAAAGCAACGAGAAGTTGCCAAGAAGCTCGGCAAGTCCGGACTGTCGGGACGGGAAATCGCTGCAGTACTGGGCTTGACACCTCAACGAGTAAGCCAACTGATTGGCGCCTCCGCACGCAAGGTTGGTGTCGCCCAAAGGACGCTGGCTGCGCGCACCGCTGCCAGCAAGGGCGAGCGGGTGATTCGTCGGACGAAGTCTGCAGCAGGCCGGCAGACTTCGAGTCGATCCAAGTAGGCAGCCTTGCCGCAACCGCAGGCTAGATGGACTCTTGTCATCCACGACGGAAGCATGACGTGGATCCACGCGAGCCCTCTCATTTCAACCCGCAAGTGGGGGCCTCTTCGTCCATCCCGTCGACCTGGCGTCAGCCCGATCAAGCCTGTCAAGGGGGCACCAGCCGCTCTGGCAACCACACCGCCCAACCGCCCCCTTGACAGGCTTGATAGCCCTCAGGAGGTTGACGGGATGGACGACAGGCACACACGGACGCGACTTCCGCGCTCGGCTCGACCATCCCGGAGATCTGCCCGTCCGGCGAGGACATAGGTCGTGGCGGTGCACAGATTGCAAGCCTGCGCCGCTCACACTCACGTCATGGTCGATCTCAGCATATACAACTCAAGCTTTTGGATCATGACTTGCTTCGCCGTGGTCGGGATAACCGTATGCGAAGGGGCGGCCACTCCTCGCGCAGAGTCATTGCATTTGCACACGCCTGACTACGTCGTCAGCACCCCGAACAACGTCACCTACGGAGCCACCGGCGCATTCGCGGCCGATACCGGCTCGACTCTCCGCCTCTAATCCTGCACCGCCTGATGGGCCGGCCAGCCCTGCCGATCGGCACGCACGGCAAGATCCGCACCACCGAAGAGTCCCAGGGGCGGTTCCGCGCCCGGTGCCTCTACCGCGACTTCGACGGCAAGACGTACGAGGTCGCGCGATTCGGCTCGACCGCCACGAAAGCGGAGATCCGGCTAAAGGAAGCCATTCGGGACTGGGTTGCTCCCGTGGACGCCAAGCAGGAAGTCACCTCGGAGACCCGGCTTACCGAGGTTGGGCGGAAGTGGCTGCTCGAACTCGAAAAGGATGCCGAGAAGAACTACAAGAGCTGGGGCACGATCGACACCTACCGGAACCGGTTCGAGACGATCGTCGTCCCGGCCGTCGGCGAGTTGCGGATGCGGGAGGTCGACAACCCGAAGGTGGGCGTGCCGGCGTTTGACCGCCTGTGCCGGCGCGTCCGCGACGAGTCCAGCATCAGCTCAGCGAAGACCGTTCGAGCCATCCTGTCGGGGCTCTCCGCGTTCGCCGTCCGCCACGGCGCCCTGGACGCGAACCCCGTACGGGAGATCGGCCGCTTGGAGAGTAAGAAGGCCAAGCACCAGCGGGCGAAGCCGCGCGCGTTGACTGCCGACGAGGCGATCGACTTGCTGAGCAAGCTGGACACCGACCAGGTAGCGATCGCGGACGACCTGCCGGACCTGGCGCGCTTGTTCCTCGCCACTGGCGAGAGGACCGGCGAAGGCTTGGCGGCGCACTGGCTGGACTTCGACGAGGAACGCCGGTTGCTGGCTATGGCCGGGAACGTCATCCGCGCAAAGGGCCGCGGCAAGGTCCTCAATCGGGGCAAGACCCTCAACGCGGATCGCGACATCCCCTTGCCGGACTGGTGTGTTGCGATGCTGGTTCAGCGCCGGGCGACCGCGGTGAGCTTGGACGGGCCGATCTTCCCCAGCAGCACGGGCACGGTCCGCGAGGCGTCCAACGTGCGCGACCGTGCATGGCGCCCGTTCGTGGCTCGCGCCGGCTACGAGTGGGTGACCTTCCGGACCTTCCGCAAGACGGTCGCCACCCTGCTCGACGATGCCGGCCTGACTGCTCGCCAGATCGCCGACATCCTCGGACACGCCCACCCGTCGATGACTCAGGACGTGTACATGGGGCGCGGCACGGCCAGCCGTCGCGGTGCGGATGCGCTCGGATCGACCTTGGGGCCGAACCAGTAAACCGGGCGTATTCCGGCCGGATGATCTTGCTTCGATCATACATGAGCCGCTGACCTGGTCTTTTGGTGGGCCGCCTGGGGCTCGAACCCAGAACCTACGGATTAAAAGCCCCCGGGATCGCCCACGACGGGCTAAACGCGGCCTTCGATTGCATGGGTTCTACCTGGCGTTTTACGGCCGTCAAGATCATGTTCGCAGCGGCTAACGGTCGCGCTGGGCTCCGTTACGTCTCCGTTCTTCCTGCTGTGCTCACGAGTCCCAGATAATCGATGGCCTGGGGATTGCCTCGTTCGTACCCGGGTCCCGGCGGCCGCCAAGATGGGCGGCAGCGTCAACTGGTCGCCGAGCTTTGCTGCGACCGGCAGACCCTTCGGCAGCTGCAGCTGCTACTGGTATGCAGCGGGTTCCGCAGTGTCGCCCGGGAAACCGCGACTCGATCAATGCGTTAACGATCACGAGACCACCTCAACCCTCAGTGGGCGGACGTATCCACCCCTTGTACGGCAGAATCGGGAACCTGGGGTTCCCTTCCGGTCGCCGTCCTTGGCGTTGGTGATCACTGTGCATGTCCGGGTTAGGTTCCCCTCTTGCTCGTCTCGTGCGTTCGAAAGGATCTAGGTTGGAACTGCAAGACGCCGAGGCGTACGTCAGGACGGTCACTGGGAGAAGATCGACCAAAGATGCGCTTGCATGGCTCGGCGAGGAACGCGCGGTGTCTCGGCCGATCGATCTGCCGAACCTGTTGGCTTCTCTGCTGACGATCGAGGATCAGGCCCTGACAGCTGACGCCCAAGGACAGGCTGGCCGGGTGATTCGGCAGGTCTGCCGAGCCGAAGTGGTGTCGGGCTTGGATCCGAGCCAGGAGCTTCTCGCGCTGGATGAGGTGTTGCGACCGGCGCAGTACAGGGCTGCCCTCGACGCGCTGGCCGCCAGGACTGCGACTCGGACCCTAGCGAGTGTGACGCTGGCTGCCGTCATCGCTGCACAGGAGGACGACCGCAACGTTGTGACCGCGCTCTGTGCGGCAGCAGGGCTGTCATACCGGGATCTGCGCGCCAGGGTCCACGATGCGTCGGTCCCCACCGATCTGCGTCGCAAGTGGAAGAACGACCAGTTAAAGGCGGTGTTCGAGGTCGTCGACGCGGTCATCACCGGCCGGGTGACGGCAAGCAGTCCGGCCGCCGAGCCGGCGCGGCCGGTTGAACATCTGCTGCCCGACATCGACGACGAGCCGGGGCGGCAGCGGGGATGGGAGTTAGTTGAGCAGATGCGGGTCCACGGCGTCCCGTATGAGCTTCTGCTGACCCAGCGAGCTGTCGGTAGCGCCTGGGTCGCTCACAGGAGCAGCAAGGCCAAGCACGTGCAAGCCGCAGTAACGACCACCCTGTGTAAGCTCCTTGACGAACGATCAGTACCATATCACCGGCTTGCAATGAACGCTGCGTCACGAGAGCTGTTGACGCAGGTGGGAGCCAACCCGGCTGCCGCCGCGAAGGATGGACGAAACGAGGGCGGGCAACTCGCCGTGCTAGTGCATGCAGGGACGGTGACACACGCGGTCGCCGTATCGGTCGCACGGGACGGAGGTACGGCAAGGAAAAGCGGAGCTAGGCTTGGCACGCTGCCATCGCGCCTCGGCATCCCCTGCAGCGTGGTACTAGTGGGACCTGGATGGGCCGAGCGGAACACCACGGCCGAACTTGCCCGCCCGTTCTATGGGCGAATGTACACAGAGCGCACAGTTACGGCACTGGCGGACGCCCTCCACGCGTTGGTCACACCAGATGAAAGTGTCACATCTGCCGGTCAGAACGGCGGTGCACAGCCCGCCGCATCGGTCGATCCCCTGGAGGGCCACTCGTGAACTCGCTGACCCAACACGCTCGGCGCGACATCATTGCGGCAGCCAAGGCGGCAGTTACCGAGCAGAATGAGCGCCGGCCGTTTGAGTGGCGCGGCGAGAACCTCATGCTGCCCGTGGTCACGGTGCCAGTAAGCGTGGTGTTGCTGAATCACCGCACACACCGCGTTCGCGCGCAGATCGAGAGCCTCGTGGCCGAGGGCGCCATCATCGAGACGAACCCACACAGCGACGAGGCGCAGCAGTTACTGGCCGACCTCATCCGGCAGACCAAGGGTTACGACGACGTCAAGAACACGATCCGCCGCGAGAAGCAGCGTGAGCCAGGGCTCATCACCCACGAAGGCGTGTTGATCAATGCCAACACGCGAGCGGTCGCGCTTCGCGACCTTCATGAACAGGTTCCACACGAGAAGGCCTTCGAGTACGTCAAGGTCCAGGTGCTGCCGGAGAATGCCGACAGCGACGAGATCATGCAGCTCGAATTCGAGTTTCAGATGCGCCGAAACACCCAGCAGGACTACACATTCACGAATCAGCTCCTTTTCATTAAGGATCTTCTGGACGCCGGACTCAAGCCGCACGAGATCGGCGTGAAGATGAAGGCTCATTACGATCCGACGTTGCCGAAAGATCGGAAAGCCGCCGCCGAGGAAGTGGAGACCGAAGACCGACTTCGGCAGATCATCGAAGAATTAATCACCGCCAGCAGCGGCGTGTTGAGCTGGCCCGATTTTGACGACGACCGACAAAACCTGATCGAAATCGACGAGTCCCACCGAAGAATGTCGGTACGTAAAACTCCGGGTGCGGCTCGTCGTATCCGGCAGGCGAAACTCGTCGGCCTCCTCGCCGGCCTGGACTACCGGAGGGTGCGGCACATTGATGAGTCATACCTGGACAGCTACGTACTTCAGGCGTTCGAGGAGCAGCCGAACCTACGGCCCGCGGCGAAAGCCTTGACCATTGGTCAACTCGAGGTTCCCCGTGCAGATCTGAGCGGTCTTTCCCTCCTTGACGACCTTGACGAGCAGGCACCCGATGATCAACTCGCGGAGGTAACCCTTCAGCCGTTGTTCGACGTACTCGTCCGCCACGGCAAGGTCGACGACGCCAGTGACTGGGACGCCGAGGTGGAGGTGCCGACCGACGAAGGCACCACGATGTTGCCGAAGAACACCTTTTTTGACGCAGTCAAGGCTGCGATGCAGACGGCCGCGGACAACAAGGCGCGCGACGACCAGGGGCAGGACGCCCTCGACATCCCTCGACGCCAGTTGATCGCTGCCGGCAGTGCATGCGACCGAGCGCAGCGCGCCTATAAGGAGCTTGAAGACGACGGCGAACAGCCGGACGAGGCTGCAATTGAACAGGCCCTCGAAGGCTACCTGCGCTCGCACGATGAACTGCTGCGCTACATGGCAGAACGCGGATTCACCGCGGCGGAGAACCGCCTGTGACGGACGGTCCCGCCATCTCGCTCGACTTCGACCCAGCGGCGAACGTGGTCCTCGCCCAGAAGGTCGGCGCTGTCCCGGATGTGTTCTGGGGCCAACTGCGAATCGAGTGGGGCTACGACGGCAACCCGGCACGCTCCGTCCTGGTGCCACTCGAACGATTTCGCGAGCACATCGGCTGGCTGGGTCCGGCCTGCAACCGATACAACGTAAACATCGTGTGGGAGCCGGCCGCTGAAGCAATCATCACTACGATTAAGCTTGAACGCGGGCAACTCGAACGCGCACGCCGCCAGGTCAACACACCGATGACTGCCAACGATGTGCGTAGGCGACTTGACGGCAGCCGTTTCATCAGGACGCTCAAGCCATTCCAGCTTCGCGACGCGGCTAAGCTGCTCGGTCTGGCGCATGGTGCGAATTTCTCCGTACCCGGCGCTGGCAAGACAACCGTTGCGTACGCCGTCTACGAGGCGGAGCATCACGCCAACACAGTCGACCAGCTGCTCGTCGTTGCGCCCCTGTCGGCGTTCGACGCGTGGCAGACCGAGGTCGAGGAGTGCTTCAAGCCCGGCACGGCACCCCCCGTCAAGGTGTTTGGCACGCCGAAAAGCCACGACGCCGAGATCCTGCTAGTTAACTATCACCGCTTGACGGCAAACCTAAGCGAGCTCACCAACTGGGTCCGAAGACGGCGAACCTTGGTGCTGCTCGATGAGGCACACCGGATGAAGGCGGGCCGTGTCGGCCAGCATGGCAGCGCGTGTCTCGACCTTGCCTTCTCCGCGTCCCGGCGAGACGTCCTTACGGGGACCCCTGCCCCGCAGTCGGCGCAGGACTTCATCGCCTTATACGAGTTCTTGTGGCCGGGGCAGTCGCGGCGCATACTCCCGGCCGAGGCGTTAACGCCGAATCCTCCACCGGAGGCACTTCATGCGATCAACGGAGCTATTCTGCCGCTGTTCGTGCGTACCACCAAGAAGGAACTGGAGCTACCGCCGCCTTCCCTGCGGCGAGTCGTAGTCCCTTTGAGCGGCCTACAGCGCGAGATTTACGCGAGTCTCCGCGATCGCTACGCTGGCATGCTACGCGTGTCGATGAATGACCGCGTCGAGTTGGCACGTATGGGCACGGTCGTCATGTACCTGCTCGAGGCGGCGAGCAACCCTCAGCTGCTCGCGGTCGGGTCACGTGACCTGGCCGGCGAGTTCGCTCATCCACCGTTGCCCGTCGAGCCCGGAAGCCGGTTGTGGGAAATGATCGTCGGCTACGGCCGCTATGAGACGCCCCCGAAGTTCACTCGCCTGCGGGAGATCATCGCTCAGAACGTCGCCGATCCGGCTGGTCCCCGCAAGACGCTGGTGTGGTCGAACTTCGTCTCGAACCTGGAAGGCCTAAAACGGTGGCTCGCCGAGTACCGGCCCGCCATGATCCATGGCGGGGTTCCGTCCGTCACGAGCGCGCCGAATGCGACCATCACTCGGGAGTCAGAGTTGCAGCGCTTTCGGAAGGATGACGACTGCATGGTACTGCTGGCCAACCCTGCTGCGATGAGCGAGGGCGTCAGCCTGCACCACGATTGCCACGACGCGATCTATTTCGACAGGACGTTCAACGCAGGTCACTACCTGCAGAGCATCGACCGCATCCACCGGCTCGGCATGGATCCCGACCAGCGCACGACGTTGCTTTTCATGATCACGAGCGACACCGTCGATCAGGTCGTTGACACCCGAATCCGAGACAAGGCCACTAACCTTGCCCGCGCCTTGGACGACAAGGAACTCGTGCGGATGTCCCTTCCCGACGACGAAGACTACGGACCACCGATCGAGACCGATGCGGATATGGCCGCGCTGCTTGCTCATATCAACGGCCAGGACCAGTGAGCAACGGTGCTGCCCGAGCCGCTACCGATACATCCGAGTCATCGCCATCTCCAGGCAGCGTTCTACGTCGCCCGGCTACTCAAGCCGGATGGCGAGCCTCGGCACGCCCTTGACCGGAGCTACCGCAGCCTTGCAACGGGCGCACTACACGACCATCGCAGCCTCGCCGCGGGCGAACGTCTACTCGCTCGCGCCGGTCTACTCGCCACTCAGCGACACTTGGTCGTCCCGTCTGACGACCTGTTAGCCATGGCTCGGTTGCCGGTGGACACGTTCGTCGAGGCCCTACTCTTCAAGATTCTGACCGACCAGCGTGAGGTGTGGCTCGCGCAGATGGCGACTATCGATGAGGTCCGGTGGGAACTCGTTCCCCATGATGTCGCCACAGCGTTTGCCTCAACGTTCGAGGATGTACGCGAACGCGATGCGATGCTGCTTGCCGCTGCCCGGAAGGTCGATCTTCAAGTGCTGCAGGAGTTCGGAAACGAAGGCGAGCAAGCGGTACTCGAGGCATGCCGGGCCCATTTGCGCGGCGCCGGCATGCAGCACATGCTCCCCGATGTGGCGCAGGTCAGCCTGATCGACGACACTTTGGGCTACGACATCGCCAGTCCCGATGCGGCCGGCCAGCGTCACCGGCTCGAGGTCAAAGCGACCTCGGCGCCACCAGGCTGGATCGAGTTCTTCATTAGCCGAAATGAGGCCGTTGTCGCCGAACGTGATCCACGCTGGTCACTGGTGGTCACGCGTCGGGAACGTGATGTCACCATCAGTGAACCGGTTATGCGTGTCGCCGGATGGCTCGCTCCCAGCGACTTCGCCGCAGCGCTGCCCGCAGACCCGCCGCTTGGCAAAGGCCAGCTTCGGGGCCGCTGGGCGTCATGTCGGATCACCATCAGCGCGCAATGTCTGCGGCCCGGTCTCCCACTCAGAAAACCGAACGAACCGGGCTGAACAAGTAGTCCGTTAGGACGGCTCCCACTCTGGCGAACAGACCCGTAACATGATCGATCGATCGGGTGTACGACGCAGTACGGCAACGACGTGACACGAACGCCCCGACGATTGAGCGAACGAACATAGGACAAGCATGACCCCGATGACGGCCCCAACGACCGACCCGCCACCGTCGGCCCAGTCGTCCCCGGAGCACGGACCACCACTCCGCAGCCCTCTTGGCGAACTCGACTACCTCAAAGTCAGCGCGGAAGCGCGAGCCGAGAGCCGAAACCGGGAAGTTCACCTTCCCCCCGTGAGTACCTACCGCTGGTGGGCCCGACGGACCAGCGCTGTCAACGGCGCGGTCATCGAGGCCTTCAACGCGATGATCCCCGGCCGACTCCTCGTGGCCGACATGTTCGCCGGAGGCGGCGTCATCCCGCTCGCAGCCGTCGCGAGAGGCCACCAGGTGTACGCCCAGGACCTCAACCCCTGGCCAGCCGCCGGACTCACGGCCATGCTCGGTCTCCCTGCACCGGACAAACTGCGCGAGGCTGCGTCGACGATCGAGCAGTGGACTCACACAGAGGTCGAAGCCGCCTACGGCACGACCCTCACAGACGGCACCAGAGGCGTCGTCTCCCACACCATCCGGGTGGCAACAGGCGAGTGCACCGGCTGCGGTACCCGCGCGCGGATGTTCCCCCATGCCCTCGTCTCGCTGCGCGTCCGCAAGGAGAACGGAAACCCCCAAGCGTGGATGGCTTGTCGGCGTGGCCATCTCTTCTCCGCCAAGTCTGACAAACGCCGACGCTGCCCGACCTGCCACGTCTTCGTCGAGCCAACAGCCACCTACACGCCGATGCGAACGATTACCTGCGCATGCGGCAGAAGCGATCACCTCGCCGATCGCGCCAAAACCTGGCAATGGGAGATCGTCCTCGTCGACCGATCCAGCCGCACCGCCCGTGAGGTCGACATCCCTACGGACGCCGAACGTGAGAAGGCCGACTCTGACGGATGGCAGCCGAAGCACAACCTGGGACCAATCCCGCCCGGCCAGGAAACGAGCGTGCTCATCCGTCACGGCTTCCAACGCTGGCAGGATCTGTACCCGAACCGGCAGCGCTACATGCTTGAACGCATGCTCGACCTAGCGAGCCGCTGTTCGAAAGATCCTTCAGTCGTGCGCGCAGCGGAACTGGCCGTCGTCGGCAGTGCTGAGATGGCCGGTCACCTGTCTCGGTGGGACCGGTACTACCTCAAGAGCTTTGAATCGATGGCGGGCCACCGCTTCAACCTCACGACACTCTCCGTCGAGCCGAACGTCTGGGGCGGTGTCGGCCGCGGCCGCGGAACACTCCTGCGACGCCTCAATCAGCTCGTCAAATCCGCGACTTGGCTACAGCAGAAGACGGGCCGTGAGCTGCTCGTCCAAGGTCCGCTGACCAGCAACACACCGGCCACCGCAATGAAAGAGTGGGACGTACGAGTCGTCGAAGGTAGCAGCGAGCGGATGGTCCTGCCGTCGAACTCGGTACATCTGGTCCTAACTGATCCGCCGTATCACGACGATGTCCAATACGCAGAACTGTCCGGCCCTCTGCGTGCGTGGGCTCGCCTCGCGAACGAAAAGCTCACCAACGAGGCACTTACCGGCGAAGCCGTGGTCAACAGCGCCACTGGCCAACTCGTTGACGACGGCGCCTACGAGGCGCTGCTGGGTCGCATCTTTAGAGAGGCTCGACGGACGCTCCGCCCGGACGGACACCTTATCTTCAGCTACGCCAACCGAAGTCCACGCGCTTGGGCCGCCGTCTTCGGCGCGCTGCAAAGCGCCGGCCTGCGCGCCGCGGGCTGCGAGATGGTGCACAGTGAGAATGAAACTGACCACGCCAAGCGAGGAGTGCGCGCCTGTACCCTCGACCTTCTACTCGACCTGGTTCCGGCTGGACCGTCTGCCGTCGAGCAGCACCGGCCACGACCCGCGCGGGACATCCCGCTCACTGACGAACGACGGTTCCTCAACGTCGTCGCCGATAGGTTTTTGCAGGTTGGTGCCCTCAAGGACGGATGGCGCATCGAGGTCCATAAGACGCTTTCTGAGCACCCCTTTATCAGTCCGCCAGCTGACCGAACCGCTAGGGCGACCAACTCCGAGGAAGCCCAGCAGAGCGACACACCACCAAGCACTACTTGATTTCCAAGTACATCGGACGGCGGCTGCTAAGGGATGTCGTAACTGATGTTGTGGGGCTGGTTTTGCGACAAGGTGGCGAGGAGATGTTACGCACGCTCGCGATTCCAGAGGCCGTGCCGCCGAGCGTGCTCGCCGCGTTACGGGAGTCGCGGTACAGGGTGTAGTCGACACGGCTGCCCGGTCGCAGATCTCCGGTTGCGATCACCAAGCGGGCCCCGGCGTCGATCGCGACCTGCTCCCCTCGCCCTTTGCCAGCGTCATCTCGGTGCCGCAATCAGCCATTGCCAGCTGGGCTGTCGACGCTGCGCGGTCTGCCAGACCAAGAACTGCCCCGTCCGGTCGTCACCGCCCACATCGCTGACGATCATGTCGCGGGTTCCCGGATTGCGATCGGTGATCGCACCTCGTCGGTCAAGGACAGCTGCTCGCTGTATGGCTGCAGGCCACGATGCCCAACGGCGTGACTTCTCCGCCGGTTCCCCGGCGGCCCGGCGGCATCGAAGTCGGGGCGACGCCGGAGCACCCCAACGACGGCAGCCTTGTCGTTCTGCCAGCGGGAACGTTGAGGTGGAGCGCGGCCACCTCCCGGTGGATCCTGGCTACATTTTGAGGTTGTTCGCGGTGGCCGAATTAACTCTCGGAGCGCAGATCCTAACTACAATATCCGGGTCAGCACGTCGTTCCACGCTCTAATTATACTTCGCCTGTTGTATCCAGCCCTAGCCGACGGTGTTAGTTTCGGTTCTTAATAAAAGTAGCTAATTTTAGTGCACTGAGCCCTTTAATTTCCTGCGGTACGGTCGTTCGACCAGCGTCGGTCCACGAGCGGCGCGATGTCGTCGCCGCTCGCTAACGCACAGTTACTCACTGCAGTCCCCGGTAGGTCGACAACCGAGTTCGCGAAGCACATGCTGCTAGTGAAATCGTCGGCGTGAGCGGGTGATCCAGGTGCGGCCCTCAAAAGGTGTGTACAAGCGTTGCGGCTGTCGAGACGGCGCGGGGCGGCTACTCAACAGCCGATGCCCACAGCTGTCCGGACGGGGACACGGCAGCTGGTACTTCCGAATCGAGATGCCACCACACGCCGACGCAAGCCGAGGGCAACTTCGCCGCGGTGGGTTCCGCTCGCAGGAGACCGCGCGGCAGGCCCGTGGCTACCTCCTTGACCCCAGCGGGCACGATCTCTCGCCGGCGACGACCATTACCGCGCAGTGGCTGCGGCTGTGGCTGGACACCCGGCTGGGACCGGGCGAGTCGACGCTGCGCGGCTACCGCCAGCACATCCACGCCTACCTCATCCCCTACCTCGGCGGCCGCCTGCTCGCAGAGCTGACCGGCGCCCACGTCCAGGCGATGTTCACCGCCATCATTCGCACCCACGGCGTCGCGGGCCGGCCTGTCACAGCGGGAACGTTGCAGCGCATCCAGGCCACCTTGCGCGCCGCCCTCAACGCCGCCGTCCGGCGCGGGCTCATCGACCGCAACCCCGCCCGGTACGTCGAACTCCCCCGCGGACGACGACCCCACGCCGTCGTCTGGACACCACCCCGCATCGTCCAGTGGCACGCCACCGGCGAACGCCCCCGCGTCGCCGTCTGGACCGCCGCCCAGACCGCCACCTTCCTCCGCGAGATCCGCGACCACCGGCTCTACCCGCTCTTCCACCTCGTCGCCCTACTCGGACTGCGCCGAGGCGAGGTCATCGGCCTGCGATGGAGCGACGTGGACCTGGAAGCCGGCTACCTGACCGTGTCCCACCAGATCCGCCAGGTCGGCGCCACCATCGAGGTCGGCAAACCCAAGAGTGAAGCCAGCAACCGCGTCATCGCCCTCGACCACACCACCATCGCCCTGCTACGCCGCCACCGCGACACCTGCCGCGACCCACTGTTCGGCGAACCGATCGGCTACCTGTTCCTCAACGGACTCGGTCAGCCGATCCGCCCCGATGCCCTCACGAGCCTCTTCCGCTTGTTGAACACCCGCTCCGGGCTACCACCGGTTCGGCTGCACGACCTGCGGCACGGCGCCGCCAGCCTCTCCCTCGCCGCCGGCAACGACCTCAAAACCGTCCAAGACATGCTCGGCCACGCCAGCATCGTCCTCACCGCCGACACCTACACCAGCGTCCTACCCAGCCTCGCCCGGCAATCCGCCGAGGCCACCGCCCGGCTCGTCCTCGACGCCGCCCGTACCACCGGTACCCGTCTCCGAACGCCGCGCCGACGACGTCGAGCGGCCAGCCGCCGCCCCGTGACCGCCGGAAGACGGACCGGCCACGCCACCACGACCGCCGCCCGAACCCACGACGCTGAATCAACCATCGAGCCGATCAGAAAGGGCAAATGGAGAGCGGTGAAACACGCCCTCGACCGCACCAGTTCAACAAAAACCTATATGTTTGCTGGTCAGAGCACTGCGAGAGCCCACCGCGAGCCCACCCGAGATCACGTCGAGGCTCGCAAGATCGGCAGGCACGGACCTCCCGCTGGTCGGCGAGGATGTCGATCGAGTGGGCCGCCTGGGGCTCGAACCCAGAACCTACGGATTAAAAAGTGCGGGTCTTGCTGGGCATCCCGTTACCGAATCACGCGGTGCCGCGGATGCTGGGGATCGATGATTTCGCCCTGCGCAGGTGTCATGACTACGCCACCGTGTTGATCGACGCCGACACCGGCGCCCGGGTCGACGTGCTGCCTGGGCGCGGCGCTGAGGTGGTGGCCAGTTGGCTGCGGGCGAATCCAGGAGTTGGGGTCGTGTGCCGGGACGGTTCGGCAGCCTATGCGCAAGCCGTGCGGGATGCGCTGCCGCAAGCGATCCAGGTCGCGGACCGATTGCATCTCTGGCACGGCCTGTGCGACGCCGCGGGCAAGGAGGTCGCAGCCCACAGTGCGTGCTGGGCCTCGGCCACCTGACTGCGCCAAGGAAAGCTTGCCGAGACCACCCTTGGGCGGTGGCAGCAGATCCATGCCCTGCTCGAGGCCGGAGTTGGACTGCTGGACTGCTCACGCCGCCTCGGCCTGGCGCTGAACACAGTCAAGCGATACGCCCGCGCGGCCACACCGGAGCGCATCCAGCGGGTCCCCAAGTACCGGGCCTGCATGGTCGACCCGTACTGGGACCACTTACGCGCCCGCCGTGAACAGGAGCCGGGTGTCGGGGCTACCGCGTTGCTGGGCGAAATCCGCGCTCTGGGCTACAACGGCAGTCAGAACCTGCTCGTGCGGTACCTGAACCAGGGGCGGCATCTTGATGAGCGTCCGCACTTATCGCCACGCCGGGCCGCCCGGCTGCTGCTGACCCGCCCCGAGAATCTCACTGAACGGCAACGCGAACGACTCGAAGCTCTGGCGGCGGCCTGCCCCGAGATGGCGGCGCTGGCCAGCGCCGTCCGTTCTTTTTCGCCGCTCTTCTCGTTCCCTGCAAGGACAACCCGGCCCAATTGGCAGCATGGACCACTGCCGCACGCGAGGCGGATCTACCCCACGTGCACTCCTTCACTCGAGGCATCGAACAGGACATCGACGCCGTCACTGCTGCGATCACCCTCGATCACCACAACGGACGCACCGAAGGTGTGAACACCAAAACGAAGCTCCTCAAACGGCAGATGTACGGAAGAGCCAGCTTCGCTCTCCTGCGACACCGCATCCTCCTCGGGTAACAACACCACCGAAAGTGGCAGAGCCGAACGTTTTACAGTCCCCTTCTTGGCGAAAATGGGACGGCCTGCCAGAATCGGTCGCCGATCTGCTTGAACAACGCCGGCGACGGAAACTGATACCCCAGATGGTCGGCAAGGAACGCTGGCACGGGCAAGCCGCCCTCGCCGTCGACAGAGGCCATTTCGCCCGATTCGGGTGCCGGCCGGCGGATCTCGACGTCGGGGTAGGCGAGCTTTGGAGTTGCCCCCGTGGGGCGGACACGGGGTTTCAGACAGTGTGGACCTGAAGGTAGTAGCTGAGCCGGGTTCGGCCGGTGTGCGGTGCCCGGCAGCTATGGAGTAAGAGTGCGAGCGGTGTCGCGGGTGACGTCACTCCGATTGGAGTGGACGGCGATCCCGATATGGTCTGTGAGCTGTTCGGCGACAGCTTGACGGGCTTCGCATACGGGCAGGCTGGGCCCGCGGAGCGTTCTGGGTGCCGGGACCACAGGTAGCGAGCACCGAGAACGCTGGCCAGCTCGGCTCACCTCGAACGAGGCCATCGTCGCTTCGATGCCGGCCGGACCGGCATCGAAGCGGAAAGCACGGCAGGTCTCCGCCGTGCGGACGGCGCCGCCGCGCCGCCATAAGGCGTCGCAGATGCACCGCCACCGTCATGGAACGCGTCACGGCGGCTGGTCATCCGTCAGTGGCGCCGTCGGCTCCACCACCGCTCCTCGCCGCCATCGGCTCGGCTCCTGCACGGAGTGGTTTGCGATCACGGCCCACCCTCAAGCGGGAGACCAGAGGTTACGCCAGGACCTGACCGATCGTCAGCACGTCGCGAAGCTTTTCGATTGCGTAGTGCGTCCGTGATTTCACTGTGCCGGCGGGCAACCCGAGATCCTCGGCGACCTCGTTGATTGTCAGCCCCAGCAGATAGCGGCGCTTCAGGATCTCCAGGTATACCGTCGGCAACTGGGCAAGCGCATGCCATACAATTATGTTGTCGATGATCCGATCAACGTGGTCAGACTGCACAGGCGTGGTCATCGCGCTCTCGGCCGCCTCTGGATGCCGTCGGCGCCAGCGCACATGGTCGATCATCAGATTCCTGGCTACGCTGTAAAGCCATGGCCAGATCGACTCGCTCTCGAGATCGAGAATGCCGGCGTTCTTCCAGGTTCGGATCAGTGTTTCCTGGAGGATGTCTTCTGCCACACCGCGATCACTTGCCAAATTGGAAATGTATCGCAAAAGGGGCTTCTCGTACTGTTTTAGAAGCGTTTGAAGCAGCTCGTCGCGCGTGCGTTCACACTCTAATGTGTGCAGCATCCGACATACCTTTCGAATAGGCCCCTCGAGAGAGAAATCCGATTACATCCATACCACTGACCGGGGTACCCGGTCAGTCGATAACGACGGCCGTAGTGATGTCCAGCCAGAATGACCGGAGGTGCACTTTCAGCGAAGCGCATTGCCCCTATTACTCGCCTCCCTCCCCGTACGAGCCCTCGGTGTTGATGTCCGGCATCGTGCCGGGCAGGATCGATGGGAGGCAATGCAGACCCGCTTTGCCCGGGAAGCCTGAGCCAGCAAGTACCAGCGAGTGGGGACAGGAGGCACTCGATGTCTTGATCTGGAGCGACCTCAGCGCTGCCATGCGCACGAACTGGCGGCCGGATACGTCCTCGGCGGGTTCGGGTCCCCGCAGGAGGTTGCCAAGGTACTGGTCAGGTGGACGAGCCAATGGAGGTCATCGTGTCGCAGACCGGGAGAGTGCGCATCCACTGCGGATGTGCCTTCGTCGCCAGTAACGTCGGCACGACCATCGGATGGTACGGCTTCGTCCCCTACGTCACCATCGCCGCCCAGATCTTCCCCAACCCGCTCTCCCTCGCCCAGCCGGTCGGCGCCGCGATCTTCGAGCACCTCGGCTACGGATCAGCCGCAAGGCCATCGGCGCGGCCGCCCCGATCCTGCTCACCATGCTGCGGATCGTGCAAGGCGCCGGGGGGCGGCTCGGTGCGGATGGCCGGCCTGCCCTAGCCGGGTGTCCCGCTCGGGCCGCTGCTATCGACCGTGATAGTCCGGTTCCGCACCTCGGTCGGTGTCGCGGAGTTCACGACCTGGGCCTGGCGCGTACCCTTTCTCTTCAGCATCGTGCTCATCGACATCGGGCTGTGAGTTCGCCTGAGAGTGCCGACGGGCCACGACTTCGCCGCGGTGAAAGGCCGTCTGGCGTGGGCGGCCCACGTATGCCCCCACGGGTGATCTTGACCACGGCGCTCGTCATGGTCCGATCAGGCAGCATTCTGCCAGTTCATCCCCTTCGTGCTCGCCTATCGCCCCGACGAACTCGCGATGCAGCGCGGCGAGCTGCTCAACGCCCGGTTGATGGCGCCAGCCGTCGCGATCGTCCGGGATGGCGCCACCCACGATCGTCGTTTTGCTGGCGGCGCGCGACATCAAGTACCAGCTCACGTCCGTGGCCGCAGGCTCACCTGAACCGGACAAAGCCGGAACAGCGATCTTTCCGCTCCCGAAAGGAAACGACATTGCGCTCCTCAAAGCGGGCTGCTGTCATAGCCATATTTTCCCCCCTTCTCGCCATCTCGACCGTCGCTGCGGCGCCGGGCTGCGGTCTGCCCTCCAGAGGCTGGTTCACGTCATGGGCGCAGTCTCAACAGCGCCCCGCCTCGGTGGCGTTGAAGGACCAGTCGGTACGCATGATCACGCGGCTGAGCCAGGGCGGTGACGCGGTCCGGGTGCGCCTCCAAAACGCCTTCGGCACTGTTCCGCTCGTGGTGGACCGCACGACGGTCGCGCACGGCAAGGGACAGGCCGATGTGACCGGGATCCGTACGGTCACATTCGACGGCCGCCGATCCGTCACCATCCCGCCCGGTGGTGGCATCTGGAGCGATCCCGTCTCGCTGGCCACCCACCCGGACGAAGACATCGCCATCAGCATGTTCGCCTCCGGCAGCGTCGTCCCCGGCCAGCACGACAACGCGTTCCGGAACAACTATGTCACCGCACCCGGCGCCGGGGAACACACCGGGGACACGTCCGCAGCCGCTTATACCCGCACGGTCACGACCACCTACCTGGTCAGTGCGGTCGACGTCCACAATCCGGCTCTCCAGGGTACGATCGTGCCCTTCGGCAGTTCCGCGGTCGACGGCACCGGCAGCACCAACTGCGGCAGCGGCTGCACCGAAACCGGGTCCAACCGGAGGTGGGCCGACGACCTCGCCCGGCGGATCACCGCGGAGCTCCCCGCCTCGAAGCAGCTAGCGGTGGCCAACGCGGGGATCGCGGGGACGACCAGCGCTGCTGTTTGCCCGCAGACGCCGTCGGTCAGCCACGGCCTCGACGCGGCGAGGCGTCTCGACCGCGACGTACTGGCCTTGCACGGTGTCAGCGCGGTGATCTACTACTACGGCACGAACGATCTCGCCTTCGGCTGCGGGGCCACTCCGATCATCGAGAGCTACCGACAGATCTTCAGTCGCCTGCATGACGCCGGGATCGCGGTCTACGTCACTCCGATCACGCCGCGCCCTGGGTACACCGACCAGAATAACCGCGACCGGTACACGACGAGCTCCTTCGTCAAACAATGGAACAACTGCGCTGGCACGTGCGACGGCATCGTGGACTTCGACCAGGTCCTGAAGGATGCGATCAAGCCGAACACCATCAATCCCGGCTACGACAACGGCGATGGCATCCACGCCAACATTCTCGGCCAGCAGGCCCTCGCCGACTACGTTCCGCTGGCTCTGTTCGCGGCTTCGGGCCGAGGAGCACGCCGGTGAAAACCGCCTTCAACCTGGTGCTGGCCTCGGCCCTACTGGTGTTGACGGGGCTGCCGCAGCCGGTTCTGCCTGGCCATCGGCCACCTTTCGGCACCGTCTCGGCGCAGGTGTGGGTCACCACTCCCGACCGCACCGAACTGCTGACCGAACGGCCGAACGTCGTCTTCGGCACGACGCCGTCCGCTCAGCCGGCGATCGTGGTCGAATCCGGGCGCAGCTACCAGTCCGTCGACGGTTTCGGAGCTTCGATCACCGATTCTTCCGCGGCCGTACTGCAGAAACTCGCGCCGGAGGTGCGCAAGGACACCCTTCAGCGCCTGTTCGACCCTGTCCAAGGCATCGGTGTCAGCTTTCTGCGGCAGCCGATCGGCTCTTCCGACTTCACCGCTTCCGCCGAGCACTACACTTACGACGACGTACCGCCGGGCCGGACCGATTTCCGCCTCGATCACTTCGGCGTCTCGCACGATCAGATCGCGGTCCTCCCGTTGCTGCGGGAGGCCAAGCGGCTCAACCCCGGGCTGAAGATCATGGCCACTCCGTGGAGCCCGCCGGCCTGGATGAAGACTTCGGGCTCACTCGTTGGTGGACGGCTCAAGGATGACCCGGCGGTCTACGACGCTCACGCGCGCTACTTGGTCAAGTTCGTCCGGGCCGACGCGGCGGCCGGCGTGCCGATCGACTTTCTGTCCGTGCAGAACGAACCGCAGAACCGCAAGCCGGACGCCTATCCTGGCACCGATATGCCGGTCGCCCAGGAGGTCCGGGTGATTGAAGCACTCGGCCCGAAGCTGCGCGCGGTCAGCCCGCGCACCAAAGTCCTCGCCTACGACCACAACTGGGCCACCCACTCCGACGACATCGCCACCACCCCGCCAGGGTTCGTCCCCGGAGACCGGCTACCCATACGAGGCGCTGCGCAGCCCGGCCGCGCGCTGGATCGCCGGGACGGCGTTCCACTGCTACTACGGTGATCCGAGCGCGCAGAGCACACTGCACGACCGGTTCCCGGACAAGGGCATCTGGTTCACCGAATGTTCCGGCTCACGGAGCCCGGACGACCCACCCGCCAAGGTCTTCCGTGAGACGCTGACCTGGCACTCGCGCAACGTCGTCCTCGGCACCATGCGAAACTGGGCTCGATCGACGGCCAACTGGAACATCGCGCTCGACAGCACCGGTGGCCCGCACAACGGCGGTTGCGGCACCTGCACCGGTCTGGTCACCGTCCAAGCGGACGGGACGGTCACCACCGACGCCGAGTACTACGCCATCGGCCACCTGGCCAAGTTCGTGAAGCCCGGCGCCCGCCGGATCGCCAGCACGTCCTTCGGCACCACCGGCTGGAACGGCCAGATCATGGACGTCGCGTTCCGCAACCCCGACGGCTCGACCGCCTTGGTCGTCCACAACGAAAACGACGCCCCGCGCAGCTTCGCCGTCACCTTGGGTGATCGGACCTTCGAGTATTCACTGCCCGGCGGGGCGTTGGCCACCTTCGTCTGGCCGGCGAGCAAACTGCTCGACAGTAAGGCGCGCTTGCATTCCCCTCGCGAGAGGAACCGCGACCGCGTCTCCAGGACAGCAGCCGGCGCCTGCCGCGATCGACGACGACGACGACGCGCGCTGGTCCGGCGGGACGCTCTGAGGAACCGGAGCAGTGCCTTGCCTTGCCATCGGCTCGAGCCGGCCCGCCTGGCCGGGTGGAAAGCCCTCCGAGATTACTCCACAGGAACAGCCTCGGGGCCGGCTGATCAGAGAACTCCACCCGATGCTATGTCCGGGCAAGGCTCAAGCCCACTCGGTTGCGCCGACGCACGCATCGGTGGCGGACCGGATACGAAGGGCCGGGAACCCCGGTGTACCGAGGGACACCGGCTGGGGTCGTTCTCGCGCTGCTGGCCACGCTCAACGCTGAGTGCGCCGGTGCGGACAAGCTGACCGAGACCACGACGGCCGCGTTCCAGCAGCACCCGGACTACGCGATCATCACGAGTTTCCCTGGCCTGGCCGATCTGTCCGGCGCACGAGTCCTTGGCGAGGTAGGCGACGATCGTGCACGCTTCACCGACGCCCGATCCCTCAAGGCCTACGCCGGTTCAGCACCCGTCACCCGGGCGTCCGGCCGGAGCATCTCCATCACGCGCCGGACCGTCAAGAAGGACCGCCTCAACGCCGCCGGCTTCGTCTGGGCCTTCGCCAGCATCGGCCGAGCCGGAGCACCACGCGACCACTACCACCGTCGCCGAGCACACGGTGACCGGCACGCTGCCGCCCTGCGGCACCTGTTCAACCGCCTTCCTCGGACAGCTCCACCACTGCCTTCAGACCGGCCAGACCTACGACCCAGCCAAGGCATTCGACCCCGCTCTCCGCACGCCAACCGCGGCCGCGGCTTGACAGTTAGCAAGATCGGAGGTCTATTCAGCGGTGCCTCGATGCCACCCAGACCCGGTGACACCCCCCGGATCATGGTTTCGACTGGGGGCGTTAGTCATGCCGGGTCTGGTGACCACAGCTCCTTGATTTGATCAGGAACTACGAAAAAGGTAACTGTGACTCTGGGGTGGCAACCCGGCCTGGTCTGGTTGCTGCCAGGCTCGGCGCCGACCGCTCCGGCATGACTCGAAAGGTAACTGGCGATCATGATGATCTGCCGTGCCCCCGAGATGTCTGCTGGAGCGTCGGCGTCGGCCTGGCCCACCTGGTTGGCTTGATAGCAGCTCGTCCGCCGCACGCGGCGTGACTCCTCACAGTTCGCCACACGGGTGACCTCCACCCAGGCCGACGCCGAACACACGGCTTGTCCCGCTTGGAGAAGCGGAACCACAACCGCATGACCATGCTCGCAGAACAGGTCGACGGCGTCATCGGGGTGGACACCCACCGCGACACCCTCGCCGCAGCCATCGTCACCCCGATCGGCGCCGTCCTCGCCCACACCGACGCCACCGCAGATGCCCACGGCTACAAAGAACTGCTCCATTTCGCCCGCCGGCACATCCCCGGCGCCCGATGCTGGGCGTTGGAAGGCGCCGGCAGCTACGGCGCCGGCCTGGCCACGTTCCTCGACGCCGAAGGCGAACGCGTCGTCGAGGTCTGCCGACCGAAACGACCAGCGCAGCGCGGCGGACGCAAGACCGACCAACTCGACGCCGTGCGCGCAGCACGCGAAGCGCTGGCCAGCGAACAACTGATCCACCCACGCCGCCGCGGGGAACGCGAAGCCCTGCGCGTCCTGCTGACCACCCGGCACAGCGCGGTCCTGGCCGCCACCGCCGCCATCAACCACCTCAAAGCTCTGATCGTCTCCGCGCCCGAAGATCTGCGCGCCGAGTTGCGGGGCAAGTCCAGCTCTGCCCAGATCACCTACTGCGCCGAGCTGAACAACCGGCCCGACAACTCACTCGAGCACCGCATGACGATCCGGGCGATGCGCTCAGCCGCCCGACGCATCCTGACTCTGCGCGCCGAGGCGAAGGACTTGGAGACCGAACTGGCCACCCTGGTCCAACAGATCGCTCCCGATCTGATCAACTTGGCTGGCGTCGGCCCGATCAGCGCAGCCCAGATCCTCATCAGCTGGTCCCACCCCGGCCGTTTCCGCTCCGAAGCCGCGTTCGCCGCCTTCGCTGGAGCCGTCCCGATCCCAGCCTCTTCCGGAATGACCCACCGGCATCGCCTCAACCGCGGCGGCGACCGCCAGCTCAACCGAGCCCTCCACACGATCACGCTGATCCGCATGCGCGTCGACCCCGCAACCAGGGCCTACATCGCCAAACGCGCCGCTGAGGGCAAGACATCACGCGACGCACAACGGTGCATCAAACGCGCTCTCGCCGCACGATCTTCAAACTCCTCGAACGAACCACACCCCAAGACCGCATCGGCGAATCTCAGGCCAGCCTGGCGGCGGCTTGACACGACATAGCAGCCTCGGGGGGTGAGCCGTTCGCGTCAGGTCAGCAGTAGAGGTTGGCGCCGGGGTTGACGCCGAGGATGGAGCTGATCTGGCGGTACTTCGAGACCCGGCTCTCGACCTGGGCGGGGTTGCCGCCGTTGCACTCGATGGAGCCGTTGATGCTGCGGATGGTCTCGCCGAAGCCGCGGCCGTTGACGATCGCGTTGTGCGGGGTCATCGTGCCGGGGCCGCTCTGGGTGTTCCAGTACCAGAGGCCGGTCTTCCAGGCGACGGCCGCGTTCTGCTCGACCTGCCAGGGGTTGCCGAGCAGGTCGATGCCGAGGGCGTCGCCGGCGGCTTTGTAGTTGAAGTTCCAGCTGAGCTGGATCGGGCCGCGGCCGTAGTAGGCGGCCTGGCCGGCGGGGCAGCCGTAGGGCTGGCTGGCGTCGCAGTAGTGCGGGTAGTTGGCCGTGTTCTGTTCGACGATGTAGACCAGCCCGCCGGTTTCGTGGTTGACGTTCGCGAGGAACGCCGCGGCTTCCTGCTTCTTGACCGTGTCGCTGCCGGTGGTGGCGAAGCCGGGGTAGGCCGACAGGGCCGCGGTCAGGCCGCTGTAGCTGTAGAAGCCGTTGCGGCCCGGGAAGATCTGGTTGAACTGGGCCTCGCTGACGACGAAAGCGCCCGGCTTGGTACCGCCACCGCAATTGTAGGGCTCCCAGTACCAGGTGCTGATGATCGGGTCGTAGCCCGGGTTGGCGTTCTTGGCGCGGTAGTAGCCACCGTTGGTGTAGCGCACGATCGCGCCGACGTCGTACCACTGGCCCGCGACCCATTTCGGTGCGCTGCATGCGGCGGCCGCGGCCTGGGGGACCTGGCCGGTGGCGGCGGGCACGCCGAACGCGAGCCCGGCGATGGCGGCGAATGCGGACAGGACCGCGACAAGACGTCTTCTCAAGACTGGCTCACTCCTTCGGTCACGACAGAGCCCGGACGCGGGGGCGCCCGGTGTCGGAGGGGGGTGCTCGTCCGGCCGGGACAAGGGTGACACCGGCCACTAGAGCAGTTTGGTCTAGTCCAGTCAAGAATTCCGGCGTTGCGGTCAACGGGTGTGCGCGGAAGACTCCCGAATTGAACCCGTCTCGGCCCGCCGGCTCCGGGCGGGTCAGTCCGCCGGTTTCCGCGCCAGCACCCGACCCTGCGGCATCCGGGCGGCCGGATCTCGCAGCACCTGCGTCAGGACTTCGAACTCCGCGCCGGTGACCAGCCCGACGTGGAACGCCAGCTGCAGGTGACCGCCCGGGCGCAGCGCGCGGAACAGCTCCGCGCCCACCACCGGCAGCAGCGCCGGCGGGGCGTGGATGATCGAGTACCAGGCGACCGTGCCCGCGGGGCCGTCGTCCGGCAGGTTGATTGTGACGGTGTGAACTGACCGCGGATGTTCGTGTGTTGTGACCGCACTTGCGGACCGATTTCATGATCAATGTTGGCGAGAAGTGACCGCGCTGGGTGGGGCATTCGAGGCTGCAGGCTCAGGGATCGTGAGGCCATCGGCTGTCGGCGAGGGGTGTTGCGGGGTCGAAGCGGAGTTGCGCGTCGTCAGGGACTCGAAGCGCTCGAAAAGGGTTCTGAGCAGGCGAAATCCACCCAGGTGCCAAAATCGTAAGTGACCCTATCCTCGCGGCTCCTGGGCTCCTGCTCAGCCACGGTCGCAGGAGCATCCGCAGCGCAACCCGCTGGGGCACTCCGCAAGCCAGCTGCAGCTGGCGTCAGGTTGTATCGGTCTCCCACACGGAGGTCACCATGCCCGGCAACCAACCCGGGTGCATCGCCTGCCATTGTCGGCGTTGCACGGCGAGAAACACACTGGACATCACCAGCGCGCTCCTCACCATCATGCTGTTCCTGTGCGAGGTCATCACCCTCATGCAGGCAGTGCTGTCTTCCTGAGCAAGACGTTGGGGCCGGGCCGCGAGGTTCGGCCCCTTCGCCATGTCCGGCAGTATCGCACGGGCTACACCTCGTCGTCGACGTGCGACGTAAGCGCGATGCGTTCGGCGTACGTGGCGCTGGCCCGACTCGACGAGTCGCCGGCGTCGGGCGATGCGTTGGCTGGTGTCGCGGATTGATGCCGAGCCGCCGCACAAGCGGCAACGGTCAGCGCCGTGAGACTACCTATGTAGATTTAGCCCGACTACCTATGTAGGATTAGCAGCATGAAGAAGACGCGAGCGCTCGCCGACGTGGCAGCTGCGTTCCTGGAAGATCCGCACGGGCGCCACTGGGGGTACTCCCTCAGCAAGGCCTCTGGCGTGCGGTCCGGCGTGCTATACCCGATGCTGACCCGCTTCCTGAACGACGGTCTGGTCACGGACGGCTGGGAAGACCCGAACACCATCACCGAGAAGCGGCCCCCGCGGCGGTACTACGAGCTGACCGACAAGGGCCGGGCCGAACTGACGGCCGCGGTCCGCGCTGTGGAGCAGCGCGGACCTCGGCTGGGGTGGGCGCATGGCTGAACTGATCGAGGCTGTCGCCTCGTGGCAGACGCTGCTGCTCGTCGTCGGCGTCTTCGGGTTCGCGCCCAACTTCGTGCTCCGGCTGCTCGTTCTCGTCTACCCGAAGGACGACCCGCGTCGGCAGGAACTGATCGCCGAGCTCAAGGCGATGAAGTGGATCGAACGCCCTCTCTGGGTTGGCGAGCAGTTCGGAACGGTCTTGACGGACGGCTTGCCTCATCGCATCAGCAGCTCGCGACAGCGTCGGCGCGACAAGAAGGCCCAGAAGTCCAAGTCGGTCACGGACCGGATTTACAAGGTGACCGACGACGGGGACGTCATCGAAGTTCTCGCCGAAATGAGGCGGCCTTTGATCAGCTATACGAACGAGAGCGCAAGCTGATCTGGCCCGTCGAAGACCCGCCACGGCGTCCGAGTGGACGGCACGCGCGACGGTCGCAAAAGGCGGCCCGCATCCGGCGCGAGCGACCTCTGAAGTGATCCCGAGTGCAACATAACGCGCCGCCGCGGGGCAGCCGCGGAAGTCAGCCGAGCCAGGTGACGGCGAGGACGTCGACGTGCTCCTGGTCGTCCAGCACCAGGTAAGTCACCAGGCTGCTCCCGTCGGCGAAGTTCAGCACGCGCATCGGGCTCTTCGGCTTGACGAGGTTGCAGGGCGCGCCGTTCCAGGGCACCAGCTCGAGGACGTCGTACACCCCGGCCAGTTCGGGCAGGACGTCGTCGGGGGCGTGCGGATCTGGTCGGGGACGCGCGGGTCCGTCTCGATGCGGTACGACACCAGAGTTCTACCGGCGGAGCAGCGCGCACACGTCGGCGGGCGGCTCACCGGTGGCCAAGGTGCGCTCGGCCTGCTGGAGCTTCCGGGTAGCGATCGCAGGCTCTGCCAGAGACGAGAGCGCAGCTGCCGCGGCCATTCGTCGTCCCGCATCACACGCGCAACACCGCGTTGCACGTGATCGCCCGCATTCGTCAGATCTCTTTATCGACTTGAAGCCAGGTGAGCCTACTGGCGCCATACTCCGGCGAGCGACTACAACGACCAACAGCACGACGGCGCCCTCAGCCGTCACACGCGCCCTAGTCTCAGTCTTAGTCTCATTCACCGCGGTACACCTAAGTTCGATCAAGGCTTCTCGACGCTTCGAGCAGGCACTTTGACTGTGGCGAACGCTGGCGTACGCCACTGTGCAGACTTGGAAAGCGTGTTGGGTTCACGCCCTCGCAGGTTCGAATCCTGTATCCTCCGCCGTTTGATCAGGCAAAACGCCGGGTGCCCGTGTTCGGGACACCCGGCGTTTTCCGTCTTAGTCTCAGTTGTCCCCTGAGACCCCTCGATGACCTGCCGTAGCAGCCCATTGGCCCACTAGCCCGTTCGGACGGCATCGAGCAGTCTCGCCCGCTCGCGTTGGGACGCCGATGGTGTCGTGGTGTCACCCATGACGAGCTGGGTCTGGCCGGCCTCGCGCTCGACGAGGTACACCGCCAGGCTTCCCGCGGTGACCAGGAGCACGGCCATCGCGGCGATGATCGTTTCAGCGAACCGAAACGTGCCGTTTACTGCTGTTGGAGTTCATGGAGACCTTCTGTGAGAGTGCTACTCCGTGGCACGACCGCAGCGGCTGGGGCATGATCAGCCGGTCGGCGAGTGCCGACGGCGCTACCAGGCCAGCAAGACTGGGCCGTCCAACGTGACTTTGTACCCGACCCGTTCCACGGTGGACACACGATCGGGCAACCTGGGTGACTTTTGTGCCCCTTAGCGCAGGTTCGCCGTTCACCAATCGACATCGTAATGGCCCGTAAGCGGCGAGTGACAAATCGCAAAGGAGCGGAAACCCTGCCCTTTGGGTCACTTGTGCCGGGCCGTGGTTGCACCGCCGGAGCTTCTGTGCAGAATTCGCCTCATGAGCAATCAATCAATCGAGGCAGGGTCGAACGCGCCCGGACACATCGCGCGGCCGACGACCATCACCATCGCTTTCTGGGCATTCATCGCCTCGACGCTTCTCGGGTTGGCCAACGGAGTCGTGACCCTCCTCAGCGGGAATTCCGTGGGACAGGTCGCGCAGACCGTCATCGTCGGAGACGGCACAGACGGGGCCGACACCCAGGTCACCCAGGTCACCACGGCTGCCAGTGCGGGCGCGCTGGTCTTCTCGGTGATCATGTCGCTGCTGTACATCCTTTTCGCCGCCAAGGTGCGGGCGGGTCGCAACTGGGCTCGCATCCTGCTGACCGTGGTCGCCGGGCTCCAGCTGCTCGCCATCACGTTCGGACAGAGCACGACTCTCGGCTACGTGAGCGGACTGTGCGCGGTAGTCGGCGCCGTGGGGTGCTTCGTCAAGCCTTCCAATGACTATGTCGCGGCGATGAAGACCGCGCGCTGATCACTTTCGGTTCGCCGGTGACGGGGACACACCGGCGAACCCAGTGGAAGGATGGCCCGCATGCGTCCACACCGGATGCGCCCAGTACTGGTCGTACTCGTGCTGGCTTTGGCGGTGAGCAGTTGCAGCGCAGGAAAGGGCGGCAGCCGGCCGGCCAGGCGGGCGCTGTCGTCCTTGGGCGACTTCGGGAGTGTCTCGTTCGTGCGGCAGCACGCTGGGCCCGGCCTGGCCAACGGAATGGAAATCTTGCGACGGATGGCCGGGAGAGCCTGAACCCATGGTGAAGTAGAGCGCCGGTTCGTCACGCGCGCGGCTCCCCTGAGCCTTGGCGCGATGCTGCTGACGACGGGGGTTCTGCGGCGCATCCATCGACGCTGTGTCCTTTCCGACCCCGCGTCCCCGCGCCTGACGTCCACCGTGGACTATATTCCATTCGCGCAGGACTCGGAAAGTAGCGTTCCGCAGTGACGCGGGATTGTTCATGCTCTTGTCCGGACTCCCAGGCGCGCACCACGGCCGCGTACTGATCATCGGCGAGAATCGGCTCCCACTGCCCGCGAACCACCGGGGACGCCCATCTCGCCATGGCTTTCTTGACGCGATCGACCCACGACATTCGAAGATATTTTTTTCAGACATTCAGTGGTGTGATCGTCGATCAATTCGACTGATTTTCGACAGGGCACATCATTAACTCAGCTTGTCCGCGATCGACATGCCGGTCAACCGCTCCTTGAACGGCTCCGCGCTGCTTTCGTCGTTGTCTCTATAAGCCTTGACTGCCGCCTTGACGTTGTCCGCCAGTCCGCCGACACCCTCGGTCGCGGCGGTCAAGGCCTCCTTCGCCTTCTCACCGGTCGGCCGGATGATCGGCGGGAGAAAAGCGCACAGTCCACCAGAGCTTCGACATGACTGGCTGGACATGCCTTTCAATATAGGGAGCGACGGGCGGTTACCCAAATGCACACAAGTTCCCAAAGGGAAGTTGACGCCCGATCCGAGCAGTGGTTGTTGCACCAAGTGCCAGGATCGATGCACCTTAGGACAGATCGCACAGCACGTTTCCCAAGCTCCACGCTTGGCTGTATATAGTCGAGCTTGCCCTGGCCCGAGATGTAGTCGAGCGCGCCTATTTTCGCTGCCAGGTCTGTATATCTTCAGAAATTGATTTCACTTGAGAAGGGGCCATCCGGATGAGCACTGGTTTCGAGGGCACACCGGCCCAGTTCACCGACGCCGAACGCCGGGTCACCGATGTCCGAGTCGGCATGGACCAGAACATCATGACGCTGGCGGACCGCATCGAGGCGACTCGCGCGGGCTGGGTCGGTGAGGCCGCGAGGGCTTTTGACAACATCATGCGACGTTTCCACGATAGTGCGACGAGCATGAACAAGGAGCTGCAGAACATCGCGGAACTGCTTGAGCAGGCCGGCTCGAAGTACGAACGGAGCGAGCAGCAGCAGCAGGAAATCATGAAGGCCGTCAACAAGGGGTTCGACGTGCTCCACCCCTGATTCGCCTCCCGAAGACACCACATCTGCAACGGAAGAGTGACGTATGCCCAGCGACATCAAGGTCAATTACGCGACCATCCAGGCGGCGGCCGATGACTGCAAGTCCACCGGCTCCGAACTGAAGCAAGCTTTCGACCAGCTGATCAGCGACCTCAGCCCGCTGATGAACACCTGGACCGGTAAGGCGAAGGACGATTACGTGGAATACCAGCGCAAGTGGAACGAGAAGCACGACGAACTGAACCAGGTCCTGGCGCAGATCGCCAGCGCCCTCCCCCAGATCGCGGACGGTTACCAGTCGACGGACAACGCCGTCAACGCCTTGTTCCACTGAACCGGCCGGAGAACGGGGTCCACGCCGTCGCTCGGCGTGGGCCCCGTTTTCGTCCGCGGGGCAGGACGCGGTGACATGCTGGCATGTCACGAGATCGGGGTGCTGGGGTGATTTCCCGGTGCGGCGGCCGCTTCTACCGTGATCACCGTCAAGTTGGAACGCACAGAGGATGACGATGACAAAGACGAAGTTCGGCTGGCGGCGGCTCCCGGTGGTCGTCGTGCTCGTGGCGCTGGCCGCCGGGGCGATCGCCTACAGCTCCATCGCGCAGTCGGCCACCGCGGCCCAGCAGCCCGCCGCGGGCCTGAGCGAAGCACTGCACGACGTCCTCCAGAGCTACCTGGACGAACACCGCGCGAAGGACCACATGTCCACTGTGGCGCTGCGGGTGACCTATCCGGACCGGCGGCCCGCGACGGCGGTGAGCGTCAGCACCGGACAGCCGGTCCCGGATGACGCGCTGTGGCAGATCGGCAGCAACACCAAGGCCTTCACGTCCGTGCTCCTGCTCCAGCTGGAAGCCGAAGGGCGGCTGTCCGTCCGCGACAAGCTCGGGAAGTGGCTCCCCCAGTATCCGGCGTGGCGCGACGTCACCATCACCCAGCTGCTGTCGATGACCAGCCGCATCCCCGACTACGCCCAGCAGGACGCGTTCGGCGAGGTGATCGTCGGCGATCCGACCACCGTGTTCACGCCGAAGCGGCTGGTGTCCTTCGTTTCCGGCCTGCCGCTGGGACCGGCCGGCTACAACTACTCCAACACCAACTACATCCTCGCGCAGCTGATCATCGAACGAGTGACGCACGACAGCTACGACTCCCAGCTGCACCGCCGCATCCTCGGCCCGCTGCGGATGCACGACACCTGCCTGCCGCCGGCCTGCCCGGGCAACACCACCCGCAGGATGCCACCCGGGTACTCCGGGGTGTCCGCGCTGCCGATGTGGCTCGGCAAGCCCGTGCCCGCACTCGCATTGTCCTGGGCCCAAGGCGCCGGCGGCCTGGTCGGCTCGCTGCCGGACCTGACCACCTGGGCCAAAGCGCTCTACGGGGGACGGCTGCTGCCGCCGGCGCAGCAGCGCGAACTCCAGTCGCTGGTCTCCGTGACCACCGGCAAGCCCATCCCGACCGTCACCCCGCAGGACCCGGTCGGCTTCGGGCTCGGCGTCGCGCAGCGCATCGACTCCGCTACCGGCCGCCCGGTCTGGGCCTACCGGGGCGAGACATTCGGGTTCCAGGTGCTGCACACCTACGTGCCGGAGACCGGCCTTATCATCACGCTCGCCGTAAACAGCACGGCGGACCAGGACACGCTGACCGGGCTCGCCGACACCGTCCACAAGACGCTGGACACGTCGCGGCCGTACGGCACCAACTAGCCGCCGACCCGGTAAGAAAGGCGAACCGGTGAACCACCACGGCCTCGGCCTCATCTTCCGCAACGCGCTGACCGGGCTGCGAGCCGGTGGCCAGCTGGTGCGGTGGCCGGCCTGGCTGGTGCTCGGCCGGGATCCCCGGCCGAGCGCGGACGCCCTCATCGCGCACCAGGACCGCCTGGACAGCGGTGCACCCAGCGGCCGCGGCGAAGGCGCCCGCCGGCGGGTGCGCTGGCTGGCCGTCCAGGCGGTGCTCGGGCCGGGAGTGCTGGCGCTGACCGTCGCCATGTGGGCGACGGCGGCGGTCGTGGTCAGCACGCCCCTGTGGTGGCGCTTCGCAGAGGCGCCCGTGGTGTTCGTCCCCATCACCGACACCGCCAGCTCGATCGTCGGCGCGGTGGGCGGGCTGCCGCTGGTCCTGCTGGCCGTCGCGTGCGGCTACGGCCTCCCCCGCTGGCAGGCCGCGGTGGGACGCGCGGTGCTCGACGGCCCCCGGTTCCTGCGGCTGACCCGCCGCGTCGAGGTGCTGACCGCCTCCCGGGCCGACGCGCTGGAGGTGCAGACCGCCGAACTGCGCCGGATCGAACGCGACCTGCACGACGGCGCCCAGGCCCGGCTGGTATCGGCCGGAATGCTGCTCGGCCTGCTCGACGTCAAGCTCGACGACCTGCCGGCCGGCCGCCGGCAGCTGCTCACCGAAGCCCGCTCGGAGGTCGGCGAGGCGTTGCAGGAGCTACGGGACCTGGTGCACGGCGTGTACCCGCCGATCCTGGCCGACCGCGGCCTGACCGGCGGGATCGAGTCGCTGGTGGAGCGGACTGCGCCGGTGATCGGGTCGGTGACGGCCACGGTCGAGGTCGCCGGCCGCCTCCCCGCGGCGCTCGAGTCCACTGTGTACTTCGTGGTCGCCGAGGCGCTGACCAACGTCGCCAAGCACAGCACCGCGGGGAAAGCCGAGGTCACCGTACAGACCGACGGGGAGCGGGTGTGCGTCGAAGTGCGCGACGACGGTCAGGGCGGCGCCGACGAGCTGCGCGGCAGCGGGCTCGCCGGCCTGCGGCGCCGAGCGGCCGCGTTCGACGGCG
The DNA here is from genome assembly GCF_040682935.1 of Amycolatopsis sp. NPDC051061. Lineage (NCBI taxonomy): Bacteria > Bacillati > Actinomycetota > Actinomycetes > Pseudonocardiales > Pseudonocardiaceae > Amycolatopsis > Amycolatopsis sp. NPDC051061. Next base: position 113,161 of record NZ_JBFBBZ010000025.1, read on the forward strand.
CCCTGTCGATCACCAGTCCGCCCGGCGGACCTACCGTTCTCCGAGTGGAGCTGCCATGCGCGTCGTGATCGCCGAAGACCTCCTGCTCCTGCGCGAAGGGCTGGTCCGCCTGCTCGAGGAGATGGACTGGACCGTGGTGTCCGCCGTGGACGACCCGGACGCGCTGCTCGACGCGCTCGAGCAGGAGCGGCCCGACGTGGCCATCGTCGACATCAGGCTGCCACCGACCTACCGCGACGAGGGCCTGCGCGCGGCCATCGAGGCACGCCGGCGGTGGCCGGGAACGCCGATCCTGATCCTCTCCCAGTACATCGAACGCACCTACGTGCGGGAACTGCTGGCCGACTCGCGCGGCGGCGTCGGCTACCTGCTCAAGGACCGCGTCAGCGACGTCCGGCAGTTCATGACCGACCTCCGCGCGGTCGCCGCGGGCGGGACGGTACTGGATCCGCAGGTGGTGCGAGCGGTCTTCGACCGGCTCGCCAAGACCGCTCCCCAAGCCCAGCTGACACCGCGGGAACGCGAGGTCCTGGGCCTGATGGCCCGCGGCCTGTCGAACTCCGCCATCGGCGTCGAGCTCGACATCACCGAACGCGCGGTCAGCAAGTACATCAACCGGATCTTCGCCAAGCGGGACCTCCCGCCGGGCGACAACGTCCACCGCCGGGTCCTCGCGGTTCTGCAGTACCTCGACGACATCGAGACCTGACGCCACGCACCATTCCGCCCTTGCTTTCCGAAACGCCATTGGTCACCGACTTTCGGAGGGCATCGGCGAATTTCGCACGACTTCAATGCAACTTCCGCCGTCCTCGGGCACATGATGAAGAGCGGAACAAAATTGCGTTTCCGCTTTGCATCGTCGTTCTTCCCCATCAAGAGGACAAGTGCTCGCCGCGGCCTTGATCGCCGCGACTGCATGTGCATTCCCGTCGCACAGGCGGCCGCCGATCCCCACGCCATCACCGCGGAAGTGCGGTCGTTGCGAGAGCAGGTGTGCACTGTTCTTGATCGGCGAAACCCCGACGAGCCGATCTGTTCGCCCGCCCGGCTCGGCGGTGGCGTCGCGCTGGTTCAACATGACGTACTGCGCCGGGGCGTCCTACGCGAGCACGATGTTCCCGACGGGCTGAACATCTCGCTCATCGCGACCGTCTGGCGATTTCCGCGACCGACCTTGGTACTGCCGTTGCAGTACCGTCGCCTACTTCCGCAGGCCGCCGGCGCCACCGGACCTGAACATATCCACGCGACGACTGCAGTCGTTGCCGTCGACCGCCTCCACTCTCAGCGTCGATCCACGACGATGACGGTCTTGCCGAACACCCCGGCGGTGACGTGGCCGCGGTACGCCTCCGGCAGGTCTGCGAAAGCGACGCTCCGCTCGATCACGGGATGGATGCCTCGCTCCTGGACGAACGCCGCAAGGTCACGATGCATCCCGGCACTGCCGACGGCGACGCCGCGGATGCTGGCCTGTCTGGCGATCATTTCCATGAAGTCGAGCCCGGGATTCGTCAGATCGAGCAAGCCCGGAATCGTGACCTCGCCGCTGCCGCGCAACGCCGCGAGCGACTCGGGCACCATGCCCGGGCCGACCGCGTCGACGACCTTGTCAGCCCCCTGGGCCGACTCGAAGAATCGCCGGCCCCAGCCGGGCGCGGTGGTGATGACATCCGCTACCCCGATCCGGGCCCACCGCGGATCGTCGGTGTTGGCGCGGACCGCGGCCGTGACGTGGGCGCCGGCAGCTGTAGCGAGCTGCGCGGCGAAGACCGCCACACCACCGCTTCCGAGGACCAGGATCCGCTGGCCGGCCTGGATCGGGTGCCAGCCGAACAACGAGTTCCACGCGGTCACACCGGCTACCTGCAGTGTCGAAGCCTCGGCATCGCTGAGGCTCGCGGGCGTGGCCACCAGGGCTGTGGCGTCGACGACGATCTGCTCCGCGGCGACACCGTCGTCGTCGAAGCTGCCGGCACCCGGGCCGAACGTCGGGGCCGGTCCGTCCGGCCAGCCGGGAACATGGGCGGTCATCACGCGGTCACCGATCGACCAGCCCTGGACCGCGTTGCCGAGCGCGTCGATCACACCGGCGACATCGGACAGCGGGACGAGGTCACGTCCCGGGGTCCGCCCGAACGGCCCGGCCAGGATCATCCGGTCACGCGCGTTGATCGACAGGGCGTTCACCCTGATCCGCACCTGACGCGGACCAGGCTCCGGCGCCGGCGCGTCCTCGCACCTGAGCTGGTCGGCCGTGGTTGCGCCTGCCGGCAGTATCCAACGCTTCATCCTCAGTACCACTCCTTTCAGTGGCTACGCCGCGAGCGCTGATCGATGACCCGCGGCAGGTTCACCCCCCAGCGTCGATGGCGGGAGCAGGTACCAGCCACACCCCGCTGAGCCTGGTTACCGCAGGACCACCCAGGTTTGCCTCGTTCCCCGTACCGTGAAGGCATGCCACGAGTTCGGCCTCAGCTGGGCACTTTCCTGCGCGCCCGTCGCGATCGGATCACACCCACCCAAGCCGGTATCACGCCGTTCCCCGGCGCGCGTCGGGTGCCCGGACTCCGCCGCGACGAACTCGCCGTCCTCGCCGGCGTCAGCGCCGAGTACTACAGCCGCCTCGAACAAGGCCGCCAACGCAATGTCTCCCGTGCAGTCCTCGAGGCCCTCGCCCGCGCGCTGCGACTGACCTCGGTCGAGCGCGCACACCTGTTCGACCTCGCCCACCCGATCGCCACGCGGAACACCTTTGTCGCCGAACCGCCGCAACGACCCGAGCCCGGACTGCTGCGGGTGATGTCTGCACTCGACCACCTCCCCGTGCTGCTGCTGGGCAACCGGGGCGAGGTATTGGCCCGCAATGCCTTGATCGAAGCGGTCTTGGGGCGCCCGATCGAACTCGGCACCTCGTTCTTCACGTTCCTCATCCAGGACCCACTGGCTCGCGAACGCATCATCAACTGGGCCGACTTTGCCTCGCCGGCCATCGCTGCCATGCGCCGCGAGGCGGCCCGCCGCCCCTTCGACCAGCGACTGATCGCACTCGTCAACGAGTTGCGGACCGCCGATCCGCAGGTGGCACGGTGGTGGGACGACCACACCGTCCGCGACTACGTGTCGGTCACCAAGCGCATCGACCACCCCCAAGCCGGCCCGCTCACGTTCGACATCGAGATCATCGGCGCTGCGGACCAACCCGACCAGCGGCTGGTCGTGTACACCGCGGAACCGGACTCACCCACCGCTCGCGTGCTGCCCCTCATCGCCAGCTGGGAAGCACACCCGACGAACCGGTGACTATCCGGATCCACTCGCTCCATCCCCGAATCACGCCGTCGATTCGGAGTCGTCCTCGCGCGGGCCTCGACGCGGCGTCCGTCGCAGAGGACGCGGACTGCAAGCCGACCCGACAGGTACCCGCCGGGGCCGAAGGATGACGCTGCTGCACCCCTCCATCGGCACGAACTCCGCGTGCGCCGACGGGGCGGCCCACACCGGGTCCACGGAATATGGATGTCGTTTCGAGAGCGATCACGCCGGACCTCCTCAGTCGACCGTGACGACGAACATGCGTGAGCCGGGCGGGGCGATGCGCAAGAAATCGTCGGCTGTCCGCCTGCCCTCGTCGGAGCTCAGGCGGCAGCGCAGGACCCGGGTCATACGCCACCGTGGTCTTTCTATTGGATTTATTCGAGCATGCATATCAAGGGGTGAACCATGCGTCATTCTGAAAGCGAAAGCTGGAAAGTCTCCGAAAATCTCGGGCCCGCATTGACGCTTATTCGTCAATAAGGTTGTCGACTCCGTCGAACGTGCCCTCGGCCGAAAGCTTCGCCGTTCACCCTTCGCGTGACCACGCTCCCCGTTGAGGGGCACTGGGCCGCCCAGCCGCGGAACGACCTTCTGCTGGTCAGCAAGGCCACGAGGAACGACCTGACCGCGATGCACTGCGTCCTTGAACCCATCATCCGAGCGCTGGCCTAGTCTCTTGGCAGCCAGCGAGCGCTCGGCTCCAGTCGGCCACGCTTCGATGGGCGCGGTCGCGGCAGTGGTTGCCGCCTGCCCCGTCGCCCTCCAGAACAGGCCAAAGTAGAGACGCAGCGCAGCAGCCGTTCAAAGACCACTTCCAAGTTCCACCAAGAGCCGTTCAGCGTCCACCGCCCGCGCTTGCCCGAAGCCTCCCCACACCGACGGGACGCTTCGCGTCGTGGTTTCGGAGCCGCTGCCGCCTGCGACTACTCCGCCCTCCTCCGTCGTTCGACCGACAGAGGGTGAGGACTCCGCACCTTTGCCGACAGCATGGCCGCCAGAGAGGCCCTCGGCGGCCACGACAGGGCGGCGGAGCCATGGCCGGCGTTCAGCGCCCCGCAAGCCACCCTGTTGTGATCCATATCACTCTCGGGCCGAGTAGGCCTCCTCCTCTGGTCTTTAATCTCAGTTCCAGTCTCATTCACCCCAGTCCGTCCCCGTCCGGCCGGGACACGCGGGGCTTTGACCTGCGACGCACGACTGGCCGCACCCCTGCGTACAGCCGTGTGCAGACTGGGAAAGCGTGTTGGGTTCACGCCCTCGCAGGTTCGAATCCTGTATCCACCGCACTTGAACAGGCGAAACGCCGGGCCGCGCGCCCGGCGTTTCGTCGTTGTGGGCCGGAAACTCGTGGCCCGCCCCGAATCCGGCTCGCACGAGCACGTGCCCGTGCGGATGCGATCGCGTCGCCCGTGCGACCCGGCGGCTGCCCGAAATGTGAAATGTCTTTCGAGCGATTGCCGGACAAATCTGCTCGTCCACAGGGAGTTACGAGCAGGGCTGAGCGCAGCCCGTTGCTCCGGTCGCGCTAGTCTCACCCCGACCCGAGCCCGACGCTTCCAGAAAGGCCAGCAGTGGCGCGAAAACCGCTCTGACCTGGGGTAGCGCTGGCCAGCGACTTCAGTGTGCAAAATACGTGCCAGGTCATCCCCGGCACGCACCGTGATCGGCCCGGCCCCGGACGTCCCACGTCCGGGGCCTTGCTGATTCCGGGCCCGTGATCACTCGGCACAGTCAGATGATCACGCTGAGTCGTTGGATCTGTTTCAATGGATTCGCCCCCGTACGACCGACGAAATTTCGAGGAGTAGAGGCCCGATGGCCGGAGTCGAAGAGATCCGCGCTGGCATCGCGCTCGCCAATGAAAAGGCGTCCGCGAGCATCGCCGCCCTCCAGCAGGCAGCGCAGTCTCTCGAAGAAGCCCAGCAGTCGCTCGCACAAGCGACGCAAGGCAGCAGCCAGCACGAAGTGAGCCAGGCACACGGGTTGCTGGCGGAGGCTCTGCAAGGCATCAACGGCTTGCAGAGCACGGTCCAAGCAAGCATTTCCTCCGCCGACTCCTACTCGGCACGTCTCTAGCCGCATGTCGCTTGCCGAACTCCACCAGCTGCTCACCGCCGCCGTGGCCGGGCTCGCCGACGCGCGGGCCCACTCCGATCGGGCCACAAGCCTGCTCGGGGAGGCCCGGCAAGCTCTCGTGGACGCCCAGGCCAAGGCCGATCCCTGGCTGCCTTCGCAGTACGCGCAGGCCGGCGAGGGGCTGGACCAGCTCCTCGTCCGCCTGGCCGCTGCCGAAGATCTGGTGAGCGGATACCGGTCGCGCCTGTAATCCTTTCAGGGACACCTTTTCTTGGGGACGCCGATGGCCAACAAGTCAGCCGAGCAACGCAACCGCGTCGAAACCGCACTCGACCGGGTCCGCCACCAGATCGGACTGGTCCTGGGTGCGGCGGCCGGTGCGCGCCAAGCCGCGGAGGCCGACCTCGCCAAACTCGAGCTGGAGCGGGACATCGTCCGCGTCGGCATGAACCACGCCACTCCGGAACAGCAGTCCGAGTGGGCCCGGCACCCCGCCGCGCACGAAGTGTTCGGCGCGCTCGGAAGTGTGCGAAGCGCTTTCTACACCGACTGGGGCCAAGGACCCTCGACGCTGCGCGAGCTCGTCTCGCAGAACGCGCCCGGCCCGGCCGGGCTGCCACCGGGTGACTGGCTCGGGCGCGTCGGCCACAACGCCGGCATCACCTCGCCCGGCCTGTGGCGCGTCGGCTCCGCGACCGCGGCCGGCGGCGACGCCACGCGCATCTTCGACGTCGCCGTCCCGCTCCTCGACGAATCGCACCTGGCGATCACGTCGGCGCCGAAGACGCGCCCGACCATCGACGGCATTGTCCAGAACCTGCTGATCCGCGTGCTCTCGACGTTCGAACCCGGCGCGGTGCGCGTGCACCTGTGGGACATCGGGCAGCTGACCGCGATCCTGCCCGACCTCTACCCGCTGAGCCGCACGAGCGCGCTTTCGCTGTACGACCCGGGCCGGCTCGAGGACCTCCTCGACGAGCTGGCCGGGCACATCCGCCGCATCCACGCGACCGGCATGCAGGCGGGGCACACGTCGCTGCGCGAGCTGCGCATCCACCGGGAGGAGCGGGTCGAACCGTTCCGCATCGCCGTGCTTTACGGCAACGGCGAGACGCTGGAGCCCGAACGCGCCCGCGACCTCAAGCGCGTCGCGAGCGGCGCGCTTGCCGCCGGGATCTGCCTGATCATGATCGACGTCCCGACCGCCGTGAGCGCGTCGGTCGAGACGCTGAGCCTGATCGACGACCGGCACGCGATCAGCAGCATGACCGGCACCGACCTGGTCGTCGACCTCGATCCGCCGATGCCGTCCGGGCAGGTCATCCGGGCCGCCGACCGGATCGCCGCGGCGCTGGTCGCCAAGCAGGGCGGCCCGCGGTCGTTCGACGACCTGCTGCCGGCCGAGATCGGGCACGAAAGCTCGGCGCGGGAACTGCGCGCGCCGGTCGGGTTCTTCGAGGGCGAGCCGGTCGAGGTCGTCATCGGCGACGCGAGCCCGCACGCCCTGATCGGCGGACCGTCCGGTTCGGGCAAGACGAACTTCTTGTACGCGCTGCTCGGCAGCCTCGCGGCGCGGTACACACCGGACGAGCTGGCGCTGTACCTGCTGGACTTCAAGGAAGGCGTCTCGTTCGCCGGGCTGGCGCCGGGGCGCAAGGACGCGAGCTGGCTGCCGCACGCGCGGCTCGTCGGCGTCAACGTGAACACCGACCGCGAGTTCGGCCTGGCACTGCTGCGATTCCTGGCCGACGAGCTGCGGCGCCGGTCCGCGGCCGCGAAGGAGCACGAGGTCACGAACCTCGCCGACCTCCGCGAAGCCGACCCCGGCGGGCACTGGCCGCGGATCGTCGCGGTGATCGACGAGTTCCAGTACCTGTTCGCGGGCCGCGACCAGGTGACGGCCACGGCCACGCAGCTGCTGGAGGACATCGCGCGGCGCGGCCGGTCCCAAGGCATCCACCTGGTGCTGGCCAGCCAGGACGTCGCCGGCATCGAGGCGTTCTGGGGCAAGCCGGCGGTGTTCGAGCAGTGCACCCTGCGCATCGCGATGCCGAAGGCGCGGCGCGTGCTGGCCGAGACGAACAACGCGGCGGTGTCGGCCCCGAAGTGGCACGGGGTGATCAACCACGACTCCGGCGTCGCGCACGGCAACCAGCTCGCCCACATCCCGGACGCGAGCAGCAAGGACGTGTTCGTCCGGCTGCAGCGCCGGTTGTGGGAGGAGTACGCGGGCCGGTTCCCGCGCCCGCGCCTGTTCGACGGCGCGCATTCGCCGATCCTGGAACAGTTCCCGGCGTACCTGGACCTGAAGCCGAACTCGCGGCCGCGGGCGCTGCTGGGCCAGTCGATCGACGTCACCGAAGCCGCGTGCGGAGTGGAGCTGCCCCGTGCGCCGGGTCGCAACGTCGCGGTGCTCGGGTCGGCCACCGCCGAAGCGCTGTCCATCATGGACTCGGCGGCGCGCTCGCTGTCGCGGCAGTACGAGCCCGGCGAGATCGAGTTCCTGCTGAGCTGCCCGATCGAGGCCTGCGCCCCGGCGGCGCTGGAGCTGACCGAGCGGCTGCGCACCGACGGCCACGCGGCCACGCTGGTGGAAGACCTGACCGGCGTGCTGGAGTCGATGACCGGTGCGTTGTCCGGCGGCGCGAAGGTCCTGCTCCTGTACGGGGTCGACGCGGCGCTGCCGACGTTGGAGGTCAAGGCCGTCGGGCAGCTGAAGAGCGGCCTCGACCATCTGCGGATGGTGCTGAAGCAGGGCCCGGGCCACGGCGTCCACACGATCGGCTGGTGGCGCAGCATCGCCCGGCTGAAGGACACGCTGGGGTTCGCGGGCACCGACGACATCGGCACGTGGGCGGCGCTCGACGTCCAGGGCAACGAGCTGGCGCCGTTCGCGGCGGGCCAGGTGGTGCACTGGTCACCGCGCCCGGGCCGCGCGTTGTTCTTCGACCGCACGACCCACGGCGCCCCCGAAGTGATCATCCCGTTCCAGCGCCCGGAGAACGCACAATGACCGACGACGGCGCCACCGCGGCCATGCGGTACAAGGAAATCATCGCCCTCTCCCGGGGCTCGGCGGAAAACCTGCGTGGGTGGGAACTGGCCCGCGCCGAAGAGCTGACCGGCGAGATCGAGGAAGCCCGGACCGCGATTGAGGTCGCGGCCGAGCGCGAGGCGCGGGCGGCCGAGCGCGCGACGCGCTGGTGGAAGATGGCGCTGCACAACATCCAGGACCTGCTGTGGCTGCCGCCGGGCGACGAGCCCCGCCCGGTCCCGACGGCGCGCCCGGCTTACCTGGAGCGGTACCTCGAAGAGGTCAAGCCCAGTTACCAGGAGCTGGTGCAGGCGGTGCTGGCCCTGGGCTGGCGCGCCAAGCGGGCGGCTTCGAAGCAGCAGCCGCCCCCACCGGTCTAGACGTCGAAGACGGTGCCGTCGTAGGGCTCGTCGTCGACGGCAGGCGCTTGCCTGCGCTTCGGCTGTGGTTGCGGTTTCGGTTTCGGTTGCTGGGGTCGTTCACCAAGCCGGCCCCCGGCGGCCACGGCTTCCCGGATCGCGGCGGTGATGGTCCGGCTGAGCGTGACGGCGTCGAACCGCATGGCCTCGGGCGCGAGCCGCACCTCGCTGACGACGCCATCGGGCCCGGCGAGCACGGTGACGGACCGATCCGACGAGGTGACGGTCGTGTGGTCGCTCCCGGCGATGCCAGCGAGGACGCGCTGGTTCTCGGCCTTGCGCTCCTCGATCTGCTTGAGCTGCCAGCGCATTTCCTCGATCAGCTGCGCGTTGTCGCTCATGCCAGTCTCCCCGGCTGGTGCGGTGTGTAGACGAACTCGTAGTACTGCCCGAACCGGTGGTCGATCAGCGAGTAGCCGCGGCTGTAGGCGACGCGGAGAAGATCCTCCTGGACCAAGCCGATCTCCATCTTCCGGAAGTACACCTGCCGCCGGCCGTCGAGTTCCGCGGCCAGCACCGCCAGCTGGTGTTCACGCGGCCTCATCGAACGGCGGGTACGGACGAAGGTCAACGTCAGACCTCCGACGACCACCACTCCGAACAGCGCGAAGAACAGCCAGTCCGACGGCGAAGAGGGGTCAAAACCGTGCGACGACGCCACGGCGCTCACGCACCCTCCCCGCTGCGAAGGCTCCAAGCCACCCTTGCCGTCGCTTCGGCGACCGAGGGCCAGGCGTCCTCGGATTCCGCGACCACGGAAAGGATCACCACTGACCGGCCGTCCGGCATCGGGATCTGGTACTCCGCCTTGATCTGAGCGCGAACGTCGCCTTCGGGCAGGTGGAACTCACCGCCGCTGATCGCGACGATGGCCGGGCCGATCGGGAGGCGTACCGGCTGCACCACCGCACGCTTGTGCCGGCCGCGGTACTGCGCGGCCATGGCCGCCACGATGGCGTCCCGGCTGCCGGGCGCCGACTCCGGCCACTGCACCACACCTAGCGTCAGGGTCGCGACGTCCCCCTTCCGGGTACCGACCGCGAACTTGCCGAACACCCGGATGCCGTTCGCCTGCATGGTCGGCACGAGGGCCATCAGGTAGCTGCCGAACTCTTCGACGGACTTCCCGGCCTCGGCCGCGACGTTCTCCGCGATGGTCCAGGCGTGACCGCGGTTCATCTTGTCGTCGGTGCCCACCGGCATCCCGGCGAACCCGGGCGGCAGGTCGATCTGCAGAGGCATCAGTTCCACACCTCGTCTTCCGCCCGCTCACGCCGACGCGCCGGCGCGTTGTCGGCCTGCATTCCCGCATCGGCCGCATTGCCCAGCGCCACCGCCGCCCACGGTGCGGGCCCGGCGACGAGCGTGCCGGCGACCACCGCCGCCTGGCCCATGTCCTTGGGCACCCAGTAGTTCTTGAAGTCGTCCACGGGACTCTCGAAGTCCTTGCGACCCGCCACCTCACCGCCCGCCTGGTCAACGAGCAAGCCATAGGTCGCCACCTTGATCGCGGTATCCGGGAGTACCTCAGCGAGGCCGGCCACCGACGTGGCCGCGCCCGCCAGGTCGAAGGTCAGCGTCTCGGGCGCCACGTCGGCTCCGGCTGCCTTGGCGAGAGCGTGACCGTTGAGTGCTCCGAGCCCCAAGGCGGTGGCGACCCCGCTCGCGACCTGCTTGGCCGGAGGCGGCAGGACATCGCTCAGGACCCCGAGGCCGTTGCCGACGTCGCCCATCACGTCCGAGAGCTTCGAAATCAGCTCCGCGTGGTCCTGGACGAAGTCCCACGCGTCGTCCACTCCGTCGGCGAAGGTGTTCGCCAGATCGGCCAGGGCGCCGCCGACCGCGTCGCTCAGCTTGTCGAGGACGTCCGGCTCGTCCGGGGCCAGCTCCTTCGCTTTCCGCAGCGCCTCCGCGACCCGGCTCGCTGCATCCGTGTGCTCCTGCTGAAGCTGCTTCGCCGCGTCCTGGATGTTCTGGCAGCCGTCGATCGCCGATTGGAGCTGTCGGCCTGCGTTGTCCAGAAGCTTCTGGGCGATCTGCAGCGACTGCTGGTCGGGGAACGTCCGGTTGGCCAGCGCGAGGTCCGGGTTCGCCCGTGCGGCCTCGGCTGCCTGGGCCGCCGCCTCGGCCCGGGCTTCCAGGTCCGCCGCGCGTTTCTGCAGGTCGCCGAGGTCCTGCGACCACTTCTCGAGCGCGTCCGCGGCCTCGCCCATCGAACGAGCCGCGCCTTCGAGGTACTGCGGCAGCGGGCCGATGCGACGGGTGAACGCCTCACTCGCTTCGCCCTGCCAGATGCCCTGCTTGCGGACGATCTGCCGCAGAGCGTCGTCGGCCTCGGTCAGGTCCTTGCTCACCGCGCGGTACTTGCCCGCCAGGTCCGTGACGCCGTCGAGGTCGCCCGGAGCCGGGTCGAAGCCCAGGGCCGGGAACTCCTGCCTGCTCATCGGTCGAGTCCGTCCAGGATGTCGGTGATGCCGCCCGTCGCGCCGCCGCCCACCATGCCGCCGCCAGGGTCCGTGCGCTCGGCCTGCTCGTTGATGCCCGGCACCCCGCCCGTGACACCACCGCCGACCATGCCGTCGTCGCCCAGCACGCTGCCGAACGGGCCCGCCGGGCCGCCACCCGATCCGCCGACCCGGGGATGGTCGCCCCGCGTCCCGGTGCCGGGCCCGTCGCCCGGTTCGTCGCCCATCACCATCGAGCCGAACTTCGTCAGCTCGCCGCCGAACTCCGCTTCGATCTGCTCGTACTTCTGCTTCGCCTGCTTCAGCCGCTCCGTGATCCCCGAAGCCGCCTCACCGAGCCGCCCGATGCCGTAGCTCCAGGCCTCCTCGAACTCGACGCCCGCTTTGCCCAGGTCAGCCGTGCCCAAGGACCCGAAAGCCCCGCCGCCGCCGAGCTTCTTGTTGGCGTCGGCCATCCGGCCCGCCGCCGTGTCGAGGTCGTCGATGAGCTTGCCCAGCTCGTCGACCTTCACCGCGTACCCGTCCACGTCACCCTCCCCTGAGGTCCTGTCCACCGTAAGACGGCTGTCAACGCTCCGCGGTTTCCCGATCACCCAAAGGAGTGGACGAAGAAAAGGCCACCACCGGACGCGATCGCCCGGTGGTGGCCTCGACGGAAACGGCTTACGGGAAGTACTTGCCCAGCACCTGCTCGAGGTAGTCGAGCAGGTCGTTGAGCGCGTCCTGGATCGCGTTGCCGGTGCTCGGCCGGAACCGGATCACCTGCGGGTCGTGGTCGCTGGCCTGGTCGGCGAACTCCGCGTTGATGTGGACCACGTCGTAGTCCACCCCGCGCAGCGCCTTCGACGCCAGGATGTGGTCCAGCACCTGCGACTGCCCCTCGAACACGTAGCTGTACCGCTCCGCCTCGGGCACCGACGCGATCAGGTCCGTCAGCGCGCCACCGGCGGTGAGCGTCCGGACCGCGGGCGAGAACGGGTAGTCGTTCAGGTCACCCGCCACGACGATGTTCGCGTTGCGATCGGCCGACAGCAACGAATCGACGAACCCGCGCAACACCGTGGCCTGCTTCGCCCGCTGCACCTCGGAACTGCGCACCGGCGGCTGGAACCGGCCGTGCGTCGGCTGGTCGCCGCCCTTGGAGTTGAAGTGGTTCGCGATGACGAACACCGTGCGGCCCTTGAAGACGAACTCGCCGGCCAGCGGCTTGCGGCTGTCTTCCCAAGCCTCGTTCGTCGGGTCGACGCGACCGGGTGACGCCGTCAGGTGCGTCTTCCCGTGGTCCTTCGTCACGGCGACGGCCGACGTCGAAGACCCGCCCGGTCGGTCCACAAAGGACACGCGAGCCGGGTTGAACAGGAACGCCACGCGGATGTTGCCGCCCGGCTGCCCGCCGTCCTCGTCGTTCACCGGGTCGATCTCGCGCCACTGGTAGCGCGGGCCACCCTTGGCGACGATGGCGTCGGTGAACTTCTGCAGCGTCTGGTCCGCCGCGACGGTGCCGTCGTCGGTCGCGCCCGTGTTGTCCTGGATCTCCTCCAGGTTCACGATGTCCGGCGTCGCCAGGTGCGTCACGATCGCTTCGCCGAGCCGGTCGTACTTCGCCTGCGGGTCGCCCGGCGCCAGGTTCTCGACGTTGTACGTCGCGACGGCCAGCTCGCCGGAGCGCTGCTTGCGCGTGGTCTCGGCCTGCAGTCCGTTGTCCTTCTCGGCGCCGAGCACGCTGGCGAACAGCGTGTAGCCGCCGAAGTTGTTGTACTCGACCGGGCCGGACGTCGTGCCGGTCAGCACGTCACCGACGTTGAGCTTCGGGAACGGCCGCTGCTCGAACGGGATCAGCGACGACACCTTCATGACGCCGCTGTTCAGCTGGTCGTACCCGAGGTAGACGCTGCCGCCGCGCACGGACTTGTGCTGGTCCGGCTTGGTCGTCACGTACAGCTCGTTGAAGGTGTTCGACGGGCCGACGACGCGGGCGTCGCTGACCGAAACGATCTCGCTTTCGTGCGACTCCCAGAAGTCCAGCGCGTACTTCGCGGGCTCCAGCGGGAGCGCCTCGATGTTCCCGCCCGGCGACGGCGCATAGGCGACCGGCACGGTGTCGGGGTCGAGCACGGTCGGCGCCGGCAGCGCGTTCCCGTGCGAGCCGACCGTCCACTGGGCACTGCCCAGCTCGGTGAGCGACTGGTAGTTCGACGTCGCCGGCGCGTCCGGGTAGAACTCGCGGACGGTGCCGGTCGCGGTCACCGCGTCGCCGACCGCGACGGCCGGGCTGGTCGAGCCGGTGAACACGAACAGGCCCTCGCTGGTGCGCGGGTCGTTGTCCGGATTCGGGTCGGTGAGCCAGAACCCGCGCACCGAGCCGAACGCCCGCGTCGCGGTGACCACGCCGGTGACGTCGCCGACCTTCTTGTCCTTGAACGGCGAAATGCGCGTGATGCCCTGGATTTCGTGGATCTTCGCCGGGGTGCCCGGTTCGCCGGGGTCACCGCCGCCGGTCGTCTCGCCCTTGGTGTTCGTCGGGGACGGGTCGCCGACGGTGAAATCGGTCGCGTTGTCGTCGGTGTCGGTCAGCGTCGTGCCGCGCGCGACGGACGTCGCGTTGGCCGGCGCGGCCGTCGGAGCGCCTTCGCGCACAGTCGCCGCGCCGAACCCGACGAGGTCCTTGATCCGCGGGTCGGCCGCGCAGTCCGCGGCGGTCTTGCAGGTCAGCGCGGTCGTGCCGGAGACGAGGGCGATCGTGCCCGCGGTCGCGGACATCGCGATCGTGCCGGTGGCGTCCGGTGTCGGCAGGGCGACGGTTCCCCCGGAACCCTTGCCCTCGGCGACGAGGTAGCGCCCGCCCGGCGCGACGCTGCCGGCCAGCTGCGTCACCTGCCAAGTGCTGCCCGCGCTCGGCGAGCCGGGCAGGTACTGGACGCTGAAGCCGTCGACGCTCGTGGCGGCAGTACCGTGGTTGGCGAGCTCGACGAAGTCGGTGGTCAACGTGGCGCCGGAGTTGCCGCCACCGCCGTAGACCTCGGCGATGACCGCGTCGGCGCTGGGTGCCGCGAACGCGGCCGGTGCGGCCACTCCGCCGAGCACCAAGCCGGACGCGACGGCCACCGTCAGCGTGGTCTTGGCTCTGTGGGTCTTGATCACCCTGAGTCCCCTTTGTGCTTGAACAGTCGTGGCATAGTCCCCCGAACAGATGAGGAGGAGGAAGACAAAGGTGCAACGATTCGTAACAACTACTTTCGTCGTCACTCTTTCGGCAGAGCAGGTTTCGTGATCACGCTGGTCCTCGGCGGAGACGTCAACGTTCAAGGCCGCCAGACGCCGTCGAAGGCGTTCGAGCGGCTGGATCCGCTGCTCAAGGGGGCCGACCTCCGGTTCGTGAACCTCGAAGGGCTCCTCGACGCGCCGACGGCCGAAGCGCTGACGTCGGGCGGCATCGACGTCGTCTCGTGCGCCACCGACGTCACCCACCCACCGGCTGCGATGGCGGGCCTCGCGGTCCTCGACCACGTGAAGATCGCGCACTGCGGCGCCGGCGCGAACCTCGACGCCGCGCACGCACCGGCGGTGCTCGAGCGGTCCGGCGAAAAGGTCGCATTCGTCGCGTACACCTCACTTCGCCCCTACGGCTACATCGCACAGCCGGACGCCCCCAGCGTCGCGCAAGCGTTTGCGACCACGGCTTACCAGCCCGATCCGCGCGTCGCGGAGATCCCGGGCCGGCCGCCGGCTGTCCGCACGACGCCGGTGCCCGAGCACCTCGAACGGCTCGTCGCCGACGTCAAGCAGGCCAAAGCCGGCAACGACCACGTCGTCGTCTCGATGCACTGGGGCCTGCCGGGGCCCGAGCTCGCGGAGTACCAGGTCGCCTACGGACGCGCCGCGATCGACGCTGGCGCCGACCTGGTGGCCGGGCACGGGCCGCACACCATCCAGGCCGTCGAGGTGTACCGCGGCCGCCCGATCCTCTACAGCCTCGGCAACCTCGTCTTCGATTGGCCCGCGATGCGCGGCCGGCACGTCGACGGGCTGCTGGCCGGCTGCATGTTCGGCGCCGAACCCCGGCTCGAGCTCATCCCCGTGCGGCGCAACGCCGACAACGAGTGCGAACCGCTCGCCGGGGAGGAAGCGGGCAAGGTACTGCGCTACCTCGTGGAGCTTTCGGCGCTGCGCTCGACGAAGGTGTCCGTCCGGGACGGAATCGCTTCGGTGGCCGGGCTGGGCGTTGGTGCGTAACCGATCGCGCGCGGACTGTGACAGGATCCGGTGCCCGTGTCACCCATCCGGCGCATCTGCCTTAAATGCTCCCTAAGACCCGGAACAACCCGTGTGAAGCGGCGGTACGGTCTGCGTGAGCCGCCGGAAAGTGGCACAGACCACTCCTCGACAGCTCTCGACCAGCACGAACACATGGGGGAGGGAGAACCATCATGTGGGGGCTGATTGTTCTCAGTTGCGTGTTCGTGCTGGTGCTGGGGATAGCCGCGGTCGTGGACCTTCGGGACCACGACCGCGGCGAACACCGGGTCTAGCGCACAGCCTGCTTCGCCTTGTAGCGGCCGAGAAGCGTGCGCGCGCCGGCGAGCGCGACCCGCCCGGCGCCCTTCGCGCTCGCGGCCAGCACCGTCGTCCAGTCGAAGTAGTCTCGCCACAGCACGATCCGGCCGGCTTCGACCTCGAACGTGCCGCACACCCAGAACTCCGCTTCCCACGCGCCGCGGCGCAGCACGTCGGTGCGTTCGGTGAGCACGACGTTGCCGTCCGCGGCGATGTGGTGCGTGCGTGCTTCGAACCCGGAGCCGAACCGGGCCAGCATGCGCAGCTGTTTTTCGACCGCCGCGAGGCCGCGGGCGGGCGGCAACGGCACGTTCTGGTACACGATGTCGCTCGCCGCGAACGTCAGCGCGCGGTCGATGTCGAGGTCTTCCAGGGCCTTCAGGAAACCGGTCACCACTACCTGGGGTTCATCGGTCATGTCCCCAGGCTAAGGGTCAGTACGGCCGGTCGCCCGCGATGGCGACGCGCTCCGCGATCCGGACGTGCGGGTGGTAGTCGTTGACCGCGTAGTGCTGCGTCGCGCGGTTGTCCCAGAAGGCCACCGAGTTCGGCCGCCAGCTGAACCGGACCTGGAACTCGGGCGTGTGGGCCTGCAGGAACAGGTACCGCAGCAGCCGGTCGCTCTCGTCGCGGTCCACGCCGACGATGTGCGTGGTGAACGCCTGGTTGACGAACAGGGTGCGCCGCCCGGTCTCCGGGTGCGTCCGGACCACGGGGTGCTCGACCGGCGGGAACCGGTCCTGCCACCGCGCGAGGAGCGCGGGATCGGAGAACCGGTCGAAACCGGGGAGGTAGTCGTGCACCGCGGTGAGCCCGTCGATGCGGGCGCGGACGTCTTCGGGCAGGTTGTCGTAGGCGGCGGCCATGTCGGCCCACATCGTGTCGCCGCCGACGGGCGGCACCTCGATCAGCCGCAGCACCGAGCCGAGGGCCGGGTTGGGCCGCCAGGTGACGTCGACGTGCCAGATGTTCTCGTAGCCGGGCATGGCGGCGGTGCGCTCGAAGCGCGTGACGGCGTCGTCGTCGCCCTTCGGGATGAACGGGTTGGTCTCCAGCTCACCCCAGTTCGCGGCGAACGCGCGCTGCTGCGCCGACGTGATGTCCTGGTCGCGGAAGAAGAGCACCTTCCACTCGAGCAGGGCGCGGTTGAGCTCCTCTCGCAACTCGGCGGTGAGCGGTTCCCGGAGGTCGACACCGTCGATCTCGGCGCCGATCACCCGGCCGAGCGGACGGATCCGGAAGAGTTCGTACGGTTCGCCCTCGCTCCGGTGCAGGACGCGCGGGCCTTCGAGGAGACCGTCGGGGGGTGTGACGGCCTCCCGCAGCTGGATCCGGGCAGGCAGGACTACGGACATGGTTGTGCTCCAGGGGTTTTCGGGGGATTCGGACGCCGGGCTCGCGTCAGGCAGGGGGCGAGCCCAGGCGGCCGCGGCGCAGCAGGAGCTCCACGGTGCCTTCCCCAACCGACCGCTTGGAGGCGCGGTCGTGCCACCGGATCGGCGTGCTTTCCGAGGTGGCGGGCATGCGCCCATGGTCAACCTTGTCCCGCCCCGCGGTCAAGACGTCCACTTGGTGGAACGAGATCAACTCCGCAGGTCACCGCGATGCGGGCGGCTCGGACGCATGAGGCAAGATCTTCCACGATCGGGTGAGCGCCCTTGACGACGGAGGTCCCCATGCCGGAAGGCAGAGGCTCGCGGATCGACAGTGACATCCCGGAGCTGCGCCCCGGGGCCGGGGGCGCCGCCACCCGGAACCCCCCGAAGCGGCTTTACCAGCTGCGCGCCGCCGCTGACCTGCTCGACCAGGCCACCGCCGCCGACGACAAGGCGGCGGGGAAGTTCGCCGAAGCCCGCGTCGACTCGACGCCGTTCGGCATCTCCCCGCAGGCCCGCGAGCTGGCGGCGCGCTGGTTGGCCGCCCTCGCGGCGCGCGAAGCGGACGCGCGCGTCCTCGGCGACGCGACGTCCGACCTGGCCGGCCGGCTGCGCATGGCCGCGGAGAGCACCCGGAGCACCGGCTTCCGGGGGCGGATCGCGGTGGCGCCGTGACCTCTCCCGTGTTCGAACACCCGGCTTTGACCTCGGCGGCGGTCCGGCTGGCCGCGTTGCGCGCCGCGGCGGGCCGGATCGGTGTCCCGGACCCGGTCGCGGCCCTGCGGCACCTGGACTGTTCGCCGTCGTCGATCAGCTCGTCCGCTTCGGCGGTCGACGCGGGCGCGTTGCTGGTGACGTCGGCTTCCGCGGAGTTCCGCAACGGCGTCGAGCACGCCGAAACCGGCGGCAGCGCCGAGACGTTCGGCATCTGGGCGGACACAGTGGACGGTCAGTACGCCGCCGCGGCCCGCGCGGCCGCTTCCACGGCCGCGCTGGGCGTCCGGATCGCCGCACACCTGGACGAGCTGGCGCTTTCGGCGTCCGCGGAGGTGTGCGCCATCGCGGACTCGGCCGCGACGGCCGTCGCGGCGGTGCTGGCCGACGACCGGTCGGCCGAGGTGGTGAGCACGGTCAGCACGGCGTGCACGGCGGTGGTCCGGACGGTCTCCGCGAAGATCGCTTCGCTGTCTTCGCTGGTGGCGGAGCTGGAGCCGTTGATGGCGCCGGCGGTCGAGCTCAGCTGAACCGTTCCCGGGCCCAGTCGTCGAAGGGCCGGGCGGGATGCCCGGTGACTTTCGCGACGTCCAGGGAGACGGGCTCCGGCTCGTCGACCAGCGAGGCCCAGTAAGGCAAAGCGCTCTGCGCGAATTCCTCACCCAGCTGAGTTGCCGCTTCTTCCGGCGGTTGTTCTTCCCACGTCGCGGCAGTCCCGAGTGCTTCGCCGATGATCGCGACCTGCTCGGCCTGGGTAAGCGCTTCCGGTCCGGTGACGAGGTAGATCTGCCGGCCGTGGTTTCCGGTGAAGGCTGCGATCGCCATGTCGGCGACGTCTTTTTCGTGGACGAGCGACCGTTTGGCTCGGCCGTACGGCGCCCTGACCTTGCCGGTCTTCGCTTGCGGTACCCAGCCGAGGGTGTTGGTGGCGAGGCCGGTGACGCGCAGAAACGTCCAGTCGTCGGTGACGTTTCTTACCGCTTCCTCGACTTCACCCCAGAACCCACCGTCTTCCGCCGCTGCCGATGAGACGTAGACGATCTTCTTGTCCTTGAAGGGTTTCACGGCCTTGCCGATGCCTTCGGCGGAGTAGAAGGGCCAGACGAAATAGACGGCATCGACTCCTTCGGCGGCTTCGGCCGGGTCGGTGATGTCGCCTCGGACCACTTCTCCGCCCGGCGCCTCGGCCGGGTCCCGGACGAGGACCCGGACGTCGGCACCCGCGTCGAGCAGTCCACGGACGACGTGCCGGCCGGTGTTGCCGGTGGCCCCGGTGACGAGGACCTTCATGGTGCGCTCCTTGGTGATCGGGTCGTGCCGACCACGGTCACACTTCAAGAGCCCTTCAAGTCAAGGCGTGCGATAGGTTGCCCGGCATGCCTGAGCCCGGAACGGAAGCCTGGCCACCCGCCCCGATCAAGACCGAGCGGCTCGTGCTCCGCGAATCCGAAGCCCGCGACCGGGCAACGTTCATCGAGCTGTTCGCTTCGCCGGAAGTCGGCACCTACATCGGTGGCCCGCAACCGCGGGACGCACTCGAGCGCGCGACGGCTGAGGTGCCCGGCCGCCGGCCCGGCCTGTTCGTCGTCGAACTCGACGGCGCGATGATCGGCATGATCACGCTCGATCCGCGCGACGAAAAGGAACACGTCCGCCCGGAAACCGAGCTCGGCTACCTGTTCCTGCCGCACGTGTGGGGACACGGTTACGCCGCCGAGGCGTGCGCGGCAGCACTCGGCTGGTTCGCCCGCGCGCGTCCCGGCGAGCCGGTGGTGCTCTGCACCCAGACGGCCAACGACCGCTCGATGCGTCTCGCGGCGAAGCTGGGGTTCACCGAAGTGGAGCGCTTCGAGGCGTACGGCGCCGAACAGTGGCTCGGCGCACGGCTCTGAGCACAGGGGCCGAGCTGTGCCATGATCGGAGCATGATGAAACCGGGTGGCCGCGACATCTGCCGCCGGCGGCACGCCGAAACCGGCTCGGAATGCTGCCTGCCGGACACTCACTACCCGCGCCCGCACAGTGACATTTCCGGAACAACTTGGCACGACGGCCTTTGCCCGGACTGCCACGGCGGCGGCACCGTGTTCAACGCGGTCTGTCCCACCTGCAACGGCCACGGCTTCGCCCTGCTCGACGTCGACTGAGCCGCCCATGCAGAACGCCCGATAACCCTCGAGGGTCACCGGGCGTTCGAGTGCGGTGGCGGTGGGATTTGAACCCACGGACGGGGATTAGCCGTCACACGATTTCGAGTCGTGCTCCTTCGGCCGCTCGGACACGCCACCGCCGAGAACAATACCGGAGGACCTACCCGAGCCTCACAAGGGGTCACCAGGGCGCTGCGTACGCCGCCTGACCTGGGCCCCTCGGAAGCGGTCGCGCAGGTCGTGGGCCACCTCGGTCACCTGAGCGCGGCGGCGCTGCATGCGGCCCGAGGCCTCCAGGCGCCGGTTGCCCGTCGCCGCTCCCCACCGCGAACGGGCTTCGCCCACCGCTTGCTGGACCTTGTCCTTCATAGTCATGTCCCAGGGGTACCCACGGGGACCCGCCACTCAGCGCCGCGTCGCGAAATACGTCTCCAGGACGGAGGCGCACTCCGCCGAAAGGACGCCTCCGCTGACCTCCGGGCGGTGGTTGAGACGGCGGTCGCGCACGACGTCCCAGAGCGAACCCACCGCGCCCGTCTTCGGCTCCCACGCCCCGAACACCAGCCGCGAAATCCGGGCCAGCACCAGCGCTCCGGCGCACATCGTGCACGGCTCCAGCGTCACCGCCAGCGTGCAGCCCTCCAGGCGCCAGCCGTCGCCCACCACGCCCGCCGCCGCGCGCAGCGCGAGGATCTCCGCGTGCGCCGTCGGGTCGCCCAGCTCGACCCGCGCGTTGCGCGCCGCCGCCAACGGCTTGCCGTCGGGGTCGAAGACCACCGCCCCGATCGGCACGTCCGAGCCGGGGGCGCGCGCCGCTTCCAGCGCGGCCTCCACGGCCTCGGTGTCGGACGGCCGTCTCAGAGCTCGTCCAGGAGCTTGGCGAACTCGCTGCCGAACCCGCACCGCTGCGCGACCATCTGCAGCTGCTCGTCCGGGTACAGGTCGACCTCGCCGACGATGACCTCCAGCTCCGGCCCGGGCAGCCCGAGATCGGCCAGGAGACCCAGGTCGCCCTCGGGCCAGACGGAGTCGTCCTCTTCGTCCGGTGGATCGACGCGCAGGACGTCGAGGACGTCCGCCGCGATGTCGTAGTCCAGTGCCGCCGCCGCGTCCGAGAGCAGCAACGACGGCCCTCGCGGGCTCGGCCGGACGATGACGAAGAACTCGTCGTCGACCGCCAGCAGCCCGAAGGACGCACCGGTGGAACGTAGTTTGCCCAGTTCAGTGATCGCTGCGTCCAGCTCGGTCAGCGCCCCGGGGTCGAGCGCACTGCACCGCCACCGACCGTCTTCCCGGACCACGGCTACCGCGAAGCCCGTGACCGGCTCATCCACCGCCATGCGCACACCGTATTCCGCCGCCCGACCGAACGCACGCACGGTGCGCCCGAAGCGCCGCATGGGGCACTATCGGGAGCATGACCGGCCCCACTGACCTGCCCACGCTGCCCGGCACGCCGTTCGCCGGCCTCCTCGACGACGCGCGGGCGCTGCAAGACCGCACGGTCGCCCTCCGGCGCGCCGTGCACCGCCACCCCGAACAGGGGCTCCACCTCCCGCGCACCCAGGCGGCGATCAGGGAGGCTCTGGCCGGCCTGCCGCTGGAGATCACCGAAGGCAAGGCCACGACGTCGCTGACGGCCGTCCTGCGCGGCGAGCGGCCCGGCCCCGCGGTGCTGCTGCGCGGCGACATGGACGCGCTGCCGCTGACCGAGGAGACCGGGCTCGACTTCGCGTCCGAGGACGATGAGTCGATGCACGCGTGCGGGCACGACACGCACGTCGCGATGCTGGCGTCGGCGGCGCGGCTGCTCGCCGGGCGCAAGGACCAGCTGGCCGGGTCGGTCGTGTTCATGTTCCAGCCGGGCGAGGAGGGCCACCACGGCGCCCGCTTCATGATCCACGAGGGGGTGCTCGACGCCGCCGGGACGCGGGTCGAGCGCGCGTTCGGCGTCCACATCCTCGCGAACCTCCGCAGTGGACTCCTGCAGGTCCGGCCGGGTCCGCAGATGGCCTCGGCGGATTCGTTCTCGGTGCTCGTGACCGGCAAGGGCGGCCACGGCTCCGCGCCGCAGCACACGATCGACCCGGTGCCGGCGGCCGCGGCGATGGTCGGCGCGCTGCACACGATGATCACGCGCCGGGTCAGCGTGTTCGACCCCGCGGTGCTCTCGGTGACGCGGATCCAGGCCGGCACGACGACGAACATCATCCCGGAGACCGCCGAGCTGCAGGGCACGATCCGCACGCTGTCCGAGCAGACGCGCGCGCTGGTCCGCGCCGAGCTGCCGAAGGTGTGTGAACAGGTCGGCGCGGCGTACGGCTGCCGCGTCGTCGCCGACGTCGAGCCGGGCTACCCGGTGACCGTCAACGACGAGCGCGTCGCCGCCGAGGTCCTGACGCTCGGGGAGGCCGTGCTCGGCCTGGAGAACGTCGAGCTGATGGCGGACCCCCTGATGGGCGCCGAGGACTTTTCCTACATCCTGCAACGCGTTCAGGGCGCGTACGCGTTCCTGGGCGCGTGCCCGCCCGGCGTCGACCCCGCCGAGGCGGCCGCGAACCACTCCAACCGCGTGCTCTTCGACGAGGACGCGATGCCGAGCGGTGTCGCGATGCTCGCCGCGTTCGCGTTGGACGCCCTGCGCTAGGGCCCGGTCCGCGACGGACGGCCGTCCTCGAGGTGCCCGGCGAAGCGGCGACGCCACCCCGGCGCCTCGAACGTGACGTCGTACCAGCCGTTCTTCGCCGGCACCGGGAAGTCGTGCGAGGTTTTCGGCGCGATCGTGACGTCGTTCAGCGCGACCGGAGCCGGCCCGCTGTTGGTCACCGTGACGCGCAGCGCGGGCGCCGGCGTGAACGTGACGGAGGCGTCGAGGCCCGCCTTGCCGGAAGCCTCGACGACGAAGCCGTTCGGGCCGTGGATCGCGATGTCGTACGACTCGGCGTACGGGATTTCGCCCGTCATCTCGCTCTTCGGGCCGACGTCGAAGCGTTGTGACGCTCCGCCCGCGTGGTAGGCGTAGGCGGCCAGCTGCAGCGCCTGCGTCCCGTGGTTGGCCAGGTGCAGCTTCAGCGCGCCCGGCCCGGCCGCGGCCCAGGCGACCGGCTGGTACGGCAGCGGTCGCGCCTTCGCCGTGCCGGGGTCCTGCACCAGGGCACCCGGCCCGAGCCCGGGCTTCGGGAGCCGGGATTGCGTCCGGTCGGCTTCGGCGCGCAACGCGTCCGCGTCCGGCAGCAGCGGGATCGTCGTGTCGTGCGCGCGGAAGTCGAAACAGCTGGTCAGGTCGCCGCAGATGGCGCGGCGCCAGGCCGAGATGTTCGGCTCGCGCACCCCCGTCCACGTCTCGAGGAAGCGCAGCACCGACGTGTGGTCGAAGACCTGCGAGTTCACCCAGCCACCGCGGCTCCACGGCGAGACGACGGTCATCGGCACGCGCGGGCCGAGCCCGATCGGCACCGGGGCGCCGGACGCCCCGCCCTTCTCCGGGCGGTTTCCCGGCAGGTACTCGCCCGGGGTGCCAGGCGGCGGCGTCGGCGGGACCAAGTGGTCGAAGAAGCCGTCGTTTTCGTCGTAGTTGATGAAGACGACAGTCGATTCCCACAGTTCCGGCTTGTCCCACAACGCTTTCAGCATCCGCTGGATGTAGGCGGCGCCGTCGACCGGCCGGGCGGCGGGGTGCTCGCAGTAGCCGTACGGGGCGACGACCCACGACACCGCCGGCAGCGTCCCGGCCGCGCAGTCGGCGAGGAATTCGGCCAGCACGTGGTCGAGGTCCTTGCCCTTGCCGGAGTCGGGCAGCAGCTTCTCGCGCAGGTTCGCCCGCTCGGCCAGCCGCTGCTCGAGCGGGTCCACCGAGTTCAGCGCGTCGTGGAAGTTCCGGAACAACCACAGCGGGTTGTCGCCGTAGTCGCCGACGAAGTGCTCGGGGACGCCGCGCTCCTCGTCGTTCGCGTAGATCCGCCACGTGATCCCGGCGGCCTCGAGCCGCTCCGGGTAGGTCGTCCAGCGGAACGACGGCTCGTAGTCCGGGAAGTTGTGCGTGACCGGGCCGCCGGCCACGCCGTCCGGGTCGATCGTGCCGGTCCAGTGGAACAGCCGGTTCGGCTGCGTCGGGCCCTGGATCGAGCAGAAGTAGTGGTCGCACAGCGTGAAGGCGCCGGCCAGCGCGCGCTGGAACGGGATGTCGTCGCGGGCGAAGTACCCCATCGTCATGGGGCTCTTCGCCTTGACCCAGCTGTCGTACGCGCCGCCGTTCCACGCGCGGTGCGTGCTGTTCCAGTCGTGCGGCAGCTCGCCGAGGTCCTGGCCGTCCACAACGGACGTGTCGACCCGGAACGGCAGCACCGGCGCGCCCTTGCCGCGCTGGCGGAAGACGTCCCGCAGCGCCGCGCGGTCGCCGAAGCCGCGCACGCCGGCCATGGTGCCGTAGTAGTGGTCGAACGACCGGTTCTCCTGCATCAGCACCACGACGTGGCGGACGTCGTCGATCGTCCCCTTCCGCGGCGGAGCGGCGCACGAGGCCGCGAGCGAACCGGCGACGGTGGCCACGGCGGCGCCACCGAGCACCGTGCGCCGGCGGATCCGGCCCATGCCTGCCTCCTCATCCCCACGTCAGCGGCCTGGCGAGGGGTACGTTCTCCGCCGAGAGAGGTGGTACCCATGCTCGACTCAGCGGATCTGGTCGCCTTCGCACCGTCGACCGACCTGGAGCGCTCCCGCGTCTTCTACACGGATGTCGCCGGGCTCGAGTTCATCGAGCAGACCCCCTTCGCGTGCGATTTCCGCAGTGGAACGACCATGCTCCGCGTCACCGCCGTCGCCGAGTTCACGCCGCAGCCGTTCACGGTGCTCGGCTGGGCGGTCGCCGACATCCGGGTGGCGGTGACCGAGCTGCGTGGCCGTGGCGTGGAGTTCCTCACGTTCGACACGCTGCCACAGGACACCGACAAAATCTGGACCACGCCCTCATCTGCGAGCATCGCCTGGTTCCGCGATCCGGACGGCAACGTGCTGTCCCTGACCGAGTTCACTGGCGATTAAACAACAGTGTTGATTTAATAGGTGGATGACCGAAGCCGATCGCCTCGCGCAGCTCGCTGACCAGGAAGAACGTCTCCAGTTCACGAAGTTCGACAACGAGACGGCGCTGGCTGTCGGCGCCCAGCTGCTGGCCGCGGCCCGGGAGCGCGGGCTGCCGGTGACGATCTCGGTCCGCCGGGGCGGCCAGCGGCTCTTCCACGCGGCGCTGCCGGGAACGTCGGCCGACAACGACGCGTGGATCGACCGCAAGAGCCGCGTGGTGGACCGCTACGGCCACAGCTCCTTCCTGGTCGGCACGCAGTTCCGCGCGAAGGGCGGCTCGTTCGAGGCGGACTCGCGCCTGGACCCGGACGAGTACGCGGCCCACGGCGGCGTGTTCCCGGTGCTCGTCCGCGGGGTCGGGCCGGTCGGGACGGTCGGCGTTTCGGGACTTCCCCAGGCCGACGACCACGCGTTCGTCGTCGAGCAGCTGGAGCTGTTCCTGGCTTCTTGAAAACGGCTGGCGGGCGTGACTACCGTTGAAGACATGAAGCGCGCTGCGAACACGACGACGCCGGAAAGTGTCCCGGCGCGCTGAACCATGCTCACGAAGCCCGGGGCGGTCGCCCCGGGCTTTCGTCTTGCCGCCGGCCGCCTCGCCGTCCACGAGGAGTCCGCAATGCACGATCACCGCAAGCTCGGCCGCGAGCTCGGCCTGTTCGACACCGACCCGCTCATCGGCGCGGGCCTGCCCTATTGGCTGCCCGACGGCGCGATAATCCGGCACAGCCTCGAGGAATACGTCCGCGGCCTGGAACGCCGCGCAGGGTACCGGCACGTCCATTCGCCGGTCCTCGGCAAACGCGAGCTTTACGAGATCTCCGGCCACTGGTCGCACTACCGCGACGACATGTACCCGCCCATGGACGTCGGCGGCGAGCAGCTCGTGCTGCGGCCGAGCCTCTGCCCGCACCACGCGCTGATCTACCGTTCGCGCGGCCGCAGCTACCGCGAACTCCCGCTGCGCATCGCCGAAATCGGCGGGATGTACCGCAGCGAGCTCTCCGGCGTGCTCGGCGGGTTGAGCCGGGTGCGCGCGATCCAGCTCAACGACGCGCACGTCTTCTGCGCCCCCGACCAGGTCGAAGCCGAGGCAGCCGCCGCGTTGGCCATGATCCGGCAGGCCTACGGCGCGCTCGGCATCAGCCCGGCGCGCTACCGGCTCTCCCTCCCCGGCGCCGGCGGGAAGTACGTCGCCGGCGACTGGGACCGGGCCGTGGACATCCTGCGCTCGGTCCTCGACGGGCTCCCCTACGACGCGGTCGAGGGCGAAGCAGCCTTCTACGGACCCAAGATCGACGTCCAGATCGTCGACGGCGCGGGCCGCGAATCGACCCTTTCCACCGTCCAGATCGACTTCCACCAGCCCGAGCGGTTCGGCCTCGAGTACGTCGGCGCGGACGCGGCGAAGCACCGGCCGGTCATGGTGCACCGCAGCATCATCGGCAGCGTCGAGCGCGCGGTGGCGCAGCTGGTCGAGGTCCACGGCGGCGCGTTCCCGGCCTGGCTGGCGCCCGTTCAGCTGCGGCTGTTGCCGGTGTCCTCGGCCGAATTGCCTTGTGCACAGGCAATCCTCGACCGGTGCGACGACCTTCGGGTGGAGATCGCGCCGGAGGGCAGCCTCGGCGCGCGGATCCGGGACGGGCGGCTGGTGCCTTACCAGGCCGTGCTCGGCCCGCAGGAGGTCGCCGCGGGGCAGCTTTCCTTGCGGCTGCGCGACGGACGCCGTCTCGACGCGCAGCCGCTGGAAGACGCGCTGGCGTGGCTCAGGGCGGCGGTCAAGCCGTAGCCGCGGCCAGCCAGCCGAACGCCGGCGCCAGGCTTTCCGGGGCGGCCCAGCCGTTGATCACCGCGAGCAGCCGCAGGTAGCGCTCACGCCGGGGGTCGTTGACCAGGCCGAGCCAGTCCTTCAGCCGACCGGGATCGCGGCCGAGGCCGTCGACGATCGCCCTGGCCTCCGGCGAGTCCGGGGCGATTCCGGCTTCGAGGGCCGGGGTGACGGCGTCGCGCACCTCGGCGGCCAGGTCGCGGCGCAAGCCGGCTTCGCGCTGCTCGGCGAGCCGACGCAGGATCGCGCGGAAGTCCTTGTCCTGCGCCAGTTCGGCCAGCTCGATCCAGGCCTCGAGCTGCTCGGGAGCAGGATCCCCGGGCAGCTCGGGGGTCAGGGTGCGGGCGATGCCGGCGAGGTCGGGACGGTCGCCGAGGGCTTCGGCGAGGAAGTCGTCGACCAGGCGACGTCGCTCCACTTCGGACAGGCGGGCCAGCTCGTGCATCAGCGTTGTCTCCTCCGGGGTCGGACCGCGCTTCGCCACGGCCGTCAGCACCGCGTGGCGCACGCGCAGCACGCGGATCTGCACCTCGAGGGCCTGGGCGTGCCTCGCCGCGACGTCGGCGACAGTCGCTTCGCCGTCGACGACGCGGCGGATCGTGGCGAGGTCGACGCCCAGCTCCCGGAGGGTGCGGATGAGGTCGAGCCGGGTGCGCGCGGCGTCGTCGTAACGGCGATGACCTGCGGCGTTGCGCCCGGACGGCGGCACGAGACCGCGGTCGGAGTAGAACCGGACGGCCTTGACCGTCAGGCCGGTCCGGCGGGCCAGCTCGCCGATCGAGTACCGCATGTCGTCAGCGTGACACCTCCTCCAGGGGGAGGCGCAAGGCTCAGGTTCGCCCGATCGTGTCGATCACCTGTTCGACGTTTCGCGGTAAAGTCGATCACATGAGCGAACGGACTAGGTCTCCTCCCGGATCCGGGTGACCAGCTGGGTCGGGTTCACGAACCGCAGCGCGACGAGAAGGAGCACGAGCATGGACGCGGTGTAGATGGTCGCCATGGCGTCGACCGACTGGTTGGCCCGGATGCCCGCGGCGAACACGGAGTTGTAGAGCGCCACGACGAGGGTCGTCGAGTCCGGGCCGGCGGTGAGGAACGTCAGCTCGAACATGCCGACCGTCCGGACCAGCACGAGGATCGAGGCGGCCAGGATCCCCGGCAGCAGCAGCGGGCCCAGGATCCGGGTGAACACCGAGACCGTGCGCGCGCCGGACATGCGCGCGGCGGCTTCGATCTTCGGGTCGATCTGCTCGATGAACGGCGTCATGGTCAGTACGACGAACGGCACCGACGGCACCAGGTTCGCCAGGATGACGCCGGTGATGGTGCCGGCGAGGTGGAACTTGTAGAGCACGGTGGCCAGCGGGATGCCGTAGGTGATGGGAGGGATGAGGATCGGCAGCACGAACAGCAGCATCACCAGGCGCTTGCCGGGGAACGAGCGGCGGGCCAGCGCGTAGGCGGCCGGGACGCCGACCGCCACCGACACGGCGATCACCACCAGCGCGACGATCGCCGTGGTGAGGAGGACGTCGGACAAGCCGAACTCGCGCCAGGCGTCGGCGTACCAGTGGGTGGTGAAGCCGTCCGGGAGCCAGGTGCCGAACCACTGCTTGCCGAACGAGTCGACGACGACCGAGAGCACCACGCCGGCGAGGTTGACGAAGAAGAACACGACGACGGCCCAGACGACCCAACGTCCGGGACGCGCGACCCAGCCGGTCATCCCTTGCCTCCGGTCGCTCCGCGGTACAGCGTGCCGCGCCACGCCATGACCAGGCCGATCACGATCAGCATGACCACCGCCATGAGCATCGCGACGGCCGAGCCCATCGAATAGTCGTACTCCTCGAACGCGGCGTGGTAGGCCGCGATCGAGATGACGCGGGTCTCGTTCGCGGGGTCGCCGACGAGCTGCGCCGAGGGGAAGACCGAGAACGCCATCACGAACGAAAGGCAGAAGGTGATCGCCAGGCCGGGAGCCAGCAGGGGCAGCGTGATGCGCCGGAAGCGCTGTGCCCAGTTCGCGCCGAGCGTCGCGGCCGCCTTCTCCAAGGAGGGGTCGATGCCCGAGAGATAGGACAACGTCAGCAGGAAGGAGAACGGGAAGCCGGTGATCACGAGGGACAGCAGTACGCCGGTGTAGTTGTGGATCAGCGGGAGCGGCTCGTCGGTGATGCCGAGGACGGTGAGCACCTTGTTCAGCCAGCCCGCCGGCCCGCCGTACATGATCAGGCCCTGCGCGGTGAGCACCGTGCCGAGCGTGATCGGCACGACGAGGATCGTCGTCAGGAGGCGCTTGCCGCGGACGCGTCCGCGCATGACATACGCGATCGGAATGCTGGCGAGCACGTTGATGAACGTCGCGGGCAGCGCGATGCCGAGCGTCGTCCAGATCGTGTCGCGCAGGTACGGGTCGCCGAAGAACCGCGCGTAGTTGGCGAAGACACCGCCTTGGCGCGGGGCGAAGGACAACTGGAGGCCGTAGAGGAAGGGGTAGAGGAACAGGCAGGCGGTGACCAGCAGACCGGGCACCAGGAGGAGCAGGGTGCGGTCGATGCCGCGTTCGGCCAGGCGGTGACGCAACGCCGGGCGAGCGCTCGCGACGGCGGTCACGGCTCGAACACCAGCACGCGCTCGGCCGGCACGCCGATCTGCGCGGTGTCGCCGGGAGCGAGGCGCTTGTCGGTCCGGAAGTAGACCGGCACGCCGCTCGCCAGCCGGGCCGAGACCGACAGCTCGCGGCCGTGGTACTCGACGATCTCGACCGTCACGTCGAGGGCGTTGGCCGCGCCGTCGCCGACCACGAAGTCCTCCGGGCGGATCGCCACTTTGGCCGGGCCCTCCGTGAGCGAGCCGCGGCCCGTCAGCCGGGCTCCCGCGCCCTCCACGGTGATCGACGAGCCCGTGGCTCCGGTGACCGTCACGTCCAGGAGGTTGCGGTAGCCCATGAACGACGCGACGTAGCTGTTCACCGGCTGGGCGTAGACCTCCTCGGGCGTGCCGATCTGCTGCACCGTGCCGTCACGCAGCACCACCAGGCGGTCGGCCAGTGACAGGGCCTCCTCCTGGTCGTGGGTGACGTACACCGTGGTCAAGCCGAGCGTCTGGTGGAGCCGGCGGATCTCCATCCGCATCTCGAGGCGGAGCTTGGCGTCCAGGTTGGACAGCGGCTCGTCCATCAGGACGACCGGGGGTTCCAGCACCACGGCCCGGGCGATGGCGACGCGTTGCTGCTGCCCGCCGGAGAGCTGCGCGGGGAACTTCGCCGCGTGGTCGGTGAGCTGCACCAGGCGCAACGCCTCGTCGACGCGACGGCGGGCGTCGACGCGGCCGACCTTGCGCATCTTGAGGCCGAAGCCGACGTTGGCGCGGACCGTCATGTGCGGGAACAGCGCGTAGTTCTGGAAGACCATCCCGAACCCGCGCTGCTCCGGGGGCTGCCCGTCGATGCGGGCGTCGTCGAGCCAGATGCTGCCGCCCGTCAGGGGAAGCAGGCCGGCCAGGCAGTTCAGCGCGGTCGACTTGCCGCAGCCGGACGGCCCGAGCAGGGCCACGAACTCGCCGCGTGTGATGGCGAGGTCGAGGCCGCTCAGGGCGTTCGCGGTGCCGAAGCTCCGGGACACGCCGTCCAGTCGGAGCTGCTCGAACGTCACTTCTTGCCGACCTTCGAGCCGCCGACCAGCTGATTCCACTTGTCGAACGCCTTGACCTGCTGCTCGGCCGGCAGCGAGGTTTCCTTGGGGTACTGCGAGATCCACTGCTCGTACTCGGGGCGGCCGAACTGCTTGATCGTGTCCTGGCTCTTCTGCGGCGCCATCTGCAGCGTGACGTCCTTGACCGCCGGGCCGGGGTAGAAGTAGCCGTCGTCGTAGGCGATCGCCTGCTGGTCGGGCTTCAGCATCCACGCGATCAACTGGAGGATCGCCGACTCCTGGTCGGGCGAGAGGCCCTTCGGGATCAGGGCGTACTGGGCGTCGGTGACCCAGTGCATCGGCTGCATGATCGCCGTCTTGACCGTGTTGGGCACCGTCCCGAGCTTGCGCGGGTTGATGTCCCAGCCGGTCGTCGACATGACCATGTCCACCGAACCCGAGGCGAGGTTTTTCATCGTCTCGGTGGTGCCCGACGGGTAGTACTTCACGTACTTGCCCAGCTCCTGCAGGAACGCCCAGGTCTTGTCCCAGCCCTTGTCCGGGTCCTTGGGGTCCTTGTCGCCGAGCAGGTACGGCAGGCCCATCAGGAACGTCCGGCCCGGGCCGGAGTTCGACGGCTGCGCGTACTGGAACTTCTCCGGGTGCGCCTTGGCCCAGTCGAGCAGTTCCTGCGGGGACGCCGGGGCCGCCGGAACCGCTCCCGGGTTGAACTCCAGCACCGGGCCGGACGGGTAGTAGACGACTTCGACGCCGTAGCCGTTGGCCAGCTCCTGCATCTTGGCCGCGGGCTCGAGGTAGTTCTGCATCAGGTTCGGGAACCGGCTGGAGAAGTCGGGCAGGACCTTCGCCAGCGTGCCGTTCGCGATGCCGGCGGA
Organism: Amycolatopsis sp. NPDC051061; assembly: GCF_040682935.1. Classification (NCBI taxonomy): domain Bacteria; kingdom Bacillati; phylum Actinomycetota; class Actinomycetes; order Pseudonocardiales; family Pseudonocardiaceae; genus Amycolatopsis; species Amycolatopsis sp. NPDC051061. The sequence continues at coordinate 144,710 of NZ_JBFBBZ010000025.1, forward strand.
GAGGCCGTCCGTGCCGCTCAGGACCAGGTGCGTCTGGGCGACGCCGCCGTCCTGCTCGGCCTTCAGCTTGCCCGCCATGCTCGGTGCGGGCGCCGTCGAGTACGTGACCTTCGAGAGTACTTCCGGGTGCGCGGTCTTGAAGTTCTCGATCATCTGCTTCGTGAGCTGCAGGTTGCCCGCGATGTCGAGGATGTTCAGGTCGACGGGCTTGCTCGGCTTGTCCGGGACGGCCGACGGATCCGCCGCCTGGCCGCCATCCCCGCCGGGCGCGCCACAGGCCGCCAATCCGGCGGCGAGGCCGGCCGCCAGCAGCACTCGTCGGAATCGGAAGCCGGTGCGACGCTGCATGGCTGCTCCCTGGGTCCGTGATAATGTTGTATGTCGCATCGTATATCAGATCGGACATGCCAGTGGCGAGCACTTCTTCGGCCCGGAGACCGCCGCCGCCCGTCTCACGCACCGATTTCGTGCGCGACGCGATCAAGGAATCGATCTTGAGCGGGGAGTTCGGACCGGGCGAAACACTCGTCGAGGCCGAGGTCGGCGCCCTGCTCGGGGTGTCCAAGACGCCGGTGCGCGAAGCGCTGCGGATCCTCGCCGGTTCCGGTTTGGTCACGATGAGCACGTACAAGGGGGCCGCGGTCCGGGTCATGGACGCCGAGAGCGCGCACGCGGTGTACGACCTGCGCGCGCTTCTCGAGCCCGAAGCCGTCAGACGCGCTGTCGAGCGCGGTGCGGACTTCGGCGAAGCGAGGCAAGTCCTGGCGGAGGTCGACATCGGCACCGCGGCCACCGACCGCGCGAAAGCCAGCCTGGCCAACCGGTTGTTCCACCGCGCGCTGTACTCCGGGTGCGGAAACCCGTTGCTGGTCGAGATCCTGGACGGCCTGCGCGACCAGGCCGCGCTGATCACCGTCACCGGCTGGGGCATCAGCCCGACGTGGCGGGGGGAAGCGGCCGAGCACCGGGCGATCCTGACCGCCGCCGAGAGCGGGAACGCGCGGCAGGCCGAACACCTGCTTCGCAAGCACATCACGGACTTCATCGTCCGGGTCGCCTTCGGGCTCCCGGGCGACCGCACCGCAGAGACCGGCAATCCGAAGGGGGACCGATGACGTTCGAGCAGCAGAGGCGGCGGCTTTCCGGGGTGGTGGCCATCCCGGTCACGCCGTTCGACGCCGAGGGCGCCGTCGACGGCCAGACGTACGCGAAACTCGTCGATCGACTGATCACCGGCGGCATCGAAGTCGTGACGCCGAACGGGAACACCGGCGAGTTCTACGCGCTGGACGCGGCCGAAGCCCGGCAGTGCCTGGAGGTCACCGTCGAGGCCGTCGCCGGCCGGGCCAGTGTGCTCGCCGGGATCGGCCACGACGTCGCGTCGGCGACGCGGGCGGCCGCGCACGCGCGGGACGCCGGTGCCGACATGATCATGATCCACCAGCCCGTGCACCCGTACATCTCCGGCGACGGCTGGGTCGACTACCACGCCGCGATCGCGGCCGCGGTGCCCGAGCTCGGGGTCGTGCTCTACGTCCGCAACCCGGCGATCGCCGGCGAGCAGCTGCACGCGCTCGGCGAGGCGGCGCCGAACGTCATCGGCGTGAAGTACGCCGTGCCGGATCCGGTGCGGTTCGGCTCGGTCGCGCGGGACGCGGGCTTCGAGCGGTTCGTGTGGATCGCCGGGCTGGCCGAGCTCTCGGCGCCCGGCTACTTCGCCGTCGGCGCAACCGGTTTCACGTCGGGTCTGGTGAACGTCGAACCGGCGATCTCGCTGGAGATGTTCCGCGCACTGTCCACAGGGGACTATCCGGCCGCGATGACCGCCTGGGAGCGGATCCGGCCGTTCGAGGAGCTTCGCGCCGCGAACGGGAACGCCAACAACGTCAGCGTCGTCAAGGATGCGCTCGGCCAGCTCGGCCTGTGCCGCCCCGACGTCCGGCCGCCGAGCCGGCTGCTGACCGGGCCCGAACGCGAACGCCTCTTCGGACTGCTTTCGTCCTGGGGGCTTTCGTGAAGGTGGCGGCTCATCGGCGTGACGGAGCGCGGTGAAGCCGAAGTCCGGCTCGCCGACGAGCCACCTGATGACCGGAGTCTTGCCGGAAGAAACAAGCTGTAACAACCCAACTGGGCGCCTCGGGCGTCGCTCTGCGCGACTACGGGCGGCTGCTCGCCGGCCATCGGCCGGCACGGCTGCGTACGAGCGGGTTCCGGACCCGGACTCGGCTCCTGTCCCCGGTCGGAGCGATCCGGCCGGAAGGTCACGGGTGTGTGGTAGATCACCTTCATCCCGATGTGGCCGACTGTACACCTCTTCGGCCATCCACGGGGAATTGCCAATCCGCCGGTGGAGTGAGACCCTGGGAGATAGGACGCGGTACCACCGCGACCAGGCCCCAGTGCCCTTTCCCGAACCGGACCCAGACCCCGTCAGGGCTGGAAACCGTTGCTGGACAAGCCTTTACGACTTACCCAGAGCGGTGTGTTGATGTCTTCAGCCCAAATTGCGGATACTCCCGCGACGTCCGGCAGTGACTTTGCCGAACTGTCGCGGCTGATCAAGGCCGCCGGCCTCCTCCAACGACGGCGTCGGAACTACGCCGTGCGGATCGGGCTCAACCTCGCCGCTTTCGGCGGGGGCTGGGTCGCCTTCGTCTTCCTCGGCGACTCGTGGTGGCAGCTCTTCCTGGCCGCGTTCTTCGCGATGATGTTCGCGCAGCTGTCGTTCATCGGGCACGACGCCGGGCACAAGCAGATCTTCAGCAGCCGCAAGGCGAACGACGCGACCGGGTTCGTCCACGGTGGACTCACCGGGTTGAGCTACGGCTGGTGGGTGGGCACCCACTCCCGACACCACGCCAACCCGAACAACGAGGACGAGGACCCGGACGTCGACATCGCGGCGCTCGCGTTCAGCAAGGCGCAGAGCTCCCGCAAGCGCGGTTTCCTGCGCTGGATGGCGAAGTACCAAGCGTTCCTGTTCTTCCCGCTGCTGCTGCTCGAAGGCCTCAACCTGCACGTGTCGAGCGTGCAAGCCGTGCTGCGCAAGGACATCCGCAAGCGCAAGCTGGAGTCCGCCCTGCTGATCGCGCACCTGGTCGCCTACCTCGCCGCGGTGTTCATCGTGCTTTCGCCGCTCACCGGAGTCATCTTCATCCTGGTGCACCAGTTCCTGTGGGGGCTGTACATGGGCTGCTCCTTCGCGCCCAACCACAAGGGCATGGAGATGGTGTCGGCCGGCCACAAGCTGGACTTCCTGCGCAAGCAGGTGCTGACCTCGCGCAACGTCCGCGGCGGCCCGGTGGTGGACTTCGCCCTCGGCGGGCTGAACTACCAGATCGAGCACCACCTGTTCCCGAGCATGGCCCGGCCGAACCTCAAGCACGCGCAGGTGATCGTCCGGGAGTTCTGCGACCGGCACGGGATTTCCTACGCGCAGTGCGGCTGGGCCCGCTCGTACGGCTATGTGCTCCAGCACCTCCACTCGGTGAGCGAGCCACTGCGGGCACAGAAGGTGCCGGCATGACGGCCCCGGCGCCCGGCGCGCCCGAGGTACAGCACGCCGAAGCGCAGTGCCCGAACTGCCCGCACCCACTGGACGCGCACGACGCGATCGCCCGCCGCTACTGCGCGGCAACCGCGGCGGGCCGAGGATCCGACCGCGGCTGCGTCTGCGGCACGGCGGCGGACCACAAGGCACGCTGAGGTTCAGCCGCGTTCGGGCAGCGCGAAGTGTGGCCGAAGTTACTTGCGCGTTAACAAGGCGTCAGCGGCCCACCGGCTTCCGTCAGGACGGCATTCACGACGGATCACCGGAAGCACGAAAAGCGGTGTCCTCACGGAGTCCGATCCGCCGTGATGCCCGGAGGCACTTGTGACGCTCAGCGAGCTTCTTCCCAGCCTCGGCTGCGAAGCCGCCGATCACCTCGAACCAGGAGTCTGGCCGCGAAGCACCCGACTCGGCGAAGACGGCGAACTCCTCTTCGCCGGCGCGCGGGTCAGCCACCTCGCCGCCCGCTTCGGGACGCCGTCCTACCTCATCGACGAGCAGCAAGTTCGCGACACCGCACGCGAGTACCGCAAAGCGCTCCCAGACGTCGAAGTCGCGTACGCGAGCAAGGCGCTGTGTACGCGGTCCGTACTGCGCTGGGTCGCCGAAGAGGGGTTGTCGCTCGACACGTGCTCCGCGGGCGAGATCGCCGTCGCACGCTCAGTCGGGTTCCCCGCGGAGCGCATACTGCTGCATGGCAACGCGAAGACACCTGAAGACCTGAAGGCCGCTCTCGAGTACGGCGTCCGGCGGATCGTGGTCGACTCGCTCGACGAGATCGAGCAGCTCGGCGCGCTCGCTCCCGGCGCGCAGCAGGTGATGATCCGCGTGACGCCGGGCGTCGCGGCCGGCGCGCACGCGGCCATCAGCACCGGCACCGAGGGCCAGAAGTTCGGCTTCTCGCCGCTCGACGGCGTCCCCGACAACGTCGACGCGGCCGTGAAGGCCGTGCGAGACCAGCCCGGACTCAGGCTCGCCGGGCTGCACTGCCACATCGGCTCGCAGGTCTCCCGCGTCGACCGCTACGAGGCCGCCGCGCGGCGGATGGCCGAGGTGCTCGTCCGGATCCGTGACGTCCACGGCGTCACGCTGCGGGAGCTCGATCTCGGCGGCGGGCACGCGGTGCCGTACGTCGGCGGCGAGCCCGCGTTCGACCTCGGCGGCTACTCGCGACGCCTGCGCGTGGCGCTCGCCTACGAGTGCGCGGCGCACGGTTTCCCGTTGCCGCGCTTGACGATCGAGCCCGGCCGGGCGCTCGTCGGACCGGCCGGGATCACGGTGTACCGCGTGTGCGCGGTCAAGCGCGGCAGCCGCACGTTCGTCGCGGTCGACGGCGGGATGAGCGACAACGCGCGGCCGTCGCTCTACGGCGCCCGCTACACGACGCGCCTGGTCGGCAGGCGTTCGAAGGCGAAACGCACCCCGATGACCGTCGTCGGCCGGCACTGCGAGTCCGGCGACGTCCTCGCCGACGGCATCAGCCTGCCCGCCGACCTGCACGCCGGCGACCTCCTGGCCGTGCCGTGCACCGGCGCGTACCACCACTCGCTGGCGTCGAACTACAACCAGATCGGGCGGCCGCCGCTGGTCGGCGTCAAGAACGGCGTTGCGACGCTGCTGGTGCGCCGCGAAACCGAAGAGGACCTCAGCCGTCGCGATTTGGGCTGACCGCCTCCAGCCCGGCGAGCAGCACGCCGAGCGCGTACCGGAAGTCGTCCTCGACCGTCGAGCCGGCGCGTTCGCGCAGGCCACGGGCCATCAGCGGGAAGGGGAACGACGCGGCCGCGAGCACCGCCGCCTCCTCGGAAGGCGGTAGCCGCGTCTGGTCCTCGACGGCCCGGCCGAGCACGAAGTGCACCAGGACTCCGGCGGCGCGGGTCGCCTCGCCGAGCGGGAAGCCCGCGTCGTGCAGCACCCCGACCGCGCGCTCGGCGAGCTCGCCCAGCGC
>NZ_JBFBBZ010000026.1:0-123079 GCF_040682935.1 Amycolatopsis sp. NPDC051061
GCTTGAACAGCGCGGGCGTGACCAGGTTCACCCGGACGTCGGTGGTCTGCGCGGACAGCACGACCGCGACCAGCAGTTCCAGCGGAGTGGTGAAGTCGAGCTCGCAGTGGGCGTCGGGATACACGTCGTCGAGGCAACGCTTCATCCGCCTGGCGCGTCTCACCAGAGCTAACCGGCTTTCACCCGCGCCCTCTTGGGGGGCGTTCGTGGTGGCAGGTGGCACCCCGATAGCCTACGGGCGCCGTCGGACGAGCCGGTCAGTGCACCGGTGGACGACCGACACGCCAGAGCACCACCTCGGCGCAGTTTTCCGGCCGCCATGAGCGAGGATCTGGAGTAGATGCTTCCCACTGAGTGTTTCGGGGTCCGGTCATGACCGTCTGGTTCGTCATCCTGGTCCCCCTCGTGATCATGTTCTTCGCGCTGTTCATGGAGCGCGTGGAAAGCCGGCTCAAGCACGTCGCCGTGCAGGAGAACGAGGTCGAAGAGTTCCTCGAGCAGGCGCAACCCAACGAGGTCAGGGCGCTCTACGGGCACGGCATCGGCCGCGCGCTGGAGCTGTTCCGGCTGCGTAGGCTGGGCGGACGGGCGGCCAGGCTACGCGCGCGTCGCGTGCGGAGTTAGGCTCCACGTTCGAACGAGATCATCTGGCGGCCGCGCGCGTCCGACAGGCGATCTCGCGAGTACGCCCTAGACTGACGCGCAAGTGATCGGCGTCACGCTCTTCCAGCACGGGAGGGCGTGAACGTTTCTCGACGAGGAGGCACCCGAGGTGGACGAAACCCTGGCCCGTGCGGGCATTTTCCAGGGTGTGGAGCCGGCAGCGGCGGAGGCGCTGGCCCAGACCTTGGAATCCGTGGAGTTCCCCCGCGGCCATGTCATCTTCAACGAGGGTGAACCCGGCGACAAGCTCTACATCATCCAGTCCGGCAAGGTGAAGATCGGCCGCAAGTCCCCGGACGGCCGCGAGAACCTGCTGGGCATCTTCGGCCCGTCGGACATGTTCGGCGAGCTGTCCATCTTCGACCCCGGCCCCCGGACGTCGAGCGCGACCACCGTCACCGAGGTCCGCGCGGTCACCATGGACCGCCCGGCGCTGCGGCAGTGGATCTCGACCCGCCCGGAGATCGCCGAGCAGCTGCTGCGCGTGGTCGCGCGCCGCCTGCGCCGGACGAACAACATGGTCGCGGAGCTGATCTTCACCGACGTCCCCGGGCGCGTGGCGCGGGCGCTGCTGCAGCTCGCCCAGCGGTTCGGCAGCCAGGAGGCGGGGCTGCTGCGAGTCACGCACGACCTGACGCAGGAAGAGATCGCCCAGTACGTCGGCGCTTCGCGCGAGACCGTCAACAAGGCGCTCGCCGACTTCGCCCACCGCGGCTGGCTGCGGCTCGAGGGCAAGAGCGTGCTGATCCTGGACCCGGAGAGGCTCGCCCGCCGGGCCCGCTGAGCTTTTCACGCGAGAAGGGCTCCTCACCCTGGTGAGGAGGCCTTCTCGCGTCCTGCGACGAACACAGTGTTTGATAAGACAAAGAGCCGGGCGCCACCCCCGACGTGGCGCACCGGCTCTTCGTTTGTCGCGCGGACCATCCCCCGACGATCCGCGCTCCCCGCCCTCCGGGCCAGGCCCCGACCCATACGCCGGAGGGAGCTGGGTTCTGTGCTGTTGTTCAACCATCACGGCCCATACCCACGAATTCAAGGCCATTCACTCTCAAGGACGCCGTGCCGGCCGTTTTGTTGCACGAGCCCACGGAGAATATCGTGAGTGTTACCTGATCGAGACCACACGTGATCCACTTCCAGTGTGCCGGTGACGCACCTGACCGTCAAATAACTGGTACTCGCGTACCACTCTGTTGCATACTGGTACGCGTGTCCCACTCCGAAGGTCGTACGTCTCTGGCCGACTACCGCGGCGCGCTGACGACCCGCGCCGCCCGGTGGCCCGCCATCGCGTCCGTGCTCGCCCGCCTGCCGATCGCCATGATCGGTATCTCCGCGCTGCTCTACGTCCAGCGCGAGACCGGGTCCTTCGCCGCCGCCGGGCTGGTTTCGGCCGGCTCGCTCGTCGGCGTTTCGGTGGGCGCGGTGATCCAGGGCAGGCTGATCGACCGGTTCGGCCCGACGCGGCCACTGCTCGTCGCCTCCCTGCTCCTGGCCCTGTCGATGACCGCTCTGGTCACGGCGATCGAGGCGCACGCCCCGACCGGCGTGCTGCTCGCGTTCGCCGCGGCCACCGGGCTGTCGGAGCCGATGGTCGGCTCGGCGTCCCGGGCGTTGTGGACCCGCCTGCTCCCCCCGGGCGGCGCGCGCAACGCGGCGTTCTCGTACGAGGCGATCAGCATGGAGGTGTTCTTCATCCTCGGTCCCGGCCTGGCCGGCCTGCTGGTGCTGGCGCCGTGGGCGGGCACCGGCCTGGTGCTGGGCGTGGCCCTGCAGTTCACCGGCGCGGTGCTGTTCGCGCTGAGCCCGGCGGTGCGGGCGTGGCGGGCGTCTCCGGCTTCCGGCGGTTCGCTGCTGGGCGCTCTGGCGAGCCCGGGTATGCGCACGCTGGCGCTGGCCGCGCTGGGTTTCGGCGTGGTGATCGGGTTCGTCGAGGTCGCGGTCCCGGCCTCGGCGACGGAGGCCGGTTCGCCCACGTTCGGCGGGCTGCTGCTGTCGGCGTGGTCGCTGAGCTCGGTGGCGTTCGGCGTGGCGTACAGCCTGCGGCCGTGGCCCCGTCGCATGGGCCTGCGGTTGCCGGTCCTGCTCGGCGGCTTCGGGGCGCTGGTGGCGCTGCTCGCGTGGCCGTCGTCGCTGTGGGGGCTGGCGCTGATGATGCTGCTGGCGGGGGCGTTGATCACGCCGCAGTCGACGGCGCATTCGTCGGCGATCGAACTGGTGGCGCCGTCCGGGACCGCCGCGGAAGCGTTCGGCTGGGTGCTGACGGCGGTGACGCTGGGGCTGGCCGCCGGCCAGTCGGTCAGCGGGTACGTCGTGGAGCACGCCGGGCCTTCGGCGGCGTTCCTGGCCGCGAGCGTCGCCGGGTTGGTGCTCGCGGCGGTGGTCTGGCTGCTCCGGGGGACGGTCCGGGAGCCTGAGCGGGCGCCGGCGGTTTCGGAACTGGTCGGCGCCGGTCGTTAGGCCTGGTCAGGGGCTTGTCGCGCGGTTTTGTCGGTGCTCGCCGCTAGTTTGCGAGGCATGGACGTCACCGCGCCTGCCCACCGCCTCTCGGCGGCCGTCTCCGCTGCTTCGCGGCTCCTTCCTGCCCGCGCCGGCCTGCGGTTGCGGGCGGACGCGGCCGGGCTGACGGTCGCCGGGAGCGACCCGGATCTCGCCGTCCGGTTCGACTGCCCGGCGACCACCCACACGGACGGCACGGTCACCGTCCCCGCGGCGCCCCTCGCCGAGACGCTTCGAATGCTCGAGACGGACCTGGTGCGCCTGGTCGTCGAAGGCAGCCGCCTGGCCCTGCGGCTCGACCACGCCCGATTCGCGCTCCCCCTCCTCTCGACCGAAGCCGGCCCGCCGGCTCCCGAGCCACCGCAAGTGTCCGAAGTGGACGGTGCGGCGTTCGCCTCGGCGCTGCGGATCGTCGCGGGCACGGCGTCGAAGGATGACCCGCTGCCCCTGTTCACCGGCGTCCGCGTGCAGGCGGCCGACCGCCTGACGCTGACGGCGTCCGACCGCTACCGGATGGCGGTGGCCCGGCTCCCGCTGCGCACGCCGGGATCGTTGGACGTGCTGGTCCCGGCAACCCTGCTGACCGAGGCGGCCCGCCAGGCGAAGGGCGTCGTCGGCCTGCACGCGGGCCCGGGCCGGTTCGGCTTGAGCTGGCCGGGCGGCCTGGTCGGCACGGCGGTCCTCGACGCGGGATTCCTGTCGGAGGACTCGATCCCGTCGGCCGCGGTCGACACAACGGTGACCCTGGACGCGGACGCCCTGACGGCAGCGGTCCGCCGCGTCGGGGTGTACGCCGAGGACCGCCGGGTGTTGACCCTGGAGGTCGGAGACGCGCAGGTTCGTCTGGCGAGTGCCCGCCAAGACACGGGCGAAGCGGAGGAGACGCTGAAGGCGGACGTCGGCGGCGGCCGGACATCCCCGTCGTTCCAGGCGAGGTACTTGCTGGACGCACTGCAGGCGTTCGGCGGCGAGCGGGTGGTGCTGTCGATCCAGCCGGGGATGCGGGCGTGCATCCTGCGGGCCGCGGAGCCCGGGGAGGTGGAACTGACGTACTACCTGATGCCGATGCTGGCCCGCTAAGGCGCCAGGGTGCCGAAGCGTTTCAACGTCCGGATCATCGGGGCCGTCTCCACCTGCTGGACTCCCGCCAACCCGCCCAGGTCGTCGGCCAGGTACGAGTACAGCGCCGCGTCGTCGCGGCAGCCCACGTTCGCCACCAGGTTCGCCGGGCCCGTCGTCGCCGCCGCGAACGCCACCTGGGGGTGCGTGGCCAGCGCGCGGCCCGTCGACTCCAACGCCGAGGGCGCCACCGTCAGCCAGAGCGTCGCCGTCAACGGGTAGCCCAGCAGGGCCGCGTCCACCTCCACGTCGAAGTACAGCGCTTCCGACGAACACAGCACCGAAAGGCGACGGCGGACCGTCGACTCCGACCGGCCCGCGGCCGCCGCCAATGTCGATATGTCGGCACGTCCGTCGTGAGCCAGGGCGGTGAACAGGCCGGAGTCGCCGGGTTCAGCGCGATAACGAACGACGGAAGGCGAGCGGCGCAAAGCAGCGACTTGCGAAGCCGACAAAGCGTTCGACCGCCCGGTCCACCCGGCCGGCCCACCCGCGAACCGGCGCAACAGCCGGTACGCCGTCATCGACACCACCCGCGGTGTCCGGGGCAGCTGCCCCAGCAGCAACCCGTCCGTCTCCTCGCGCAAGGGTGCCCGGATGAAGCACACGATCTCCGTGCCGCCCGACATCAGGCTCACCCACTGGGTGTCCGGCCGCCGGGCCAGGGCCGCCGCGATCGCCGCCGCCGCGTCCGGGACGCAGCGCAGCCGGACCAGCCAATGGACCTGGCCCAGGGGCGCCGCCTCCGGGACTCCCACCACCCGCAGCACCCCGGACGACCGCAGCTTCCGGTATCGGCGCGCCACCGTCTGGTCCGAGACGCCCAGCACCGACGCGATCGTGCTGAACGACGCCCGCCCGTCCAGCTGCAGCGCGTGCGCCAGGCGACGGTCGAGGTCGTCGAGCAGGCCGGATTCCACCAGAGCAGCCTAGGCAATGTCGGAATCCGCGCACAATCCGCGAGCGAGCGGAGGAAAAGAACAAAGAGCTCCACCCTCAAGGCATGAACATCGACCACACCGTCTTCCTGACCAGGGCCTACGACGAAACCTGGCGACGCTACGAGCGACTCGGCTTCACGCTCAGCCCGCCGTCGCGCCACTTCGCCGCCTCCACCGACAAAACCGAACCCGTCCCGAGCTGCACCGCGAACCGCTGCGCCTACTTCGGCGGCTCCTTCCTCGAGTTCATCGGCATCGTCGACGAAGCCGCCGGCGACCCCTGGCGGGTGCTGCCGATCCTGGACTCCCGCGGCGACGGCCTCCACGGCTGTTCCTTCGGCGTCGACGACTCCGAAGAGACGTCGAAAAGGCTCAGCGAAGCCGGCCTCTCGAACTCCGGCGTGCTGAAGCTGCAACGCGACGTCGAGCTGCCCGATGGCACCCGCACCGCCCGCTTCCGCAGCGTCCACATCCGACGGGACCGGACGCCCGAGGGCATCCTCCACACCGCCGAGCACCTCACCCCGGAGTACGTCCACCAGCCGCGCTACTTCGACCACCCCAACGGCGCGCGCGGAATCGCCGGGATCGTCCTCATCGTCCCCGACGACGAGATCGACGCCTACCAGAGGCGCTACGACGTGATCACCGCCGGCCAGCAGCTGGTCGACATCATCGGCGTGAGCGACCTCGACACCGTCCTGCCGGGTGAAACCCCGAAGACGCTGCCGTACTTCGCCGCCCACGGCGTCGTGGTTGCGGATTTGGCGAAAGCGCGGAAGCTGATCGAGGACCACGTCCCGACCACGACCCGCGGGAACGGGTTCTTCGTCCGCGCCGAAGACGCCGAAGGCGCCGCGGTGTACTTCGAGGAGGCACGATGATCGTCGAAACCACCACCGGCCGGGTGCGCGGAGACCAAGGCGCGTTCCGGGGAATCCCTTACGCCACCGCGAAACGCTTCGAAGCGCCGGAAAAGCCGAAGCCGTGGACCGGTGTCCGGGACGCGCTGGAGCCCGGCCCCGCGGCGCCGCAGCCGCCGTCACGCCTGGAGCACGCCCTCGGGCCGATGCCCCTGCCGCAGAGCGAGGACTGCCTGTCGCTCAACGTGTTCACGCCGTCGATCGCCGGCAGCCGCCCGGTGCTGGTGTGGATCCACGGCGGCGGGTTCTCCAGCGGCTCGGGCGGCCAGGTCTGGTACACCGGCACGCGCCTGGCCCGCGAAGCCGACGCCGTCGTCGTGACGCTCAACTACCGCCTCGGCGCTCTCGGTTTCCTGAGCGCGCCAGGGATCCCGCCCAACCTCGGCACCGCCGACCAGTTCGCCGCGCTCGAATGGGTCCGCGAGAACATCGCCGCGTTCGGCGGGAACCCGGCCGACGTCACCCTCGGCGGACAGTCGGCCGGCGCGCAGTCGACGCTCGCCCTGTGGTCGGCGCCGCGCGCCCAGGGCCTCGTCAACCGGATCGCCCTGCAGAGCGCCCCCGTCGGCATGCGACCGTCTACATGGGACGAGGCGAATGCGAACGCATTGCTGCTACAGCAAGAACTCGGCGCAGACCTCCGCACGGCACCGACGAAACAACTCCTCAAAGCCCAACTCAAGGTCGCGGCCAAAACTGCGAAGCCCGGCTCCCTCGAACCGCCGTTCCAGCTGGTCGCCGACGACGACCTCGTCGCGAAGGACCTCATCGAGGCCGCTCCGGCAGGCCCGGCGCTCATCAGCTCGACGAAAGACGAGCTACGCGCGTTCGCGCCCGACGCGCCGCAAGAAACCGTCGAAGCCGCGAACAGCTTCTTCGTCAGCGACAGACTGGCCGCGAGGCTCGACGCCTTCGTCTACCGCTTCGACTGGGAAGCGCCGGGAAACCCGTTCAAGGCGTGCCACTGCGTCGATCTCCCGTTCCTCTTCGGCACCCACGACGTCTGGGACGCGCCGATGCTCGAAGGCGCGCCGAAGGGCCTCGAAGACGAATCCGGCCTCCGCGAAGTCTGGGCCGCCTTCCTGCACGGAAAGCGGCCCAGCCCGACGTGGGAGGCGATCAGGCCGACGCGGCCTTGACCGCGGCCTCGACCTCGGCGAAGGAGGGGTTGACCATGGCGGTCGACCCGACGATCACGGTCGGGACCGTCTCGTTCCCGTTCGCGACCTCGCGCACGCGCGCGGCCCCGTCCGGGTCCTCCCAGATGTTGATCTTCCGGATGGTGAAGCCGCTCTTCGACATCGGCCGGTCCAGCGCGGCGCAGAAACCGCACCCCGGCCGCCAGTAGAACTCGACCTCGACGTTGCTCATCCCTGGTCCTCCGACCGCAAGTAGTCCAACTGCGCCTGCACGCTCAGCTCGGCCGGCGCCCACAGCGCCCGGTCGACGTCGGCGTACACGACCTCGACGACCTGGCGCGGAGTGGCGTCCGCACCGAGCGTCTGCAGAGCCGAACGCACTTGGTCCAGCCGCTGTTCCCGGTGGGCAAGGTACTCGCGGGCGGTCGTGGCCAGATCGGGGAGCTCCGGACCGTGGCCGGGCAGCCCGAGCGTGGCCGCCGGGAGCTCGATCAGCTTCCGCAGCGAGCGCAGGTAGTCGCCCAGGTCGTGCAGCACGGTGGTGCCGCGCCCGAGGATGGTGTCGCCGGTCAGCACCTGGCCGTCGAGCACCAGCGACACCGAATCGCCGGTGTGCCCCGGCGTGTGCAGGACGCGGATCGACAGGCCACCCGCCGAGATAACCTCACCGTCCACAAAGGACTTCGAGGAAATGCACAGCGAGGGGTCGAAGGCCCGCACCGGCGCGCCGACGCGCTCGGCGAACCACGGCGCGCCCTCGGCGTGGTCGGGGTGGAAGTGCGTCAGCAGGACCAGCTCGACCTCGCCGGTCGCGGCCAGCAGCTCGAGGTGCTCGAGGTCGCGGTACCCCGGGTCGACGACGACGGCCGGGACGTCCGGCGCCGCCCGCAGCACCCAGCTGTTGGTGCCTTCGAGCGTCATCGACGACGGGTTGTTCTCCAGCAGCACCGACGCCGTCTCCGTCACCGGGCGCAGCACACCGTACGCGGGGGCGCTCATCGCCGCTCCAGCACGACGCGGACGTGGTCGCCCTCGCGGATGAGCGTGGGCGCGATGCGGACGATCTCGCGCGGCGCGTTCAGCACGTCGTCCGCGGTGGCGAACTCGGCCAGCTCGCTCAGCGTCAGCCAGGTCGGCGGCATGAGCATCCGGCGGCCTTCGCGCGCGTCGGCGATCGCGTCTTCCGGGCGCTGCCAGCCGGAGCTCGACGCCTCGGACGTCGCGCCGTCGGCCTCCTGGCCTTCAGGCAGTTTCGCGACGTAGAACCGGGTGTCGTACCGGCGTGGCTCCTCCTCGGGCGTGATCCAGTGCGCCCACGGCCGCAGCAGGTCCGCCCGCAGCGTCAGCCCGGCGTCGGCGAGGAACCCGGCGAGCGAGACTTCGCGCGTCTCCAGGGCCTGGCGCGCGGCCGCGTACGCGGTGACGTCGGTGAGCACCGCGTCGGCGCTGCCCGCGAGCAGCACGCCGGACTCCTCGAACGTCTCGCGCACCGCCGCGCAGGTCAGCGCGCGGGCCAGAGCGTCGTCACAGCTGAACCGCGAAGCCCACCACGACGGTTCCGGGCCGGCCCACGCCACCGAGGCGTCGGCGTCGCGCTTGTCGACCCCGCCGCCCGGGAAGACGGTCATCCCGCCCGCGAAGGGCATGCCCTTGACCCGGTGCTGCAGGAAGATCTCGACGCCGTCGGCGCCGTCCCGGACGAGGATCACGGTGGCCGCGTGCTTCGGCGTCGCCGGCGGGCCGTCGGCGTTGGCGCGGGTGGCTACCCCGGCGCCGACCGGGATGTCGAAGACGAACTCCGTTGGCTGCTCCACCCGGGCAACATACCTCCGGACCCCGACGTTCCGTCGCGCAGTTGTGGCGTCTCAGACAGTGAAAAGGCGGCGCCTCCCGAGGGAGACACCGCCTTCTCGCGAAAGAGGTCTTACGGGGCGGTCCAGCCGCGCTGGTCGCCGCCGGAGCGGGAAGCGCCGTTGAGCCGCATCTTCGCCGCCTCGGCCCGCTCGCGCTCGGCCAGCTCGGCGTGCAGCTCACGCAGCAGCGCCCGGTCGCGCTCGCTCAAGCTCGGGTCGTCCAGGTCCAGCGCCGGCAGCTCGACGACCTCGTGCATCGACGGCTTGCCCGCGGCGATCTCGCGGCCCTTCTCCGGGTCTTCCGCCAGCGCCTGCCGAAGCTGCGCCACCTCGGCCGGGGTCAGGTCGGCGGTGCGCTCCGCCCGCGTCTCGGACCGGTCGGAGGACCGCTCCATCCGCGACTGGCGGGGCGGCTCCGGGGCGGGCGGCGGCGGCGACACGATCGGCACCACCGGGGCGACGGGCTCCGGCGGGGTCGTCGTAGCGGTGCTCGACCGCATGCTGTGCCGGCTGCCCGAGGACTCCGCGACCGGTTCCGGCGCCACCGCGACCGGCGGCTTGGCCGGCTCGGGGCGGTACACCGACGCCGTCGACGTCGTGCTCCCGGTCACCCACGCCGGCGACGCTGCCGCCGAAGCGGCCTGGTGGTACTCGGAGTGCGCGACGCCGGGGCCGCTGACCTCGACGACGGAGTGGATCCCGGCCCGGCGCAGCGCCGTGTCGACGCGGAACGCGACGGCCGGCGGGTTGCCCTCCGGCCCCAGCTCCACGAGCACCACGCGCTGCGGCAGCGCGCCCGGCACGCTGCCGGCCGGGGTGTTGCGCCACACCGCGTGCACCGAGCGGACGTCCGGCAGCACCTGCAGGGTCCGGTCGAGCGCCTCGGCGATGCCGAACTCCGGGGAGTTCTCGCCGCTGAACCGGTGCGCGCTGACCTGCTCGGCCTCGTCGACCAGCAGATCGTTCGCCAGCGTCGCGTCCGAGCGGCTCATCTCGAGCACCAGCGCGAGTTCGCGCTGCTCGGCCGAGCTGACCGGGATCCGGCCCGCGATGAGCGTGCCGGTGGTCAGTTCGACCGCCTCGTCGATGTGCGCCCGGGCGATCAGCTCACGCGCCTCGGTGAGCGCGCTGTCGTCGATCCGGCCCGCCAGGGCCAGCAACAGGTTGTGCAGGCGCAGGGGCACCGAGAACCCGTCCATGGGCGGGCCGTCGTGGACCTCCACCATTGCCTTGCTCCCTCCCAGCTCGCTGGCGGGCGAGCGTTATGCGGCTACTAGCCGATTCCCCGTCACCGCGCCCACGCAGACCAGCTCTGAGTCGGCCAGCGCGGCCCGGTGGTAACCCGGCAGGTCGAAGCGCGGCGGGATGACCTCGACGCTGGGCTCTTCGTCGCCCAGAACGCGCAGCACCCGCTGCAGTTCGCCGGTCAACCTCGGCAACCCCGACAGCGCGGTGATCAGCAGGACGCGCTTCGCGGTCCCCTGTCCGACCACACCGACGTGTCGCCAGCTCTGCCGCACTTCCCCCACGTCCGGGCGTCCTCGCAACGTTGCGTGGATCAACACGGACACGGAGTCGACCGAGTTAACCCATTCGGGCGCACTCGACGTGAATGTGTACCGGTTCTCGGTGACGTCGTCTACCCCCAGCGTCGAACTGACCTGGTGCCAGTCGGCGCCGTGCGGGATGAGCCCGGCCACGAGCAGGCGGTACTCCGTCTGGTCGAGGTCAATCCTGTGCTTAAGCAAAGACCTGGGCAGGGTCCGGGCGAGGGTGCCCATGGCGCCCTCGCCGAGCCAGTCGCGGAACCGCCACAGCAGCTGGTCGGGCAGCCGCCCGGCCAGCCGGAGCAGCAGCTCGTGGGTGGACTGCTCGATGTCCGGATCCATCACTGCACCTCCACGATCAGTTCGACCTCCACCGGCGAGCCGATGGGCAGCTCCGCGACGCCGACGGCCGAGCGGGCGTGGATGCCCGCGTCACCGAAGACCTCGCCGAGGAGCTCGGACGCGCCGTTGACGACCGCGGGCTGGCCGGTGAAGCCCTCCGCGGAAGCCACGAAGCCGACAACCTTGACGATCCGCGCGACGTTGTCAATGCCGACCAGTGCGTGCACGGCCGCGAGCGCGTTGAGCGCCGACGTGCGGGCGTGGCCCTTCGCCTCTTCGGGGCTGATCTCCGCGCCGACCTTGCCGGTCGCGGCGAGGACGCCGTCGACGAAGGGCAGCTGGCCGGAGGTGTAGACGTGCTTGCCGCTCTGGACCGCGGGCACGTAGGCGGCCAGCGGGGCGGCCACGCCGGGCAGCTCGATGCCGAGCTCCTTCAGCCGTTCGCTCCAGCTCACGGGGTCAGCCCTTCGGACGCTTGAGGTACGCGACGTGCTGCTCGCCCGTCGGGTTCGGCAGCACGGTGACCAGTTCCCAGCCGTCCTCGCCCCACTGGTCGAGGATCTGCTTCGTGGCGTGGATCAGCAGAGGGACGGTCGCGTACTCCCACTTGGTGGCGCTCATGAACCGGGAGCGTAGCCAAGCGGGCAAGACCACCGGGGGGCGCCGCCGGAAAAGCGCGGCGAAGATCACCCGACACGCCGTCGGTGTGGTGGACTTCACACTCGCTCGGCCCGAGCGGGCGCACCGCTAGCGTGTCCGGAGTGGAAACGTGGCGCGTGATCGCGACGGCGCTGCTCGCGGCGGCCGGGCTACCCCTGGTGCTCGTCGTGATGGCGAAGGTCCGCGACCGGACGCAGAGTTCCGGCCAGGTCGCCCTCGGCGGGGTGATCACCTTCACGCTGCTGGTCGTCCTCGGTGTGCTCCTCCTCACCGTGCTGCCCGGGCTCGTCGCCTGGGTGCTCGTCGCGGCGGTCGCCGCTGCGGTCAGCGTCATGCTGCTGGCCAGCTGAGCGCTGATTTAGGGTGAAGAAGTGACCACTTCCCATGCCGGCTGGACCGACGAGCTTGCCCGCGCCCGGCTGCACTTCGTCACCGGCAAGGGCGGGACCGGAAAGACGACGCTCGCCGCGGCGCTCGGGCTCGCGCTCGCCCGCGAAGGCCGGCGCGTGCTGCTCATCGAGGTCGAGGGCCGCCAGGGCATCGCCCAGCTCTTCGACACCGAGCCGCTGCCCTACGCCGAGCAGCGCATCGCGTCCGTCCCCGGCGGTGGCGAGCTGCGCGCGCTGCACATCGACGTCGAGGCCGCGCTGCTCGAGTACTTCGAGATGTTCTACAACCTGGGTTTCGCCGGGCGGACGCTGCGGCGGATGGGCGCGATCGAGTTCGCGACCACGCTCGCGCCGGGCCTGCGGGACGTCCTGCTCACCGGGAAGATCAAGGAGTGCGTCGGCCGCACCGAGTCCGACGGGCGGCACACCTACGACGCCGTCGTCGTCGACTCGCCGCCGACCGGCCGGGTCGTCAAGTTCCTCGACGTCACCAAGGCCCTGACCGACCTCGCGAAGACCGGCCCGATCCGCGGCCAGGCCGAAGGCGTCGTGCGGCTGCTGCACTCCGGCGAGACGGTGATCCACCTGGCCACGCTGCTGGAGGAGATGCCCGTCCGCGAGACCGTCGAAGCCGTCGCCGAGCTGGACGGCGCCGACCTGCGCCCGGGCGCGGTGCTGGTCAACCGGGTCAGACCGCCGCGGCTGCCCGCCCGGTCGGTGACCGCGGCCGCGGACGGGCGCGTCGACGCCTCCCGCGTCCGCAGCGGGCTCGCGTCGGCCGGGCTGAAGCTGCCGGACGCCACCCTGGACGCGCTGGTCGAGGAAACCGTCGAGCACGCCGTGCGGGTCGCGGCCGAGCAGCGGGCGCGCGAGCAGCTCGCCGAGGCCGATCTGCCGACCCTCGAACTGCCGGACCTGACCGACGGCGTCGACGTCGCGGCCCTCTACGACCTGGCCGAGGCCCTGACCGACCAGGGGGTGCGGTTGTGACCACCATCGACATCGACGCGCTGCTCGACGACGCGGAGAGCCGCGTGATCGTCTGCTGCGGCTCCGGCGGCGTCGGCAAGACCACCGCCGCCGCGGCGCTGGCCCTGCGCGCGGCCGAGCGCGGCCGCCAGACCGTCGTGCTGACGATCGACCCCGCGCGGCGGCTGGCCCAGGCGCTCGGGCTGCGCGAACTCGGCAACCACCCGAAGCAGGTGAAGGTCGAAGGGTTCGAGCCCAAGGGCGAGCTGTGGGCGATGATGCTCGACATGCGCCGCACGTTCGACGACATGGTGCGCGTGCACGCCGGCCCGGAGCGCGCCGAGCAGCTGCTGCAGAACCCCTTCTACCAGACCATTTCCACGTCGTTCTCCGGTACGCAGGAGTACATGGCGATGGAGAAGCTGGGCCAGCTCGCGGCCAGCGGCGACTGGGACCTGATCATCGTCGACACCCCGCCGAGCCGGTCCGCGCTGGACTTCCTCGACGCGCCGACGCGGCTGTCGTCCGCTTTGGACGGCCGGATGATCCGGCTGCTGACGGGCCCGGCGAAGGCCGGCGGCTGGGGTCTGCGCAAGGTCGTCAACGCGGGCTTCTCGATGTTCGCGAAGGCCGTGTCCACGATCATCGGCGGCCAGCTGCTGACCGACGCGTCGGCGTTCATGCAGGCCTTCGACAGCATGTTCGGCGGCTTCCGCGAGCGCGCCCGCAAGACGTCGGAGCTGCTGCGCTCGTCCGGGACGTCGTTCCTGGTGGTGGCCGCGCCGGAGCCGGACGCGCTGCGCGAGGCGTCCTACTTCGTGGAGCGGCTGTCCTCGGAGTCGATGCCGCTGGCGGGGCTGATCGCGAACCGGACGCACCCGGTGCTGGCGTCGCTGTCGGGTTCCGAAGCGCGCGCCGCGGCCGATTCCCTGCAGGGCGCACCCCTGGCCGAAGCGGTGCTGCGGCTGCACGCGGACCGCGTCGACCTCGCGGCGCGCGAGGAACGGCTGCTGGCGCGGTTCACCCGGGCGCACCCCGAGGTGGCGCTGGCCCGGGTCCCGGCGCTGGCCGGTGACGTGCACGACCTGGAGGGCCTGCGCGACATCGGGGTGAAGCTCGCCGGCTGATCGCGTGCCCGTCATGAGTGTTCAAGGCGGTTGGAACCGCCCTGAACACTCACGACCAGCTGCGGCAGATCGCTCAGCCGACTTCCACCCGCTCGAGCGCGTCCCTCTTGGCCGCGTCGAGCAGGTCCGCCCAGCTCACCACGTCGGGACGGCGGCGCAGCAACGCCCGCCTTTCCCGTTCGGTCATGCCTCCCCACACGCCGAAGTTGATCCGGCCGTCGAGTGCTTCGGCGAGGCATTCGGTCCGGACCGGGCAGCCCAGGCAGACCGCCTTGGCCCGGTTCTGCTCCGCGCCCCGGACGAACAACCCGTCCGGATCGGCGTCCCGGCAGGACGCGTTCATCCGCCAGCTCGACTGGTTGGTTTCCATACCCCCAGCTCCCTACCCTGGTGATCGACGCACCAGCGGGGAAAGGCACTGCGCTCCTTGCCCCCGCGAGCGTGTCTCCCTCTGCTCACGTCGGTTCCGGGCACCTCCCCGGTGCCGGTGCCGCCGCATCGACCAAGCGAGCTCCCACCCGCGTTGATCCATCCGACGGCTTTCTTCGTGAGACGTTGACGGACTGTAGGGGCCGTCGGTTCCCTCCGCCAAGACCTAGAATGCCTTCCGTTACCAGATGTCACCGAAGGGGGTCGGTTTTGTCACTGATTTCACACCTGCGGAGACACGGCGTCACCGGCGCCTGACTCACTCCGGGTAGCCTGGCCCTCGTGCGAAAAGCAGATGGTTTGTTCAAGCTCATCGGCCTCTGTCTGCTCGCGGGCGTGCTCGTCGCCGGCATGCTCTTCCCGGTCGTGGGGGCCGCAGGTGTGATGTCCAACCAGGCGAGCGAGACCGTCGAGAAGACGTCGTCCGACCTCGCGGACATCCCGCCGCCGCTGGTCACGACGGTCACCGACAGCACCGGGAAGCCGATCGCGACCCTGTACGACCAGTACCGGCTGCCGATCACCCCGGACCAGATCAACGAGGCCATGAAGTGGGCCCTGGTCTCGGTCGAGGACAAGCGGTTCTACGACCACCACGGCGTCGACTGGCAGGGCACGCTGCGCGCGGCCGTCAGCAACAGCACGGGCGCCGACACGCAGGGCGCCTCGACGCTGACCCAGCAGTACGTCAAGAACTACCTGATCAACGTCGTCTACCGGAACGACCAGGTCGGCCAGAAGAAGGCCCAGGAGCAGTCGGTCGCCCGCAAGCTCAAGGAAGCGCGGATCGCGATCCAGCTCGAGACGAAGCTGAGCAAGCAGCAGATCCTCGCCGGTTACCTGAACATCGTCGAGTTCTCCCGGCAGATCTTCGGGATCGGCGCCGCCGCGCACGCGTACTTCAACACGACGCCCGAGAAGCTGACCGTGCCGCAGGCCGCCCTGCTGGCCGGGCTGGTCAACAACCCGGTCAACAACGACCCCTGGAAGCACGCGGACAAGGCCACCGCACGCCGCAACCTCGTCCTCGACCGGATGGTGGAGAACAAGAAGCTCGCCAAGGCCGACGCCGACCGCTTCAAGGCCGAGCCGCTGGGCGTCGTGCCGGACTTCCCGGCCAAGCCGGCGGCCAACTGCATCGGCGCGGGCCCGGAGTCCGGGTTCTTCTGCCAGTACGTCGAGGACTACCTCCTCAAGGCCGGCGGGATGACGAAGGACCAGCTCTACACCGGCGGCTACACGATCAAGACGACGCTGGACGAGCGCGCCAACCACGAGGCGAAGGTCTCGGCCGAGGCGCAGGTGAAGAAGACCCAGCCGTACGTGGCGAACACGTTGTCCCTGATCAGACCGGGCAAGGAGCGGCACGAGGTGGTCGCGCTGGCCGCGAACCGCGACTACGGCCAGAACCAGGACGAAGGCCAGACGACGTACGCGCTGCCGACCGGCGTCTACAACACCGGTGGCGCGGGGTCGACGTTCAAGATCTTCACCTCCGCAGCCGTCCTCGACAAGGGCCTCGCGGGCATCTACTCGCCGGTCGACATGCCGGACTCCTACACGTCACGCGTGTTCTCGACCGGCAAGGGCGGCTGCAGCACCACGCCGACCGGAAAGCCCGCCACGTACTGGTACTGCGTCGGGAACGCGGGCGACTACAGCCGCGTGGGCGCCAACGCGACGCTCCAGACGGCGTTGGCGACTTCCCCGAACACCACGTTCGTGGGACTCGAGGACAAGCTCGGCAGCACCGGCCCCGCCATCGACATGGCGAAACGGCTCGGCCTGCGTGACACGATGGCGAGCAACACCGGCGGTGGCCCGGTCGACCCGAGCGTCAAGAGCAAGAGCCAGAGCCAGGCAGAGGCGTACGGCCCCAACGGGAACAGCCCGGGCTTCGGCGCGTTCACGCTCGGATTCAGCCCGGTGAGCGGTTTGGAGATGGGCAACGTCGCCGCGACGATCCTCTCGGGCGGGGTCTGGTGCCCGCCGACCCCGCTCGCCGGGGTGACCGACCGCAACGGTCAGCCGGTGCCGGTCAAGGAAGCCCCGTGCGAGCAGGCGGTGCCGGAGGGCTTGGCGAACACGCTCGCCGTCGGAATGAGCAAGGACGACCAGCCGGGCGGCACGTCGGCCGCCGCGGCGGCCGCGGCGAAGTGGGACCGCCCGATCATCGGCAAGACGGGCACGACGCAGGGCAACGTCTCGGCGACGTTCGTCGGCGGCACCCCGCAGCTGGCGGGCGCGGCGATGACGTTCAAGTTCGGCGGCGGCCAGGGCGGTATCTGCGACGCGGGACCGGGCAACGTCCGGGTCTGCGGCAGCGGGAACATCTTCGGTGGCAAGGCACCCGCGCGGACCTGGTTCGGCGCGATGAAGAACATCATGGACGCGAGCCAGCCGAGAATGGAGCTACCGCAACCGGATCCGCACTACATGGGCGGCGGCGCACGCTAGCCACCGAAGGGGCCCGCGGGAAACCGCGGGCCCCTTCGCCGTCAGTTCCGCGGCATTTCCGACAGGATCTCGGTGTTCCACCACTGGTAGAGCTTGTCCAGCTCGTCGTTGTCAGTGACCTTCGTGGACAGCAGGATGCCGGCCACGAGGTTCGCCTTCTCCGTCCACACCAGCTGCGCCGGATCGCCCAGGAAGCACGTCAGGTACTCCCCGGGGACCGGATTCGGGACTTCGGCGCGGTAGTACGTTCCCCAGATCTTCGGGTACTTGTCCGGGCGGCACGCGCCCTGGGCGTCGTTGCGGGTGAGGCCCTGGGTCTTCACGATGTTCTGGAAGAAGGCGTCCATCGCCGCCGCGTCCGCGAAGCGCAGGAACTTCGCTCCCGTCGGTTGCGGGAACAGGACGTTGCCGATCTTCACGTCTCCGACGTTCGAGTCCGCGCACTCGACCGCGGCGGCCGCGCCGGCCGGCACCGCCGCGTCCTCACACGTGTATTGCTTGTAGACGGCCGGGAGCGCCGCGTAGAGCTTCTCGTCGTGCGTCGGCTTCGGTTCCGATGTGGACGGTGGCGGCGGGGTCGTCTTCTCGGACGTCGGCGCGGATGCCGACGTCGCGGGGTCGACGGTCACCGGGACCAGCGGCTCGCCGGTCTGCGTCTTGTCGTCCTTCGTCACCAGGTACGTGATCACCAGCGCGACCACGACAACCCCGGCGAGCGCGGCGCACAGCGCGATCCACCGGTTGCGCCGGGGCCCCGCCGCCGCGACCTTGTCCGCCGGCCCGGGGTACCGGGCCGGCGCCGGGTGGGCACCGGTCGGCGGCCCGCCGTACGGCCCGGCCGGGACCGGTGTCGCCCGCGGGGGCGTCAGCGGCGCGGGCATGGCGTGCTGCCGGGAAACCGGCCCGGAGAACGTGGGCGGCGGCGCGGCCAGGGTGGGCGGCGGGGCGGCCGAGGTGGGCCGCGGCGGGGTCACCGGGACCGGCAGGGTCTGCTGCCACGTCGGGATCGGCGGCGCGGGCGCGGTGAGCGCGGCCCGGACGGCGTCGGTGAACGCGGCCGCCGTCGGATACCGGCCGGCCGGGCTCTTCGCCATCCCGCGCGCCACGACGGCGTCCAGCCCCACGGGCAGGCCCGGCCGCTCCTGCGAAAGCACCGGCGGCGGCGCGTTCAGGTGCGCGCCCATCTGCGCGGCCGCGCCGTCCGCCTGGAACGGGCGATGCCCGGTGAGGCACTCGAAGAAGACGCACGCGAGCGCGTAGACGTCGACGAGCCCGGTGATCGGCGCGTCACCGAAGCGTTCCGGCGCCATGTAGTCGAGCGTGCCGATCACGTTGCCGGTGCCGGTGATCGACGTCCCCTCGCCGCTCATCGACCGCGCGATGCCGAAGTCCACGAGGTACACGAAGTCGCTGTTCGTGACGAGCACGTTGGACGGCTTGACGTCCCGGTGCACCAGGCCGTCCTCGTGGGCGGCGTCGAGCGCGCCCGCGACCTGCTCGACGATCCCCACCGCGCACTCGGGCGTCAGCGGGCCGTCCTCGAGCAGCTCCTTCAGGTCTTTGCCCTCGACGAGCCGCATGTCGAGGTACAGCTGCCCGTCGATTTCGCCGTACGCGTGGATCGGGATCACGTGCGGCTCGCGCAGCCGCGCGACGATCTGCGACTCGCGGCGGAACCGCGCGCGGAACGCCTCGTCACCCGCGTTCGGCCCGGACAACAGCTTCAGCGCGACGACGCGATCGTGCGCCGTGTCGTAGGCGCGGTGGACCTCGCCCATGCCACCGCGGCCCAGCAGGCCTTCGATGCGATACGGCCCGAACTGCTCCATCGTTCTCCCCAAGCCCCCCGGCTTGTCACCCGTGACAACCGGGGCTCCGCCCCGGGCCGGGGGCTCCGCCACCCGGAACCCCCGCAAAAGCACCCGTAATCAGGCCGACGCAAATGCTAAGCGGCAGGTTCCCCGGAACGGCGGCGAAGTCACCCAACCGTTGAGCACGTATCCTGGACTCCGTGAGCACGCTCAGTAACAAATCCACGTCGGGGGCGACAGCGGCACGCCTCGCCGCCGGGACGCTGGCGCTCGGCGCCGCGACCCTCGGTTACGCCGTCGGCATCGAACGGCGCCACTGGACCCTGCGCACCGCCCAGCTCCCGGTGCTGGCGCCCGGCTCGCGGCCGTTCACCATCCTGCACGTTTCGGACCTGCACATGCTGCCGGGGCACCGCAGCAAGCAGCGCTGGGTCGCCGCGCTCGACGAGCTCGACCCCGACCTCGTCGTCAACACCGGCGACAACCTCTCGCACCACCAGGCCGTCCCGTCCGTGCTGCGCGCGCTGGGCCCGCTGCTCGACCGCCCGGGCGTGTTCGTCTTCGGTAGCAACGACTACTACGCGCCGAAGCCCAAGAACCCGGCCCGCTACCTGATGCCGCACGGCAAGAAGAAGCGCGTCCACGGCGTCCAGCTGCCGTGGCGCGACCTGCGCGCGGCGTTCGTCGAGCACGGCTGGACCGACCTGACGCACGTCCGCCGCACGATCGACGTCGGCGGGCAGTCGGTGTTCGCGGCCGGCGTCGACGACCCCCACCTGCGCCGCGACCGCTACACCGACATCGCCGGCCCGGCCGACAGCGGCGCGGCCGTCCGCATCGGCGTCACGCACTCGCCGGAGCCGCGGGTGCTCGACACGTTCGCCACGGACGGTTACGACCTGGTCCTGGCGGGCCACACCCACGGCGGCCAGCTCCGGCTCCCGGGTTACGGCGCGCTGGTCACGAACTGTGAGCTGGATCGCACCCGCGCCCGCGGCGCCTCGCGCTGGGGCGCGCACATGTGGCTGCACGTTTCGGCCGGGTTGGGGACGTCGCCGTGGGCGCCGGCGCGGTTCGCGTGCCCCCCCGAGGCGAGCCTGTTGACGCTGGTCCCGCGCGGATCGGGGACGGCGAAGCCCCGAAAGCTGGCCCCCCGAAAAGCCCACGACACCGTCCGCTAGACTTCTCCACGACCCGTTAAGCAGTACCTCGGGGTGTGGCGCAGCTTGGTAGCGTGCCTCGTTCGGGTCGAGGAGGTCGTGGGTTCGAATCCCGCCACCCCGACGAGAGTGCCGAGAGGGCCGGTGTGTTGGCGGAAAGCGCCGACCAAGCTGGCCCTCTCGGCATTTTTTGGGGTCGAACCCCAAACCCCGCCGGGCGGCTTCGCCCCCGGACCCCCCGCGCGTCCCGGCTATCGCGTCGCCGTCACTTCGACCCAGCATTGACTGAAATCCCCGTCACCACCGCGCACCCACGTCAAGGCCGAACGGGCCGCGCTCGCCAGCTGGTCCCGGTCGCGGCCCGGCTCCGCTGCCGCCGCCTCCAAGCGGGACTCCACGTACCTCGCCAGGTCGCGGTAACTCATGTCGGAGCGGTAGCGGGCTCTCGACACGATCTCCGTGAACCCCGCCGCCGCGCACTGTTCGGCGATCACCCGGCCCGCGAACGGGTTGCCACCCGCCTGGCGGCGCAGCAGGTAATGGCCACGCAGGGCCGCGTCGACGTTCGCCGTCTTCGGACGAACACGCGCCTTGCTCCAGTCCGAAGTGGACAAAGCCAGTCTGCCGCCCGGCTTCAGCACCCGGCGCAGCTCCGCGAGCGCGTCCAACGGTGCGGCCAAGTGCTCGAACAACGCGTGGGAGAAAGCGACGTCCACGCTCGCGTCGGCGAACGGCAGGTCGTACGCCGACGCCACCAGGAAGTCCACTGTGGACCTTCCGGCCCGGCGCGCGATGTCGCGGGCCATCGCGATCTGACCCGCGTCGAGGTCGATGCCCGTCACGCGGGATTCCGCGGCGAGACCGAGCGTGATCGAGCCCGGGCCGCAGCCGAGGTCGACCACCCACATCCCCGGTCCGAACAGCGGCTGGGCGAACGTCGCGCGTTCCGCCGCCGTGCGCGCGGACATCATCGAAACCGCGTCTCGCCCGTAGCCCGGCGCGTAACCCTCCAGCACCCCGCACACAGTACGGCCAGAAGGTGGCAGGATCGAGGGGTGAGCACGCAGTCAGCCAAGCAATTCCCGCCCGCGGTGGTCCCGGACCGGCTGTTCGACGACGCCGAAGCCGAAGCCCGCTGGCGCGCCCGCTTCCACGCCCCCCGCATCTCGACGCCCGATTGGGCCCGCGACGCCCCCGACGCCAACGTCTACGTCTCCAACGCCAGCGGCGTCTGGGAGGTCTACGCCTGGAACCGCGCGACCGGCGAGCACCGCCGCGTCACCGACCGGCCGAACGGCACCCTGCACGCGACGCCGTCCCCGGACGGCGAGTGGCTCTGGTGGTTCGACGACACCGACGGCGACGAGTTCGGCTCCTGGGTGCGCGAGCCGTTCGCCGCGACCGAGGGCAGCAAGCCCGAGAAGGCCGTGCCGGACGTCCACGACGGCTACCCGGCCGGCCTCGAGATCGGCGCCAAGCTCGTCGCGGTCGGCGTCTCGACCGACGACGGCAGCGAGCTGTTCGCCCGGATCGACGGCGAGACCCACCGCTTCTACAGCCACGCGGACGACGCCGGCATCGCGTCGCTCTCCCGCGACGAGAGCCTGATCGCGATCTCCCACTCCGAGCACGGCGACTCGCGGCACCCCGCGCTGCGGGTGCTGGCGACCGACGGGTTCGCCGCGGTGGCCGAGAAGTGGGACGGCGAAGGCAAGGGCCTGACCGCCCTGGAGTTCTCCCCGCTGCCCGGCGACCAGCGCCTGCTGGTGCTGCACGAACGCCGGGGCCGCGAGGAACTGCTCGTCTGGGACGTCCGGGACGACTCCGAGACGGAGCTCGAGCTCGACCTGCCCGGCGAGGTCGTCGCGGGCTGGTACCCGGACGCGCGGGCCCTGCTCGTCGTCCACTTCCACGAAGGCCGGAGCTCGTTGTACCGCTACGACCTCGACACGGCCGAGCTGTCCTCTGTGGACACTCCGGCCGGCCGGATCGGCGGCGCCGGGGTCCGTCCGGACGGGACGGTCGAGTACTCGTGGTCCAGCGCCGCCGAGCCGGCCGCGGTCCGGTCACGGACCACCGACGGCGCGGACTCCGTGCTGCTCGAGCCGCCGGGTGACCGCGCGCCCGGGTCGGAGCCGGTGACCGACGCGTTCGTCGAAGGCGTCGGCGGCCGGATCCACGCGCTGGTGTCGCGGCCGCCCGGGGCGCCGGAGGGCCCGCTGCCGACGGTGTTCTCCCTGCACGGCGGCCCGCACGCCGCGGACGAGGACCGGTTCTCGGCCTACCGCGCGACCTGGCTCGACGCCGGGTTCGCCGTGATCGAGGTCAACTACCGCGGCTCGACCGGCTACGGCTCGGCCTGGCGCGACGCCATCGAGGGCCGGCCTGGCCTGACCGAGCTGGAGGACGTCGCCTCGGTCCACGACTGGGCCGTCCAAAGTGGACTCAGCGATCCGGCCAAGTGCGTCGTGAACGGCGCTTCGTGGGGCGGTTACCTGTCCCTGCTGGCGATCGGCACCCAGCCGACCCGGTGGGCGGCGGCCGTCGCCGGGGTGCCGGTGGCGGACTACGTCGCCGCGTACGAAGACGAGATGGAGCAGCTGCGCTCGTTCGACCGCGCGCTCTTCGGCGGTTCGCCGGAGGACGTGCCGGCGGTGTACCGGGAGTGCTCGCCGCTCACGTACGTCGACGCTGTGACGGCGCCGGTGCTGGTGCTGGCCGGCGACAACGACCCGCGCTGCCCGATCCGCCAGATCGAGAACTACCTCGACCGGCTCGGCGGCCGCGACCTGCACCACGAGTTCTACCGCTACGACGCGGGCCACGGCTCGCTGGTGATCGCGGAGACGATCAAGCAGACGTCGATCGAGGTCAACTTCGCCCAGCGGGCCCTCGGCCTGCGCTGACGCTTGTCATGAGGGGCACCGTCATGGCTTTAAGTCCATGACGGTGCCCCTCCATGACATTCAGCGTTCGGAGTGCAGGACGCCGCCGGTGGCCCAGTGGTCGGCGCCGATCTCGACGAGCGTCACCTGGACCCCCTCGGGCTTGCCGCCGCAGGTGCGGACGAACGCGTCGGTCAGCTCCCGGACCAGGGCGCTCTTCTGGGCGGGCGTGCGGCCGGGGAACATGGCAACGCTGATCATCGGCATGCAGCGCAGCCTAGAGCCCGCGCTGCACCGACTGAAGACGGCTGACCGCGGCCGCGTCCCCCTCGAAGCCGAGGTGCACGGCGTCGCGGCCGAAGACGAACAGCAGCAGGTCCATCGGCTCGCCGACCACCGTGACCGGGTCGGGCCCGGTCTTGACGGCGGCTTCCCGGCCGTCTTTCGTGCGCAGGGTCACCCCGACCGGAGACTTGCGGAGGTTGAGCTTCGCGGCGCCCTTGGCCGAGCGCCACGCGGCGGCGTCCCGGGTGGCATCGGCGGGCCGCGGCTCCCAGCCGGGCTGCGCGCGCCGGACGTCTTCGTGGTGGACGAGGAACTCGGCGGTGTTGGTCAGCTCGTCGAGCGGGCCGATCGCGGTGGGCCAGAACTTCGACGGGCCCTTCCGGACCTGCTCGACCAAGCTCGTCCACGGCTTCGCGGCGTAGCGGTCCTGGACCTTCCGCGTGTACCCGGCGAGCGCGGGCACCATGATCCCGGGCGCGGCATCCGGCCGGTGCTCACGCACGACGAGGTGCGCGGCGAGATCCCGCGTCGTCCAGCCTTCGCACAACGTGGGCGCGTCGGGCCCGAGGTCGTGGAGGAGCGAGCTCAACGCCTGGCGTTCGTCAGCAGCGACACCCATGTGGTCGACGTTACCCGTCGGTAGACGCCCTGGCGACGGGAAGAGACGGCGGGCACGTGTCGTTGATCGAAAGGTGAGCCGACTCTTCAGCCCGATCACCGTTCGCGGCCTCACCCTGCCGAACCGCGCGTGGGTGTCGCCGATGTGCCAGTACTCCGCGACCGACGGCGTCCCGGACGACTGGCACCTCGTGCACCTCGGCCAGTTCGCCACCGGTGGCGCCGGGCTCGTCATGACCGAAGCGACCGCCGTCGTGCCCGAAGGGCGGATCAGCCCGCAGGACACCGGCATCTGGAACGACGCGCAGGCCGAGGCGTGGCGGCGGATCGCCGGCTTCGTCCACCGGCAGGGCACCGCGATCGGCATGCAGCTGGGGCACGCCGGCCGCAAGGGCTCGACGCGGCGGCCGTGGGAAGGCAGCGGCAGCGTCCCCGTCGACGAGGGCGGCTGGCCGAGCGTCGGCGCCGACGCGCAGCCCTTCGGCACCTACACCCCCGCGCGGCCGCTCACCACGGACGAGGTCAGCGCCCTTCCGGACGCCTTCGCGGAAGCGGCCGGAAGGGCGGTCGACGCCGGGTTCGACCTGCTCGAACTGCACTTCGCCCACGGTTACCTGGTCCACCAGTTCCTGTCCCCGCTGTCGAACACCCGCACCGACCGCTACGGCGGCGACTTCGAGGGCCGCACCCGCCTGGCGCTGGAGATCGCCGACGCGGTGCGGGCGCGAACCGACGTCCCCCTGTTCGCCCGGCTGTCGGCCACGGACTGGACGGACGACGGCTGGACGCTCGACGAATCGGTCCGCCTGGCGAAGCTCCTCGCCGAGCGCGGGATCGACCTGATCGACACGTCGAGCGGCGGCAACACCCCGAACCCGGACATCCCGGTCGGCCCGGGCTACCAGGTCCCGTTCGCCGAGCGGATCCGCGCGGAAACCGGCCTCCCGACCGGCGCGGTCGGCATGATCACGAACCCGCAGCAGGCGGAGGACATCATCGCCGGCGGCGAAGCGGACGTCGTGTTCCTGGCCCGCGCCCTGCTGCGCGACCCGCACTGGCCGCTCCGGGCGGCGAACACCCTCGAAGCGGACGTCCGGTGGCCGGACCAGTACGCCCGCGCCAAGTCCTGGCACTGACGCGCCTCACGGTTACCCGCGAACTGCGGTGAAGAAGCCGAACAACTGTTTCTTCGTCCGCTCCGAGCTCCGAGACCGGCCAAAATCAAAGACGGCTGTGATCCGTGCTCGTGCACGGCGACAATCTGTCAACCTTTTGTCCCGTGCGGCCCGTCCGAATGGTGGTTTTACCCGGCGGATCGGCACCGTAATATGCGCCTGGAACCATCCACGAGATGGGGGTGGCATGATCACCGAAGTAGCGTGCCAGGGAGCTGACCTCTGCCAGGAGCTCTCCGGCTCGACCGATACGTCCTTCACCCGCGTTTACGAGGGCGACCCGCCGAGCCGCCGGATTTTCTCCACCAGCCGGTTCGAAGTACTGGCGGACATGTCGCCGCTGGTCGTCGGGCACCTGCTCGTCCTCCCCAAGCAGCACCACCTCTCGTTCGCCAGGCTGATCGCCGACGACCACACCGAACTGCGGAGCCTGCTGGCCTGGCTCGTTCCTCGGTACGCCGCCACTTTCGCCCCGCCGTTGGTGCTCGAGCACGGCTCGACCGAAGAGATGGGCCGGCAGGCCTGCATCACCCACGCGCACTGGCACGTTTTCCCGCTCTCCGGAGATGCCGTGGACGACGCCCTCGGAAGCGCGGGACTTCCCTACCTGGATCTGGCCGGGCTCGACGAGCTCGGCCACGAACCCTGGCCCAGCCACTCCTATTACTTCCGCCTGTACCGTGACCGCGCGCGGGTTTATCTGCCCGCCGAGACCAATCCGCGCCAGTACCTTCGTTCGATCGTCGGATCGATACTCGAGATCGAAGACCCGGAATGGGACTATTCGCTCGTCACGAGAAAGGATCAGCTGCGGCTCACCCTGCGGATGACCGCGTCGTGGACGGCTTCACGGATCGAAACCTAGACCGAGCTCATCCCCCGGAGCACCGAGACGAGTCGATGCGATGTCCGCAGAAGACCACTGTTCCGACGAGCCGACCCGGCTCGAGAACACGATCATGGCGATCTTCTCGAGCCAGACACCCAACTACCGGGCACGGGAGGCGGCACCGGCCAGCCAGGTGCGCCTCACCGCCGGCGCGGACACCCAAGACGACTGCGCGGTCTTCTCGTTCCACGGGAACCAGCAGCTCGTGGTGGGCTCCGACTACGTTCGCGGGCCGAAGTTCCGGCTGTACGAGTACGGACTGCTGACCGAGTACGACCTCGGGTACTACCTCGCCGCCGCGAACATCAGCGACGTGGCGGCCATGGGCGCCCACCCCATCGGGCTGCTCTCGGTGATCAGATATCCGCCCGCCATGACGGATTTCGTCTTCAAGCAGGTCGTGCTGGGGATCCACGACGCCTGCGAGACGTTCGGGGCGCCGAACGTGGGCGGCGACATCGGCGGAGCCGAGCGGCTCATCCTGTCCGCGACCGCCCTGGGGGTCTGCCGCCCCGGCGGAGCCCTCTTGCGCAGTGGCGCGAAGGCCGGCGAACTGGTCTGCCTCACCGGGCCCACGGGCACGGCCGGCGCCGCGACCGCGTACTTCCGGGCCCGCGACACCAGCGATGACATCGAAACCCGGCACCGGGAGGAACTGCTGGCCAGCTGGGCTCGTCCCCGCGCGCGAACCACCGCCGGTATCACCATGGGCGAAAGCGGGGTCGTCACGAGCTGCCAGGACACGTCCGACGGGCTCAAGGCGACCCTCGAGTGCGTGGCGAGCGCCAGCGGCGTCGGCATCACCGTGTTCGAGGACCGGCTGAGGATTCCCCCGCCGGT
Organism: Amycolatopsis sp. NPDC051061; assembly: GCF_040682935.1. Classification (NCBI taxonomy): domain Bacteria; kingdom Bacillati; phylum Actinomycetota; class Actinomycetes; order Pseudonocardiales; family Pseudonocardiaceae; genus Amycolatopsis; species Amycolatopsis sp. NPDC051061. The sequence goes on from NZ_JBFBBZ010000026.1 coordinate 26,721, forward strand.
CCGAGCGGTCTGCCGGCACCTCCGCCTGGATCCGCTGGAGGTCGTCATGGGGGATTCCGTCGATTTCGAGCTGCTCTTCACGGTCCCGCCGGAAAAGCAGGACCCGCTCGAGGAGATGTTCGACGAAGCCGGAGCCGAGTTCCACTCGATCGGCGTGACGACGAGCGAGATGGGCGTCCGCCTTGAAACCAGATCAGGGCAACGCCTGCCCCTGCCGGGGAAGTCCTGGCGACACCAGCAGAACTGACCTCGGCTCGGCGGGAGTGACCCCTTGACGCGCGGGATGGCGAAACTGGCCGATCGCTCGTTCCTGCTCCTGGGCACCCTGTGCCTCGCCGGAAACGCCTACCACGTCCCCTCCGCCGGCGCCTGGTCGTCGATCCTGCAGGGAAAGCCCTACTTGTTGCCGCTCTTCCTGCTGGTCGTCGGGGTCTTCGGCGCTTTCACCCCGTTCGAGCAGTGGCAATCCCGGTCGGTCTCGGACCAGAACGTGTTGATGCGCCGCAGCATCCTGTCGAGCTTCGGGAAGATCCTAGAACTTGCTACCCGCATCGAACCACCGTTGGAGACGGGCGATCTGGCACTGCACGTGTGGCGGAAGCGCCGGAGCATCCGCCATCCCGTTTCCGGCACGCTCAAGCGGGTGGCCACCTACCGGATGGCAACGTCCCCGATGACCCGGGCGTTCTCGCCGCTGAAGGGAGTCGGCGCTATCGGCTTGTGCTGGCAGAACGACCAGGAAATCCGGATCAACGCAACAGAACTGACCGAGACGATCGGATCGGAGACCGAGTTCGACAAGTATGTCGACGAGTTCGGCCCTGGCGCTGTGATGAACCTGACCTGGCGGCAGTTCGAATACTTCAGGCACCGGACAGCCCTCTTCGCCGTTCCCATCCGGAACGGGCGGAGCAAGTTCATCGGGTGCATCAGCGTGGACGCGAGCCGTGGCTTCGAAATCCTCAACGACCGGATACTGATCGAAGAAATGAGCAATCTCAGCCTAGCGATCGGACAGGACGATTTTCAGTTCGTGTAGCGCGCCCGGTCCATGCACCCGGTAGTCGCCGAGATGCGTGCTGTCTACGACCAAGGAGCCACCGCCTACGTGGACACGACCGGAGACTTCGAGCTCTTCCCTGGACTCGACGAGGAACTGACCCGCTTCGGCGAGAGAACGCCGGCCGGCGGTGTCGTGCTCGATCTCGGCTGCGGGGTCGGCCGGGACACCGAGTGGCTCGCCGCGCGAGGGTTCTTCGTCGTCCCGGGCGACCTCAGCCACCCGATGCTCCGGCTCAGCGCCCGGCGGGTGCCCGCGGTCGACCACGTTCAGCTCGACATGACCGCGTTGCCGTTCCGCGACGCCGTGTTCGCCGGAGCCTGGGTCTGCGCGAGCATGATCCACCTCCCGCGCTGCCTGCTGCCGGCGGCGGTGCAGGACCTGCACCGGGTGCTGCGCCCCGGCGCGGCGGCCGCGATCAGCATGAAGGAGGGCAGCGAAGAGGGCTGGCGCGTCGGCACCAAGCTGGCCGACGAGCGGTGGTTCACCGACGTGCGCAGGCACGACTTCGCCGACCTGATGCAGGACGCCGGCTTCGTGCGGATCGTGACGGTGCCGAGCGGACGCGGCAGCTGGTTCGTCGCCGAGGGGATCAGGAACCCGTCGGAGAGCTCCACGCGTCCGGATCGCAGTCCGGGAAAATCCGCCTGATGCCCCCGCGCGGGTCGCTGACGTCCCCGTCGTAGCGCGGAATCAGGTGAACGTGCAGGTGGTCGACCGTCCGTCCCGCGGCCCGGCCTTCGTTGACGCCGATCGTGTACCCGTTCGGCCGGTACTTTTCTTCCAGCTTCGCCTTGACGTCCGTCATCAAGGCGTACATCTCCCGGATCTCGTCCGGATCGATCTCGAAGAAGGAGAGGATGTGTCTCTTGGGAACGATCTCGACGTGCCCTTCGGTGGCCGGGAAATTGTCGAGACGTGCGTAGAAGTTCGGCGTCTCGCTGAGCACGGTGTTCATGGTCGAATCATCGAAACGGCAGAACAGGCAACTGTGCAATCCCACGGACGGAAGATCGACGGCGGCAGCGTGGTTCATTGAACACCTCGGCTTCACTCAATGTCACGGAACTGTTACAATCCGATGGAACGTCCGCTGCTGCCGACCTCCTTCGGATCACCTGGCCCCTGTCCCAATTACGGCCAACATAGCCCCGGATCAGCGCGCCGCGGTAGAGCCACGTTCGTGGCGAAGGCGGGTTCAGGCCTCGACCAGGCCCGCCTCACGACAGTGGGCCGACATCCGGTCGATAACCTGATCAACCGTCAGATCGGTGGTGTCGATGATTATCGCATCCGGCGCGGGTTTGAGCGGGGAGACCGACCGCGTCATGTCGGCGTGATCCCGGCGCAGGACGTCGTCGAGAACCTGTTTGTACGAACCGGAATTCTCCTGGGCCACCCGGCGAGCCGCGCGCGTCTCGGGCTTGGCCGTCAGGTAGAACTTCAACGGCGCGGCCGGAAACACGACCGTGCCGATGTCGCGCCCCTCCACGATGCTGCGCGAGTTTCCCTTCGCCCAGGCCCGCAGGCAGTTCGTCACCCGCAGCCGCAGTTCGGAAATCCTCGCCACCAGGCTGACCGCCCGCCCCACCTCGGCCGAACGCAGCTCGCCGGTGTCGTACCGGTCCAGCCCGAGCAACACGGAGAGGTTGTTGCGGACCATCCGGGCGCAGAGCTCGATCATGGCCGAGGGATCGTCGGGTTCGATGTCGCTACGGAGGGCTTCATAGGCCAACACACGGTAGGCGCGGCCGCTTTCCAGATAGCTGAACCCGAAGCGTTCCGCCAAACGAAGACTGGTGGTCGTCTTACCAGCCGCAGCGGGGCCGTCCACAGCTATGACGGTGGCCGTACTCGTTTCGAGCGACACAGTTCAACTCCGACCCACAAGAGACGACGAAGCCGGCTCCGCGATCTTGCACCGGCCTCAGGAATTCGAGCACAGTACTGGTAATCGCAGATACACGACTCGATGTTTCGCTCAGTGGCACACAACACAGTTGACGCAACGTATACTTTAATGCACGCGAACGTGTTTCGACCACGCTTTCGTGCAATTCTGACAAAGATTTTCCGATGATCAGTGGTGGAAGGCGGTCGCCTTCGCGGGGTCCTTCGGGCGGCCGCCCTCCTTCTCCAGCTCGGGCAGCACGCGCTTCAGATCGGCCAGCAGCAGGTCGGCGAGGTCGTGCGTGAAGCCGTTGCGGACCACGATCCGCAGCACCGCCAGATCCGTCCGGTGCTCCGGGAACGTGTACGCCGGCACCAGCCAGCCCCGCTCGCGCAGCCGTCGTGACACGTCGAAGACGTCGAACCCGGCGTCCTCGCGCGTCGTGAACGCGAACACCGGCAGCTGGTCGCCGCGGGTCAGCAGCTCGAACTGCCCCAGCGCCTCGATCCCGGACGACAGGTGCGTCGCGACGTCACGCGAAGACTGTTGCACCGCGCGGAATCCTTCCCGGCCGAGTCGCACGAACGTGTAGTACTGCGCCGCGACCTCGGCACCCGGCCGGGAGAAGTTCAACGCGAACGTCGGCATGTCGCCGCCCAGGTAGTTGACGCTGAACACCAGCTCGGACGGCAGCGCGGCCTGATCGCGCCAGATCACCCAGCCGACGCCCGGGTACACGAGCCCGTACTTGTGGCCCGACGTGTTGATCGACGCGACGCGCGGCAGCCGGAAGTCCCACTCCAGATCCGGGTCGAGGAACGGCGCGATCATCGCCCCCGACGCGCCGTCGACGTGCACCGGGATGTCCCAGCCGGTGCGCCCGGCCAGCTCGTCCAGCGCCGCGGCGATCTCCGCGACCGGCTCGTAGCTGCCGTCGAACGTCGAGCCCAGGATCGCCACCACGCCGATCGTGTTCTCGTCGCAGCGCGCCACCGCCTCGTCGGCGGTGAGGTGGTACCGGTCGCCGTCCATCGGCACCAGCCGCGGCTCGACCTCCCAGTACTCGCAGAACTTCTCCCAGCAGACCTGGACGTTGACGCCCATCACCAGGTTCGGCTTCCCCGTGCGGCCGAGCTGGGACCAGCGCCGCTTCAACGCCAGCCCGGCGAGCATGCAGGCTTCGGACGAACCGGTCGTCGAACAGCCCATGATGTCGGCGGGGTCGGGCGCGTGCCACAGGTCGGCGAGGATGTTCACGCAGCGCCGCTCCAGCTCGGCCGTCTGCGGGTACTCGTCCTTGTCGATCATGTTCTTGTCGACGCACTCGGCCATCAGCTCCCGCGCCTGCGGCTCCATCCACGTCGTGACGAACGTGGCGAGGTTGAGCCGCGCGTTGCCGTCGAGCATCAGCTCGTCGCGCACGAGCTGCAGGGCCGTGTCCGGCGGCAGCGGGTCGGCGCGCAGCTGGTCGTGCGGCATGACGAACCCCGCCGCCAGCGCCGGGTTCACCCCGGCGTAGAGCGGGTTGGTGCCGCCGGCACGGTCCGGGCGGTCGGCTTTTCCCTGATGCAAGACCATGCCACCGAACGTACTGAGCCCGGCAACGCGAAAGGGGCCGTCCCGTCCGGAACGACCCCTTTCGCGCGAAAAATCAAGCCTGCTGGGCCTGCCACATCCAGTGCGCCTCTTCGAGCGCGCGGGTGATCTCGATCAGCAGGTCCTGCGTCACGAGGTCGCTCTTGTCGGTCTCGTCGATGCGGGCGCGCAGCCGCTCGATGAGCGCGGAGAGGATGTCGACGATCGCGGCGACCGTGGATTCCACCGACTGCCAGTTGTCGGGGTACTCGGGCACGCCCGAGCTCTCGACGACGGTCTTCGCCTTGCCGTTCGGGGAGATGCCGATGGCGTTGGCGCGCTCGGCGACCTCGTCGACGTACTGCCGCGCGGTGGCGACGAGCTCGTCGAGCTGCAGGTGCGCGCTGCGGAAGTTCGAGCCGACGACGTTCCAGTGCGCCTGCTTGGCGATGAGGGACAGGTCGACCAGGTCGACCAGCGTCGCCTGGAGGGCGTTGCCGGTGATCTCCTTGTCGGCCTCGGAAAGCGGGCTCTTGATCGGAGACTTGCTCATCTCTGGTGTTCCTTTCCTCGGACTCGTTCGACTCGTGTGCATTCGAAGCGGGAGGTCAGACGGTGGCGGAGAGCGCGACCTCGATGTTGCCGCGGGTCGCGTTGGAGTAGGGGCACACCTGGTGGGCCTGCTCGACCAGCTGGTCGGCCTGGGCCTGCTCGAGGCCCGGCAGGGAGACGTTCAGCGCGACGCCGAGGCCGAAGCCGACGTCCTGCTTGAGCACGCTGACCTCGGCGGTCACCGTGGAATCGCCCAGCGCCACCTTGGCCTGGCGGGCGACCAGCTGCAGGGCGCTGTGGAAGCAGGCCGAATAGCCGGCGGCGAACAGCTGCTCGGGATTGGTCTTGTCCCCGCCGGGGCCGCCCATCTCCTTGGGGATGGCCAGCGACTCGTCGATGACGCCGTCGGACGAGGTCACTTCGCCGTTGCGGCCGTCGCCGCGTGCCGTCGCCACCGCGGTGTAGATCGCCTGACCCATGCTCAGCCTGCCTTCTGTCGCGGACACTCCACACCGAGCGTCTCACTGAGCACAACATCCCGCACCCGCGGAACAGTGCCCCCACATGGCAGGCATCACGTCGGTCGATTACCCGGCGCCCCCCGGGCGAAACGTCTGTGTTCAATCGGGGCTCCACCCCGGCCGGGGGCTCCGCCACCCGGAACCCCCGAAATCCTCATGCGGTGCGCGTCACCGCGAATTCGGCGACCTGGCGTCCGATCAGGCGAAGGGTGCGGACGCTCTTCTCGTCCGACGCGCCGCCGCCCTCGTCGAACTTGGTCTCGGCCGAGTTGATCGCACCACCCAGCGGGGTGGCCCAGCCGCGCAGCGCGTGCGTGATCGTGCGCAGCTGCTCGAGCGTCGTGACCGCGGCCTGCCAACCGTAGGCGACGGCGGCCAGGCCGACCGCCCGGCCGTCGAGGTAGGGACGCTGGTCGTCGCGCAGGTCTTCGACGTAGTCCAGGGCGTTCTTGACCAGGCCGGACAGCGCGCCGTGGTAGCCCGGCGACACGACGATGAGCCCGTCCGCCTGCCGCACGGCCTCGATGAGCGTGGTGGCGCGTTCGTCGCGGGCCGGCTCGCCGGCGTCGTAGAACGGCAGCACCAGGTCCGGACCGGTGAGCATCCGGGTCCGGACCCCGACTTCGGCCGCGCCGGCGAGCGCGATCTGCAGGGCGCGTTCGGACTGGGAGCCCTCCCGCAGGGAGCCGCCGATCCCGAGCACGTTGATCGTCCTGGCTGAAGTCACGCTTTCCAGGCTAACCCCTCCACTTAAGTGGATATCCAGACTTTGGGACCGAGGGCCGCGTCACAGCTGGACCTGTTACCTACTGACGAGTAACATCCCCGGCGCACCGACGCTCAGGAGGCAAAGATGGCGATCCCGCTCCCGGTCCGCGTGCAGGCCGCGGCGTCCCAGCTCGCGTTCTGGCTGCCCACGCCGCTGCGGCGGGCGGTCGCGGGCCGCCCGGTGCGCCTCGACGGCCAGGACCTCGCGCTCGACGCCCAGCTGCTGCTCCGGCTCCAGAAGCTCGCGGGCGCCGAACTGGTGCAGGGCTCGGTGGAGCAGTCGCGCGCGTTGCTCGACACCGGGCGGCACCTGGTCAGCGGCAAGCCGATCGAGCCGGTTTCGGTGCGGGAGATCGCCGTGCCGACGCCCGATGGCGACCTCCCCGCGACGCTCTACACGCCGGTCGGGCTGCCCGAGAAGTCGCCGCTGCTGGTGTTCTTCCACGGCGGCGGCTGGGTGATCGGCACGCGCGCGAGCCACGACAACGCCGCCCGCTTCCTGGCCAAGCACGCCGGGGTGCGGGTGCTGTCGATCGAGTACCGGCTGGCGCCGGAGTTCCCGTTCCCGGCGGCCGCGGAGGACGCGCTCGCGGCGTTCGAATACGCGGTGGCGAAGGCGAGCGACCTCGGCGCCGACCCGGCGCGGATCGCCGTCGGCGGCGACAGTGCGGGCGGCAACCTCGCCGCGGTGACGGCCCAGCAGGCGGTCCGGCGAGGGGGCCCGGCGCCGGCGTTCCAGCTGCTGATCTACCCGGCGACGGACTTCGCGCGGCGCTACCGCTCGCAGGACCTGTTCGCCGAGGACCTGTTCCTGACCGACGTGCACATGAAGTGGTTCGAGGGCCACTACGTGCCGGAAGGCGCGGACCTGACCGACCCGCGCCTGTCCCCGCTGCGCGCGGACGACCTGAGCGGCCTGCCCCCGGCGCTGGTCGTCACGGCGGGCTTCGACCCGCTGCGCGACGAAGGTGAGGCGTACGCGGAGAAGCTGCGCGAGGCGGGTGTCGAGGTGGCGTTGCGCCGGCACGACGATCTGATCCACGGGTTCATCAACTTCACCGGCGTCGGGACCCGGTTCCGCGAGGCGCTGGCCGAGATGGCGGGCGCGCTGCGGCAGGGACTGTCCAAACGGGACTGAGCTTGCCGGTGGCGGCCGGCGTCCCGGCGAAGTCGCGTTTGCCGGGCGGGACGTCATGAAAGGGTCGTTCATGACGTTGGACGACAGGAAAGAGTCGTTCATGACGTCGCCAACCCCCGCCCAACGTCTCCGCGCGCGGCCGTGACTTTGCCGGAGCCCTGGCACGAGAAGTCCTGCACCCGGAGGACGAACCCGGAGCCCGGCGCGGAGGAATGTCCGCGGCCGGGCTCCGGGCCCCCTGTTTCCGATAGCCGGGTTACGGCAGCGGCGGCACCGGTACCGGCAGCGGCGGCACCGGAAGGCCGCCCAGCAGCCCGCCCAAGATGCCGGTGACGGCGGCGAGCAACGCTTTCACCAGGTCACTGACGATCTTCAGCGGACCCGGCAGGTCCGGCAGCGACGGGATCGGCAACGGCAACGGCGGCAGCTGGCGCGCCTTCGCCGTCGGGTCGGCCAGCAGCCGGCTGGACTCGTCGGCGCGCCCCTTGGCGAGCCCGGCGAGCTGCTCGGTGTCGGTCTGGACCGTGTAGCGCTTCCCGGCGGCGATGTCCGCCAGCACCGGGCTCAGCCGGCCCAGGTCCGACCGCGTGGCGCCGACGTTGGCCGCGTAGGCCACCTTGGTCAGGTCGTCGCGCAGCTGGAGCACTTGCCCGGCGAGGGCCTGGGTGCTGGAGGACCCCTTGCCCCCGGCCGGGCTCGCCGAAGCGATCCCCGCCATTCCGACCGCGAGCAGACTGCCGGCGGCTACCAGGGCGATGGACCGCCCGAACTTGCCTTTCATTGCTTACCTCCTGGCCTCGAGACCTGACGGGGTAAATCGATACTCCCCGTATCGGAGATAAGCCACCCGATCACCGGTTGGAGACGTTTTCTAACCCTTACGTGCCGGATGCGCAGGCAGCGAACTCGACCGCAATTGATTAACGTCGAAAGCTTGCCCGTCCCCCCGAAGATCATCTGATCGAGTTTCCCCGTCACCGCTGGTAGCAAGCGTCCACTATGGAACGCCTAAGCCACTCACACGGGTGTAAACGGTGATCGTTTACCTTCATCACTCCGTCGAACCGCGTGGCGGGACTGCTCCAGACGGGGCGTCCCCCACACTCGCACCGCCACCCCCAAGGTTCTCGCGTGGCCGGTACCGAAATGCGCAACCAATTCCGAAAGAACCGTCAAAGCGGCAGGCCCGCCTCCAGGTGCGCCACCGCCCGGTCGAGCACCACCAGCGTGTCCGCCTCGGGATCCGCCGCCGCACCCAGGAACGCCGCCATGACCACCCCGACCACCGCGCCCGCCCAGTTGCGGACCTCGAAGTCGCCCGCCGACCGGCCGGTCCGCTGGGCCGCCATGTCCGCCAGCAGCTCGATCCCCTCCGCGAACCGGTCCATGATCGCGCTGCGCAGCTCGGGCTCGCGGAACACCAGCATCTGCCGCTGGCGTTCGTCCTTCCACTCCTCGCCCGAGACCTGCTCGCGGATGATGTCGACCGTCGCCCTCAGCGCGGCGAGCGGGCTGAGCTCGGCCGGCTGGGCGAACGTCGCCGCGATCAGCAGCGGGTCGAACGCGTCGTAGAGGACCGTCGCTTCCTTCGTCGGGAAGTACCGGAAGAACGTGCTGGGCGAGATCTCGGCCGCCGCCGCGATCTGGTCCACCGTCGTGGCGCTGTAGCCCTGCTCCCGGAACAGCCGCAACGCGTGCCGCTGGATCGCGGCACGCGTCCTGGCCTTCTTCCGTTCCCGCAGCCCCGAGGGCTCAGATGGCGACGACGTCATGCTCCGATTCTCGCGGCTGCGCCCCCGGGGCCGTCCGCCCGGGCAGGAACAGCAGCGCGAGCAGCGCGCCGGCCAGCCCGAGCCCGGCGCACACCCACAGCGTCGCCGCCATGCCGTCGGTGAACGCGGCCCGCGCCGAATCGCCCAGCGCCGGCAGGTGGAGCTTCGCCGCGACGGCGACCGCGGCCGACGCACTGCCGCGCACCGCGTCGGCGACCGGCACGGGCAGGCCGTCCACGGCGACGCCGGCGCGGTAGACGCCGTTGAGCACCGTGCCCAGCACCGCGACGCCGATCGTGCCGCCGACCTGGCGCAACACCTGGATCAGCGCCGAGCCGGCACCCGAGCGGCCCTCGGTGAGCGCGCCCATCGCCATCGTCATCAGCGGCGGCAGCGTGCACCCGGTGCCCAGCCCGATCACGCTCGCCCAGGCCACGGTGAGGCCGTAGCCGTCCGACGGCGACGTCGTCGAGCCCCAGGCCAGCCCGGCCGCGAGCAGCACGAACCCGGCCGTGACCACCACGCGGACGCCGGCCGCGGCGACCAGCTTCTCGGCGATCTTCGCCGAGACCAGCATCCCGCCGATCAGCGGCAGCAGCCGCACGCCGGTTTGCAGCGCGTCGGCTCCCTGCACCGCCTGGAACAGCTGCGGCAGCACGAACAGCAGGCCCATCAGCGCGAACGACGCCATCGTGGCGAGCACCGCGCCCCAGACGAACCGCGGCTCACGGAACAACGCGAGGTCGGTCAGCGGCGCGGCCGTCCGCGTCTGCAGCAGGCAGAACACCGCGAGCAACGCGACACCGAGCGCGATCAGGCCGTACGTCGCCGGGTCGGCCCAGCCGTGCTCGCCGGCGTAGACGAAGCCGTACGTCAGCGCGACCAGCCCGGCGGCCGAGAGCGCGATGCCCGTGAAGTCGATCGCGCCCCGGCCGGACCCGGGCGTGAGCGGTACCAGGAACAGCACCGCGACCAGGCCGACCACGGTCAGCGGGACGTTGATCAGGAACACCGAGCCCCACGCGAAGTGGTCGAGCAGCCAGCCACCGAGCAGCGGGCCGAGCGGGATGCCGACGAACGTCGCCATCACCCACGTCGTCAGCGCCTTCGCCCGCTCCTCCGGCGGGAACAGTATGTTGAGCAGCGAGAGCGAGAGCGGGATAAGGAACGCGGCGCCGACGCCGAGCACGACGCGGGCGGCGATCAGCTCGCCCGGCGAGCCGGCGTAGGCGCACCCCAGCGAGGCCAGCCCGAACAGCGCGAGCGCGCCGAGCAGCAGCTTCTTCGGGCCGAACCGGTCGCCCAGCAGGCCCGCCGGCAGCAGCAGCGCGGCCAGGGCCAGCATGTAGGCGTTGCCGAACCATTGCAGCTGCGTGGTCGTGGCGCCGAGGTCGACGGCGAGCGTCGGCACGGCGACGTTCAGCACGGTCAGGTCGAGACCGACGGTCAGCAGGCTCACCGCGAGCGCTCCGAGCGCCCACCACCTGCGGGGATGAAGTTGAGTCATAGCGACCCCCAATTGATAGTGACTACCAAATGAGAGTAACCCTCAAAATCTCCGGACACCAGGGCCCGCTGTCCGGGAAATAACTTGCACGCGCGTACCACCTTGGGTTCTCATCGAGAACGTGCCGCTGCAGCCTTACCGCCGGGTCCTGTCCGTCCCCCGCGTCCCCTCGACGATGGCGCTGATGTTCCTGGCGCGGCTGCCGATGACCATGAACGGCGTGCTGATGACGCTGTACATCGTCACCGGCCTCGGCCGCGGCTACGGCGCCGCCGGGCTGGTCGGCGCCGGCATCACCCTCGGGATGGGCCTCGGCGCGCCGCTGCTGGGGCGCTGCTTCGACCGCTACGGCCTGCGTCCGATCGTCGCCGTCTGCGGGATCGGCACGACGGCGTTCTGGTTCGCCGCACCGCACCTGCCCTACGAGGCGCTCGCGGTCGTCGCGATCCCGGCCGGGATGCTCTCGGTGCCGGCGGGCTCGCTGGCGCGGCAGATCCTGGCCGCGCTCGTCCCAGTCGAGGAGCGCCGGGCGGCGTACTCGCTCGACACGATCTCCATCGAGGCGACGTTCATGATCGGCCCCGCGATCGGCATCGCGGCGATCACGACGCTCTCGCCGTCCTTCACGCTCAGCGCGCTCGGCGTGCTGTTCGGCGGCACGGCGCTCCTGATCTGGCTGGTCGACCCGCCGATCCGTGAATCGGCCGAGCCCGGCGCGTCGACGATCCGGCCGCCGCTGCGGAGCTGGCTCACCGGCCGGCTCGTGGCGACGCTGCTGATCGCCGCCGGCGCGTTGTTCGTGCTGGTCGGCACCGAACTGGCGACGCTCGCCGCCCTGCGCTCGAACGGCGACATCGGCATGACCGGGGTGGTGATCGCGGTGATGTGCGTGGCGTCGATCGCCGGCGGCATCGTGCACGGCGCGGTGAAGAAGTCGCTGCCGCAGGGCCTGCTGATGCTGCTGCTCGCGCTGCTGGTGGTGCCGGTCGGGCTCGCGGACCAGCCGTGGTGGCTGCTGATGCTGGTGCTGATCCCGACGAACCTGGTCTGCGCGCCGACGCTCGCGGCGACCACCGAGACGGTCAGCCGGATCGCCCCGCCGCAGGTCCGCGGCGAGGCGATGGGGCTGCAGGACGCGTCGACGCGCCTCGGCCTGGCGCTGGGCAGCCCGGTGGTCGGCTTCGCGATCGACCACTCGAGCCCGGCGTGGGGCTTCGCCGCGGCGGGGCTCGGCGGCCTGGTCATCGCGGCGGCGGGCCTGCTGTACCGCCGCGCGCCGGAACCCGCGGCGGAGCCGGCCCCCGCGCTGGCCGAGAGCTAGCGGGTCCGCCGCGGTCTGTCAGCCGCCGCAGGCCACGCGGAGGGCGTCGAGCTTCTTGACGTTGCGCTGCACCCACTGGGCGACGACGCCGGCGTCCTCGATGCGTTCCTTCTGCACCTCGACGTACGAGCCGGCCATCCCCAGCAGCGCGTTCTTGACGTCCTGGTCCTCGACGTTCCCCGCGAGCTCCCGCAGCCGCTTCTCCTTGTCCGCGGCGCGAGCCTTGAGCTTGTCCGGGTCGACCAGCGGGTTCAGGTCCGCCAGCCCGAGCGCCTCGGTGCACGCGCCCACCTTGTCCGCCGTCTTCGAGCCCTGGTCGACCGCGTTGCCGACCTCGGCGCACCCGCTCAGCAGCAGTGCGGCCGCGGCCAGCAGCGCGGCCGTCGTTCCACCCCTCGTCATGGCGCCAAGGTACCGCTCAGCCCTTCACGCAGACCACCTGCTTGAGGTGCGCCACCACCTCGACCAGGTCCGTCTGGGCACGGATCACCGAATCGATGTCCTTGTACGCCGCCGGGATCTCGTCGACGACACCCGAGTCCTTGCGGCATTCGACGCCGGCCGTCTGCGCCGCGAGGTCGTCGGCCGTGAAGAGCTTCTTGGCCTTGGTGCGCGACATCCGGCGGCCGGCACCGTGCGACGCCGACCGGAACGACGACTCGTTCCCGAGGCCCCGGACGATGTACGAACCGGTCCCCATGCTGCCCGGGATGATCCCGAGGTCACCCGATCCGGCGCGGATCGCGCCCTTGCGGGTGACCAGCAGCTCGATCCCGTCGTACGTCTCCTCGGAGACGTAGTTGTGGTGGCAGGAGATCGCGTCGTCGAACGTCGTGCCGGGCACGACCTCCGCCAGCGCCAGCTTCACGAGCGCGACCATCGTGGCGCGGTTGCGCGCCGCGTAGTCCTGCGCCCAGAACAGGTCACGCCGGTAGGCCGCCATCTCCGGCGTGCCGGCGACGAACACCGCGAGGTCCCGGTCGGGCAGGTCGGCGTTGTGCGGCAGCTTGCGCGCGACGGCCATGTGCCGTTCCGCCAGCTCCTTGCCGATGTTGCGCGAACCCGAGTGCAGCATCAGCCAGACCTGGCCGGTGCCCTCTTCGAGGCAGACCTCGATGAAGTGGTTCCCGCCACCGAGGCTCCCGATCTGCCGCGCGGCCCGGTCGTGCAGCTCCTGGACGCCGGTGTGCAGCTCGCCGAAGCCCTTCCAGAACGTGTCCCAGCCGCCGACGCCGTGCACCTTCGCGGGGTTCACGGGCGTCTTGTGCAGCCCGAACCCGACCGGAACGGCCGACTCGATGCGGCGACGCAGCTTCCCGAGGTCGTCCGGCAGGTCGCTCGCGGTGAGCGACGTCCGGACGGCGCTCATGCCGCACCCGATGTCCACGCCGACCGCGGCGGGCGAAACGGCGTCGCGCATGGCGATGACGCTGCCGACGGTCGCGCCCTTCCCGTAGTGCACGTCGGGCATCACGGCGAGACCGTGCACCCACGGCAGGTTCGCGACGTTGTGCAGCTGCCGCATGGCCTGGTCTTCGACCGACGCGGGGTCCGCCCACATCCGGATCGGGACGCGGGCGCCTTCGACAGCGGTGTACATGGTTTCCTCCCCTTGAAGTGCTTGCGGTGCACAGGATCCACCGAATCCGGCAAAACGCCAAGGCGATTTCTTCGTGAGCAAAAAGAAATCCGGCGGAAGCGATCCATCCGGCAGAATGAGCCGACTGTCCCGAAGGGACGGTGTGGGGGAGGAATGGTGAAGACGTCGTGGCGCGCGCTCGTCGCCGTCGTGCTGCTGGCCGGGTTCCCGGTCCTCGTGCTGCTGGTCGTCGGCGGTCTCGCCGTCGCCGAGTACTACGCCTTCCGGCAGTCCGGGCTGCTGGCGATCAAGCTCGGCATCGTCGCGGTCCCGGTGTCGTTCGCGCTGCTCAAGGCCCTGTTCGCGATCGAGCGGACCCGCGGGGAAGACCTGCCGGGCGTGCTGGTGACCCCGGCGGACCAGCCCGGGCTGTGGGCGCTCGTGAGAGAGCTCGCCGACACCGTCGGCACCCGGCCGCCGGACGCGATCTCGCTGCTCAACGACGTCAACGCCGGCGTGCGCGAGCGGACCGGGTGGCTCGGGCTGCGGGTGCGCCGCCGCGAGATGTTCATCGGGGCGCAGCTGCTCGCGGGTTTGCGCCACGACCAGCTGCGCGCCCTGCTCGGGCACGAGCTGGCGCACTACACCAACCGCGACACCCGGCTCGCCGGGCTGACCTACCGCGGCCGGCGAGCCATCGAGCGCGCGCTGACCGGGCTGGCCGGCGACGGCTGGTTCGAAGGGCTGGTCCGGAAGCTGTTCGTGCTCTACGCGAAGCTCTACTTCGTGGTCTCCGCCTCGGTCTGCCGCCGTCAGGAGCTCGCCGCCGACGCCGCCGCGGCGCGGCTCGCCGGCACCGCGGCCGCGGCGAGCGCGCTGCGCGAGGTCGAAGCGCTCGACGTCGCCTGGAAGTACTACCTCGACCACTACCTGCTGGTCGGCTGGCACGCGGGCTACCTGCCGGATCGGCCCGCGGCCGGGTTCCGCTCGCTGCTCGCCGACACCGGGCGCGCCGAGCAGCTCGACCGGCTCCGGCGGGAGCTGCCGGAAGAGGAGACCTCCCGCTACGACACGCACCCGGCGACGCCGGACCGGATCGCGGCGCTGGAAGCCCAGCCGGAGGTCCCGGGCCGGCCGGGCGGCGACCGCCCGGCGAGCGACGTCCTGCGGGACGCCGACGCGACACTGGACGCGGCCCTGTTCGCCGACTTGGCCACCGAAGCGGCGGCCAAGCGGCGCACGGACTGGGACAGCCTGGTGGACCTCGGCTTCCGGCACGCCGCGACCAAGGTCGCCGCGGCGTTCCTGGCCGGGCGCACGCTCGACGAGGCGCTCACGCTCATCGACGAGGGGCACGCGAGCGAGTTCGCCGACCCGGACGTGCGGCCCCCGGCCACCGCCGGGCCGCGGGCCCAGCGCGAGTTCGTCGTCGCCTCCGTGCGCGAGAACCTGTCCACCATGGTCGCCGCCGCGCTGGCGGAGGCCGGGGTGGCGCACTGGAAGCTGTCCTGGTCCGGCCCGGCCGACCTGGTCGTCGACGAGCCGCACGGCAGCGCGCTGCCCGCCGCGCTCGACGCCGCCGCGGCGGCCGGCCCCGACACGGCCCCGCTGCGCCGCCTGCTGACCACCGCCGGCGCCCTGCCGGTCCGTTACGGAGGAGACCCATGCCGTTGTTCGACTTCAAGCGCCGCAAGGCCGCGGTGGCGCTGGTGAAGGCCGCGCGGGTCCGCGGGATGAGCGTCGAGGACTACGCGAAGACGCTCTCGCCCGCGGAACTGGCGCAGTACGTCCCGCAGGACAAGAAGCCGGAAGCGCCGAAGGTCGAGATGCCGGACGTCGCGCTGTGGGGCCTGCCGCCCGACAGTGCCGTGACGGCGGCGAAGTTCATCGCCGACGCCCGCCTCGCCGAAGCCGTCACGGCGTACCGCGACGGCGACTGGCAACCGGGTGCCGCCCTGCTCGCGGACCTCGGCACCGACTGGGACCGCCGGGCCCACGCCGTGCAGCAGCTCGGCGACGTCGCGGCGGACGACGAAGGCCCGCTGAAGGCGTGGCGGGAGTCCGGAAGCGCGGACGCGGCCACCGTCCACGCCCAGGGCCTGGTCGCGCTGGCCTGGCAGATCCGCACATCGTTCACGCCCGAGCACGTCTCCGAGGACCAGTGGGCCGGGTTCTTCCGGGTGCTCGAGGAAGCCGAAACCGCGACGCGCGCGGCGACCGAAGCGGCGCCGGAAGACCCGACGCCGTGGTGGACCATGCTCACCGTCGCCCGCGGGCGCCAGTACGAGAACGACGACTTCCGCGCGGTCTGGGCGGAGCTCGTGGCGCGTGACCCGCTCCACCGGCAGGGCCACGAGCAGGCCCTGCAGTACTGGTGCGCCAAGTGGTTCGGCTCGCACGAGCAGATGTTCGCCTTCGCCGACGAAGCCGTCGCGAAGGCGCCGAAGCTCGCGGGCCTCGGCCTCGTCGCCGCGCACGAAGCGGAGGACAAGAAGGTCGAGGCCTGGAAGAGCGACCGGACCGGGCGCGCGCTGGACGTCGTCCTGCCGTGGCTGGCCGGCGAAGACCAGGACCACCCGGCGAACCTTCGTGACCGCGCGTACGCGGCGAAGGTGCTGGTGGTGAACGGCCGCTGCGACGAGGCCGTCGAGCAGTTCAAGGCGCTCGGCGTGCACGCGGACGCGCTCATCTGGGCCTACGGCGGCAACGGCCGGGAGCACGAGTTCAAGAAGACGCGTTACCTGGCCTGCTACGGCGCGACCCGGCCGTGAACTCACGCGTTGGCCCCTCACCGCGTTCGGTGAGGGGCCTTCGGCGTCGTCAGGACTGCCCGGCGATGAGCTCCGCGATCTGCACGGCGTTGAGCGCCGCGCCCTTGCGCAGGTTGTCGTTCGCGATGAACAGCGCCAGGCCGCGGCCGCCCTCGACGCCCTGGTCCGCGCGGATGCGGCCGACGTAGCTCGGGTCGTTGCCCGCCGCCTGCAGCGGGGTCGGGACCTCCGACAGCTCGACGCCCGGCGCGTGCCTCAGCAGCTCCGTCGCGCGCTCGACCGTCAGCGCCCGCTCGAATTCGGCGTTGACCGAGATCGAGTGCCCCGAGAAGACCGGCACCCGCACGCACGTGCAGGACACACCGAGGCCCGGGATGCTCAGGATCTTGCGGCTCTCGTTGCGGAACTTCTTCTCTTCGTCCGTCTCGAGCTCACCGTCGTCCACAATGGACCCGGCCATCGGCAGGACGTTGAACGCGATCGGGCGGACGTACTTGTTCGGCGCGGGGAAGTCGATCGCCGCGCCGTCGTGGGTCAGCAGCGCCGCGTGCTGCGCGCCCGCCTTGACCTGACCGGCCAGCTCGTCGACGCCGGCCAGCCCGCTGCCGGACACGGCCTGGTACGTCGACGCGACCAGCCGGACCAGCCCGGCTTCGTCGTGCAGCGGCTTCAGCACCGGCATCGCCGCCATGGTCGTGCAGTTGGGGTTCGCGATGATCCCCTTGCGCGCCTCCTTGATGGCCTCCGGGTTCACCTCGCTGACGACCAGCGGCACGTCGGGGTCCATCCGGAACGCCGAGGAGTTGTCGATCACCGTCACGCCCGCGTCGGCGAACCGCGGCGCCTGCGCCTTCGACGTCGACCCGCCCGCCGAGAACAGCGCGATGTCCAAACCGGACGGATCCGCCGTCGACGCGTCTTCGATCGTGATTTCGGTGTCGCGCCACGGCAGCGTCGAACCCGCCGAGCGCGCCGAAGCGAAGTACCGGAGCTCGGCGATCGGGAACTCCCGCTCCGCCAGCAGCTTGCGCATCACCGCGCCGACCTGGCCGGTCGCGCCGACCACCCCGACCCGCAGCCCGTCCGCCATCAGCGACCACTCCCCGCGTAGACCACGGCTTCCTCGTCGCCGCCGAGCTCGAACGCGTCGTGGATCGCGCGCACGGCGTCGTCCAGCTGCGCGTCGCGGATCAGCACGGAGATCCGGATTTCCGAGGTGTTGATGATTTCGATGTTCACGCCGGCGTTGGCCAGCGCCTCGCAGAACGTCGCCGTGACACCCGGGTGCGAGCGCATCCCGGCGCCGACCAGCGAGACCTTGCCGACGTGGTCGTCGTAGAGCACCGACTCGAAAGCGATCTCCGCCTTGACCTTCTCCAGCTCCTTGACCGCCTTGGCGCCGTTGGCCTTCGACAGCGTGAACGTGATGTCCGTGCGGCCGGACACCGTGCTGGACACGTTCTGCAGCACCATGTCGATGTCGATTTCGGCGTCCGCGATCACGCGGAAGATCCGGGCCGCGGCACCGGCGTGGTCCGGCACCCCGGTGACCGTGATCTTCGCTTCGGAGCGGTCGTGCGCCACACCGGTGATCAGGGCTTGTTCCACGGGGATCTCCTCGATAGAACCGGTCACCGTCGTGCCCGGCTTGTCACTGTAGGAAGAACGGACACGGATCGGGACGCCGTAGCGGCGCGCGTACTCGACCGAACGCAGGTGGAGGATCTTCGACCCGCTCGCGGCGAGCTCGAGCATCTCCTCGTAGGTCACCGTGTCGAGCTTCTTCGCGTCCGGCACCACCCGCGGGTCGGCGGTGTACACACCGTCCACATCGGAGTAGATCTCACAGACGTCGGCGTTCAGCGCGGCGGCCAGCGCGACGGCGGTGGTGTCCGAACCCCCGCGGCCCAGCGTGGTGATGTCCTTGGTGTCCTGCGCGACGCCCTGGAAGCCCGCCACCAGCGCGACGTAACCCTGCTCGAGGGCCTCGGTGACGCGGCTCGGCGTGACGTCGATGATGCGCGCGTTGCCGTGGACGGACGTCGTGACGACGCCGGCCTGCGAACCGGTGAACGACCACGCCTCCGCGCCCTGGGCCGAGATGGCCATGGCGACCAGCGAGTTCGAGATGCGCTCACCCGCGGTGAGCAGCATGTCCATCTCCCGCTCCGGCGGCGCGGGGTTCACCTGCTGCGCCAGGTCGAGCAGCTCGTCGGTGGTGTCTCCCATCGCCGAGCAGACCACGACGACGTCGTTGCCTGCCTTCTTGGTGGCGACGATCCGTTCGGCGACGCGCTTGATCCGGTCGGCACTTTCCAGCGACGATCCGCCGTACTTCTGGACCACGAGGGCCACGCCCGAACCTCCTAGACGGGCCGGGTCTGCTCCCTGGTGGGCACCGAGGAGCCCCCGCGTCCCATATTTGAAGAGGAGCCTACCGGGGGTTTCGCGGCCCGCCACCCTCTTGACGTGCGGCGGGCACCGGATGGAGGCAGCGCGGAAGTAAATCTTCCGCAACACCAAGGAAATGCGCGAAGCCTTCCTCCCGAGTGATGCAGCGCACTAGGTAGGTACGGTGTCGAACGTGCGAAAGCCAGCTGTGACGAGCGTCCCGATCGCTGCCGCGATGGCCGAGCGGTGGAGCCCGCGGGCCCTCGACGCGTCTTCCGAAGTCGGTCCGGACCAGGTGCGGGCCCTGCTGGAGGCGGCCCGCTGGGCCCCGTCGTTCGGCAACACCCAGCCGGCGCGCTACCTGGTGGGCGCGCGCGGCACGCCGTCGTTCGACGCGATCTTGGCGACGTTGAATTCGGGCAACCGGGCGTGGGCGCACCGGGCGAGCCTGCTGCTGGTCGGCGTGATGGTGACGACGAACGAGAAGGGATCGGTGCCGTACGCCGAGTACGGGCTGGGGCTGGCTTCGGAGAACCTGGTGCTGCAAGCGGTGGAGCTGGGGTTGGTGGCGCACCAGATGGCCGGGTTTTCCGCTCCCGACGTCAGCGCGTCTTTCGGTCTCCCGGACAACGCCGTCCCG
This sequence comes from Amycolatopsis sp. NPDC051061, assembly GCF_040682935.1. Classification (NCBI taxonomy): domain Bacteria; kingdom Bacillati; phylum Actinomycetota; class Actinomycetes; order Pseudonocardiales; family Pseudonocardiaceae; genus Amycolatopsis; species Amycolatopsis sp. NPDC051061. Next base: position 46,207 of record NZ_JBFBBZ010000026.1, read on the forward strand.
AAGGTGGCCATCGCGGTGGGCTCCGTGGCTTCGGCGGACGTCCTGGAGGAGGACTGGCGGATCGAGCGCGAGAAGGCGGAGCGGAAGCGGGTGCCGCTGGAGGAGTTCGCGTTCACCGGCCAGTGGGGTACGCCGGCTCTGTGACTGTGGATGCCGGTCGGGCGCGGAGCCCCGCGCGTCTCCGCGAACGGCGAGATCTCAAGGATTTGGCCGAAACCTTGCATTTTGAACCTGCAACTGCAAGAACCCCTTAGATCTCAGCAGCGAAACTAAAGCTTCATGCGCTAAGCTTTAAAAGTGCAGCTAGAGTCCTTCAAGCAGTCCCCGGTCGGCCACCTGGCACCGATCAGCGGAGTCGACGGTCGAACCAAGCAGCCGTACAACCACTTCGCCTTCGTACCGGCTCCGCTCCCCAGCGTAGTCGACCTCTCGCCACGGACGTACAAGCTCATCAGTGAGGCTGACCGTGCCCTCGGCTCGCTGGACGCCCTGACCGACCAGCTGCCCAATCCCGGACTGCTGGTGCGCCCCTCGCTGACCCGGGAAGCCGTCAGCACCTCGGCGCTCGAAGGAACCTTCGCACCCTATGCCGATGTGCTCGAAGCCCAGTACGTCGAAAGCCATCAGCCGACGGCAGAGGTACGTGAAGTACAGAACTACGTTAAAGCGGCTTTCGCCGGCCTCGACCTCATCGAGAAACTGCCGATCTGCCTGCAGGTGGTGGCAAAACTCCAGCGGATTCTCGTGGCGGGAACGCGTGGTGACGCATTCGACGCAGGCAGGCTCCGCGAGCAACTCGTCTGCATCGGAGACCGCGGCAGGGGAATCGAACGATCGAGGTTCGTCCCGCCGCCCAATGGCGACCTGCTCCGCGACGGCGTGAGCGACTGGGAAAAGTGGATCAATGCCGACCAGGAAATGCCGGTGCTGGTGAAAGTGGCGCTGGGTCACTATCAGTTCGAAACGCTACACCCGTTCAGCGACGGGAACGGCCGGATCGGCCGCCTGCTCATCACCCTGCAACTCATCGAAGAACACGTGCTCAAGCACCCCGTCCTGAACCTGTCCCCGTGGCTGGAGCCTCGCCGCGAGGACTACATCGACCACCTGCTCTCCGTGAGCAGGACGGGAAACTTCGACCCGTGGGTGCGATTCTTCGCCGAAGCGGTGAAAGCACGTGCGCTGGCAGCCACGGCGACCATCCGAAACCTGATGGCGTTTTCCCAGGAGGTCATCGAAACGATGAAGGGCGCGGGCGCACGAGGCAGTGTCCACGAATTGGCGGTGAACATCATCGGCTACCCGATGACGACCATCCCCAAGGTGCAGGCGAGCCTGGGTGTGTCCTATCCGACCGCCGCCAACGCCATCAAGAAACTGGAGGAGGCCGGCTTCCTCCGCGAGATCACCGGTGGGAACTACGGGCGCAGGTACATCTGCGATCGGGTATTCGACGAGCTCGCCGAGAGCTAGGCTCGAGCTTCACCTCAGGAAGCGCCGCCCACCCGGCGGATGATCTTCGCCAGCACCCCCGACACCACGAGCCAGAAGATCGCCGCGATGCCGTAGTTCACCAGCACCCGCAGCTTCCCGTCGCTCGGCGTGAACAGGTCGCTGAACCCCAGCGCCAGGCTGTCCGCCCACGACTTCACGAACGAGACGATCCCGTTGTCCGGGTTGGCCGAGCCGACCGTGAAGATCACGTGGATCACCAGCAGCGCGGCGAAGATCAGCCCGATCCAGCGGACGATCGACGCCACCACCGAGGCGATGCGGCCTCCGGTCCGCCGCCAGTCGACCGGGGTCCGGCGGGAGACCTCCGTCTCCTCCGACGACGGCGCCGAAGAGGACTCTGCGTGCTCACCCATGGTCGCAGTTTCGCACGGCGACCGTCCCGTCGCTACCCACAGGTAACCCCAAAAGGAACCGCCCGGCTTCCCTCACCCGGCGTCCCGTGGTTATGGTGGGGTCGTGGCGCGTACTCTCCTGCTTCGCTGCCGCGACGGGGCCTGACCGGACCGGCTCCCCGTCGCGGGGCTTCGTGGTGCCGGTCGCACCCGTCGAGCTGGAGACACCCCCGATCCCATGAGCAAGATCCGCAAGCCTTCTCGTACCGCGCCCACTGACCAGCCCGCTTGGAACACCCAGCGCGGCACGTCCATGCCGGTGCACCGCTACCGCCCCTGGTACGACCTCGTCGAGAACATCGACCTGCCCGACCGCACCTGGCCCGCCAAGCGCATCGACCGCGCGCCGCTGTGGTGCGCCGTCGACCTGCGGGACGGCAACCAGGCCCTGATCGACCCCATGTCGCCCGCGCGCAAGCGGAAGTTCTTCGACCTGCTCGTACGCATGGGCTACAAGGAGATCGAGGTCGGCTTCCCGGCCGCGTCGCAGACCGACTTCGACTTCGTCCGCGAGATCATCGACGAAGGCGCGATCCCGGACGACGTCAGCATCCAGGTGCTGACCCAGTGCCGCCCCGAACTGATCGAGCGGACCTTCCAGTCGCTCGAAGGCGCGCCGCGGGCGATCGTCCACATCTACAACTCGACGTCGATCCTGCAGCGCCGCGTGGTCTTCCGCGAGGAGCGCGAAGGCATCAAGAAGATCGCGACGCAGGCCGCGGAAATGGTCGTCGAGCTGGCCGCGAAGCAGCCGGACACCGACTTCCGCTTCCAGTACTCGCCCGAGTCCTACACCGGCACCGAGCTGTCCTACGCGCTCGAGGTGTGCAACGCCGTCACCGAGATCTGGCAGCCGACGCCGGAGAAGCCGGTGATCCTGAACCTGCCGGCGACCGTCGAGATGGCGACGCCGAACATCTACGCCGACTCGATCGAGTGGATGTCTCGGAACCTGGAGCGCCGCGACTCGGTGATCCTGTCGCTGCACCCGCACAACGACCGCGGCACCGGCATCGCCGCCGCCGAGCTGGGCTTCCAGGCCGGCGCGGACCGGATCGAAGGCTGCCTGTTCGGCAACGGCGAGCGCACCGGCAACGTCGACCTGGTCGCGCTGGGCATGAACCTCTACAGCCAGGGCATCGACCCGCAGATCGACTTCTCCGACATGGACGAGATCAAGCGGACCGTCGAGTACTGCAACCAGCTGCCGGTGCCCGAGCGCTCGCCGTGGGGCGGCGACCTGGTGTTCACCGCCTTCTCCGGCTCGCACCAGGACGCGATCAACAAGGGCCTCGACGCGCTGAAGGACGCCGCCGACAAGCAGGGCGTCCCGCTCGACGAGTACCCCTGGGAGGTCCCCTACCTGCCGATCGACCCGAAGGACGTCGGCCGCACGTACGAGGCCGTCATCCGCGTGAACTCGCAGTCCGGCAAGGGCGGCGTCGCCTACATCATGAAGGCCGAGCACCAGCTCGACCTGCCGCGCCGCCTGCAGATCGAGTTCTCGAAGGTCATCCAGCGCTACACCGACACCGAGGGCGGCGAGGTCGACCCGGCCACGATGTACAACGCCTTCTCGGCCGAGTACCTGGAGCTGAAGACGCCGCTGGAGCTGGTCCGCCAGCACGTTCGCGACAACGGCGACGGCGAGTACGACATCACCGCGACCGTGAAGGTCGAGGGTGACGAGCACGAGGTCACCGGCCGCGGCAACGGCCCGATCGCGGCGTTCTTCGACGCGCTGTCGACCGTGGGCTTCGACCTGCGTCTCCTGGACTACTCCGAGCACACGCTCTCGCCGGGCGACGACGCGCGCGCCGCGTCGTACATCGAGTGCGCCATCTCGGACCGGGTGTTCTGGGGCATCGGCATCGACCCGTCGATCGTCACGGCGTCGCTGCGCGCGGTCGTCTCGGCGGTGAACCGCGCCAACCGCTGAACCTGTGGGCCGCCTGTCGGGTTCCTGTGAGTCCCCGGTGATCGGGACTCACCGGCCCCGGGCAGGCGGTTAATGGAGGTGTGGACGCGACTACGACGGGACTGCTGGTGCTGTTCGTCGTCTCGCTCGTGCCCCTGCTGCCCACCGAGGTGACGATCCTCGGGATGGGTGTCGCGGCGGCGCAGGGCGGGACGTCGCTGGCACTGGTGATCGCCGTGTCGAGTGCCGGGTGCCTGGTGTCCGACCAGGCGCTCTACGCCCTCGGCCGGTTCGGTGGCCGGGCGGCGCTGGACCGGCTGAGCCGGCGGAAGAAGCTCGCCGCCGGCATCGGCTGGCTCGACGGGCGGCTGCAGCGCCACCCCCGGCCGGTGCTGGTGGTCGCCCGCTGGCTGCCGTCGGGCGGGACGGTCGGTGCCCTGCTCGCCGGGTCCCTGCGGTGGCCGATGGCGGAGTTCTTCACCGCGTCGGCCGTCGGCGTCACGCTCTGGACGTCGTACGTGGCCTTCCTCGGCTACGCGGGCGGCCAGATCATCACCGAACCCGGGATCAGCCTGCTGCTCTCCCTCGGCGTGGCCCTGGTCCTGGGTTCGGTGATCACCTACGGCGTGAAGCGGTCGGCTAGAGCGATTTGACCGCTTCGAGGATCTGCGCCGGCTCGGTGCGCGTCGTGAAGTCCGGGTGGACGTCGGCGAAGCGGAGCACCCGGTCCTGGTCGACCACGACGACCGCCGGGTGGACCAGCTCCCAGGTGCCGTTGACCTGCTCGAGGTCCGTGCCGAGCGCCTCCATGGCCTCGCGCACCGGGGCGGAGACCGGGTAGCTCAGCCCAAGCCCCCGCGCGACGGTGCTGCCGGCGTCCGAAAGCACGGGGAACTCCAGCTCCGCCACCGGCAGTGAGCCGTCCGGCCGCTGGGGACTGATCGCCGCCAGGGTCGCACCCAGCGCCGTCAGCTCGGGCACGACTTCCTGCTGGTAGGTGCGCAGGGTCAGGTTGCAGTACGGGCACCACTGGCCGCGGTAGAACACGAGCACCGCCGGCCCGTCCGCGACCAGCTCACCCAGGCTCGCCGGCGCACCATCGGCCCCGGGCAGCGTGAAGTCCTCGATCTTGTCGCCCGCTTCGGCGAACTTCGTCCCGGCGGCTCGGCGGCGGTCCGCTTCGAGGACGTCGAAGACCTCCGGCGGCAGCACACCCCGGAGGTGGTCGTTCACTCCGGTCAACGCGTTGTTGAGCATCGTCGATCCCCCTAGCTTGTTGTACTGATCGGTACAGTGAGACTGACTGTACTATTCGGTACATGGAGACGCAAGCGGCGGCCTCGACCCCGCGCGGCAAGCGGACGCGGGACGCGATCGTCGACGCCGCGGCCCAGCTGATGTACGTCGACGGCGTCGCGGGCACGAGCGTCGACAAGGTGCTCGCCGCGAGCGGGGCCGGGAAATCGCAGATGTACCACTACTTCAAGAACAAGGATCAGCTGGTCGAGGCCGTGATCGACCGCTACCTCGAGCAGATCCTCGGCAACCAGCCCGCGATCTTCGAGCTGACTTCCTGGGCGGACCTCGAGACGTGGACCGAGCAACTGCTGGACGTCCACCGCCGGGCGGGCGGGCCGATCGCCTGCCCGCTGGGCAACCTCGCCGGCGAGGTGGGCGACAACCCGAAGCTCGCACCACTGGTCGACCAGGCGTACCGGAACTGGGAGTCCCATCTGGTGCGCGGCCTGAAGACGTTGCAGGACAAGGGAGAGCTGGCTCCCGACGCCGACCCGGCCCGGCTGGCCCAGGCGGCGATGACGTCCGTCCAAGGTGGACTGCTCATAGCGCACATCCGGCACGACCTCACGGCGTTGGAGGACGCGCTGCGGATCGCGCTCGCCTACCTGCGCGGCTTCAGGTCGTGAGCTGGGCGATCTCCGCGCGCAGTTCCTCGATCACCTTGGCCACGGCCGGGCGCTGCAGCGCGCCGGTGCGGCAGACTGCCTCCACCAGCCGGGCCGCGCGGATCCCGGCCAGCGGCCGCGCGACCAGGCCGCGCCCGCGCCCGGTGTTCATGGTGTACCGCGGCAGCAGCGCGATCCCGTGCCCGGCCGCGACCAGCCGTTCGGTGATCCGGAAGTCGTTGATCCGCTGCACCACCACCGGCCGCACGCCGGTGCGGATGGTCAGGGAGCGCAGCACGTCGTCCACCGGGAAGCCGAAGTCGACGCTGATCCAGCGTTCGTCGGCCAGCTCCGCCAGCTCGACGCGGCGCCGGTTCGCCAGGCGGTGCCCGGCCGGGAGCGCGACGTCGAGCGGCTCGCGCAGCAGCGGCACGACGTCGAGGCGGCCGGAGTCGAACTCCGGCGCGTGCTCGTCCCGGTGCGCCACGACGATGTCGTAGTCCGCGACCAGGCCGGGCACCTCGGGTGGCGTCATGTCGACGTCGCGGACGTCGACCTCCAGGCCCTCGTACCCGGCGACGCGGCTCAGCAGGCCGGGCAGCAGCATCAGCCCGGCCGACTGGAAGATCGCGATCCGCACGCGGCCGCGCGGGGCGCTGCGGTAGGTGTCCAGTTCGGACTCCGCGCGTTCGAGCGCGGCAAGCACCTCGTCGGCGCGGGCGACCAGCGCGCGGCCGGCGTCGGTCAGGCGCAGCCCCCGCCCGGCCGGTTCGGTGAGCGGCAGGCCGACCTCGCCCTGCAGGGCGCGCAGCTGCTGCGAAACCGCGGACGGCGTGCAGTGCAGCGCCCGCGCGGCCGCCGTCACGCTCCCGCGGTCGGCGAACTCCCGCAGCGTGCGCAGGCGACCCAGATCCACGGCCCCAGCGTAGTTGAAGCGGCGCTACACGGTGGTGACGCTTTCGACGGCCGCGGCTTCACGGTCGTGGCGCAGCCGTGCGACCGTCCCGGCACCGACGAGCGCGACGATCCCCGCCACGCAGCCGAGGGTGAGCACCGACGGCGTCAGGCGGTTGTCGGCCAGCTGCATCACGTACGCGAACAGCGGCGAGAGCGTCAGCAGGATCGACGCGGTGATCGGCTCGGTCCGCCGGATCCCCACCTGCAGCAGGTAGAGCGGCAACGCGACCCCGAGCAGGGCGATCAGCGCGGACGGCCCGAACGCCGCCCCGAACCCCGGCGCGTCGTCGACCGCGACGAGCGCCCAGGTCATCGCCAGGATGAGGAAGAACCGCACGGCGAGCACCCGCCGAGGCGGCAGCTCGGCGTCGCTCAGCCGCTTCGAGTAGATCACGTTCGTCACCGAGCCGACGCCCGTGACGAGCACGAGCGCCACCCCGATGAGCGTCTCGCCGGACGTCCGGTCTAGTCCACTGTGGCCGGTGAACGAACCCCAGACGAGCAGCGCGATCAGCACGCCGATCCCGACCGCCACCCACGTCTCCGCGCGGAGGATCGCGGTTCCCTTGCGCAGCAACGGGTTGAACGCGAGGGTCAGCACCGGGCCGAGCGCGATGCCGACGACGTTCACCACCGCCGGTTCGAGGTAGCGCAGCGCGAAGAGCATCGACAGCCAGGTCGCCGCGGTCGTCACGTTGATCATGACGACGTCTCGGCGCAGCTCGCGCAGCGGACGGAACGTCACGGCCGCGCCGTCCCGCAGCAGCGCGAACCCGAGGAAGAACACGGCGGCGAGGGTGAACGACACCGCCGCGACGGTCGCCGGGCGGAGCTGTTCCAGCTGGTTGCCGGCGAAGACGTCGAGCGCCGCCGTCAGCGCCGCGAACCCGGTCAGCGGCAGTACGCCTCGCAGCATCGGAATCTCCCAGTCGTCAGCGGACGCCCATCGTTGCCGGATCCGGACATCGCGGGCAATACCGCACCGGCCGGTGAGCAAGGCCCAAGACGTCATCTCCACCGAACGGCCCAGGTCACGGCTTTTTTCTTGAAGGACGGCTAAACGGTCCCTGCAGATATTCTCGCTGGTCCTTCACGATCGCCGTTGTCACAGTGGAGGCATGCCCACCCGTGACCGCCTGCTCGCCGTGCTCGTCGCCGTCCTCTGGGGCCTGAACTTCCTCGCCATCCACGCCACGCTCGGCCAGTTCCCGCCGGTGTTCGCGGGCGCGCTGCGGTTCGCCGTCATCGCCGTGCCGACGATCCTGTTCGTGCCGTGGCCGAGGGTGAAGGTGCGGCACCTGCTCGGCTACGGCCTCGGCTTCGGCACCGGGCAGTTCGCGTTCCTGTTCATCGCGATGGACACCGGGATGCCGACCGGGCTCGCGTCGCTGGTGCTGCAGGCGTCGGCGCCGTTCACGGTGCTGCTCGGCGCCGTCTTCCTGCGCGAACGCGTCACGCCGCACCAGCTGGCCGGCATCGCGCTGGCCGTCGCCGGGATGGTCGCGATCGCGTGGCAGCAGTCCGGGCACGCGGCCCTGTTGCCGATGGTCCTGACGCTGCTGGCCGCGCTGAGCTGGGCGTTCGGCAACCTCAGCACGCGCAAGGCCGAGCCGGACAACCCGCTGCACTTCACGCTGTGGATGTCGGTGGTGCCGCCGCTGCCCATGTTCGCGTTGTCGCTGGTCATGGAGGGTCCGGCCGCGCAGTGGCGATCGCTGACGACGCTGGGGACGCCGACCGGGCTGACCGCGCTGGGCGGGCTGACCTACGTCGTGCTGATCGGCACCGTGGTCGGATCCGGCCTGTGGACGACGCTGATGCGGCGCAACCCGGCGGGCGTGGTCTCGCCGTTCTCGCTGCTCGTGCCGGTGGTCGGGCTGACGGCGTCGTTCGCGATCCTCGGCGAGCGGCCGACGGTGCTGGAGATCGTCGCGGCGCTGGTCGTGATCGGCGGCGTGCTGCTGGGGTCGCTGCGGCCGGCGCGGAAGCCGGAGCTCGTCGCGGTCTAGGCCGCCGTCTCTTCCTGCTTCGGCGTCTCTTCTTCGCTTTCGTGCTTGCGGCCGAGACGCTTCTTCATGACGAAGAAGACGACGACGCCGATGACGATCGCGAGGACCAGGCCGTACTTGGAGAAGTTGCCGAGCCACTCTTCGGCGACGACGCCGAGGTAGTAGACGAGGGCCGTGGTGCCGCCCGCCCACACGATGCCGCCGGCCGCGTTCGCGAGCAGGAATTTCGGGTAGTGCATCTTGAGCGACCCGGCGAGCGGGCCGGCGAGGATGCGCAGGAACGCGATGAACCGGCCGAGGAAGACGGCCCACACACCGCGTTTGTCGAAGATCCGTTCGGCGTTGGCGAGGTGCGTCGGGCCGAAATGCTTCGGGAATTTCCGGCCGGCCCAGGCGAACAGCCGTTGACCACCGGTCTTGCCGATCAGATAGCCGATGCTGTCGCCGATGATGGCGCCGGCGCTGGCCAGGATGCCGATCCACAACGGACTCAGGTTGCTGTGCTGCGAAGCCAGCAAAGCCGCGCTGACCAGCACGATCTCGCCGGGCAGCGGAATGCCCAGGCTCTCGATCATGATCACCGCGCCGACGATCAGGTACACCGAGAGCGGCGGGATCGCCTCCAGCCATTGGTCGATGTGCACTGCCCGTACCCCCTGCTGTCCGGTGAATCTGCTTTCCGCAGAGTACCGGGGGTGACGCGCTCGGGGCGGCCTACTCAGGTATTGGCAGGGGTACGACTTAAGGCGGGGTCAGTCGAGTCGGCGAACTGGTTCACCGGTTCGGGTTCCGGATCGGGCGCCGATGGTGTTGATGACGACGCCGGAGCCCTCGAGGAGTTATCCACAGGGTTCACCCCCATGTGGACAACTTTCGTGGGTGGGGGTTGAACGGCGGGTTCGGTCGGTGGTCGCCGATAGACTGGACGTGGGCACGCCCCCCAGGGAAGGGCGGGGTCCCGGCGGGGCCGGGTCGATGCGGGGCCGGGTCGATGCGGTCGGGAGCCCAATGCCTCTTTTGGTGCGTTGAGCGCACCAGAATCGGCATTGGCGCCTGCGAGACCCAAGTACCGATAGCCCAAGCCCCGACCAGGCCAAGTCCCGGCGAGCCGGGGATCCCCACGAAACCGGTCAGGGCGCCAACTTCGCAGCCTGCGACTCCAAATAAGCCTGCTCAGGCAGGCTCAACGTCCGCCGAGCCGCGGCCAAGTAAGCCTCCCGCGCCCTGGCGACGTCACCGGACAGCTCCAACAGATGCGCCCGGACCGCGTCCACCCGGTGATGCTCCACCACCTCGGCGCCCGCCAGCTCCGCCAACCCCGCCTCGGGCCCGTTGACCTGCGCGAACGCCACCACCCGGTTCAACGTCACCATCGGCCCCGGCGCCACCACCCGCAGCAGGTCGTACAGCGTGAGGATCTGGGCCCAGTCCGTCTCGGCGGCCGTCGGGGCCTCGTCGTGGACCGCCGCTATCGCCGCCTGGAGCTGGTATGGCCCCACCGGTGCCGTCGACAAAGCGACCGTGATCAGCGAGACACCCTCCTCGATGAGCTGGGGGTTCCACCGGCTCCGGTCCTGGTCGGCCAGCGGGACCAGCGCGCCCGACGGAGAGACGCGGGCCGGGCGGCGGGCGTCCGTCAGGAGCATCAGGGCCAGCAAGCCGGTGACCTCGCCGTCGTCCGGGAGTTCCGCGCGCAGCCGGCGGGTCAGGCGGATCGCCTCGGTCGTCAGGTCGACGCGGTTGAGCGCGTCGCCCGAGCTGGCCGTGTGGCCCTCCGTGTAGATCAGGTACAGCACCTGCAACACGGCCGCCAGCCGCTCCGGACCACCGCCACGGGTGAGGCGTTCGCCGCGGAGCTTCTGCTTCGCGCGGCTGATGCGCTGGCCGATCGTGGCCTCCGGGACGAGGAACGCCCGGGCGATCTCCGCCGTCGTCAGGCCGCCGACCGCGCGCAGCGTCAAAGCCACTTGCGAAGGCCGGGAAAGCTCCGGGTGGCAGCACAGCAGCAGCAACGTCAGCGTGTCGTCGACGGCGACCGGCTCCGGCTCCGGCAGCGAGGCCAGCGCCACCGCCTCTTCGCGCCGGCGACGGGCCGTCTCGCTGCGCCACTGCTCGATGCGCCGCCGGGACGCCGTCGTGATCAGCCACCCCTTCGGGTGGTCGGGCACGCCGTCGGCCGGCCACTGCTGCGACGCCGCCAGCAGCGCCTCCTGGACGGCGTCCTCGCAAGCCTCGAAATCGCCGTACCGCCAGACCAGGGCCGCCAGGACCTCGGGCGCGAGCGAGCGCAGCAGATCCGGAGTCACAGCTCCGGCCCGTGCAGCCCCATCACCGGCCGCACTTCGACCACCCCGAACGCGGCTTCGGGGATCCGCGCGGCGATCTCGACGGCGCGTTCGCGGCTCTCGCACTCGAGCAGGTAGAAGCCGGCGAGGAACTCCTTGGCTTCGGCGAACGGGCCGTCGGTCGTCGTCGTGCCGCGCTCGCCGACGCTGACCCGCGTCGTGAGCTCGGGGAAAGCGAGCCGCTCGGAGACGACGCGCTCGCCGGACGCGTCGAGGTCGTCGTTGAGCTGCTGGTAGTAGGCGAGCCCGGCGGCCCGCTGCTCGTCGCTCATGCCCGCCCAGGCCGTGCGGGACTCGGGGTTGCCGTAGATCAGGACCACGTATTTCACGAACGCCTCCCGGTCGATGTCGAAATCCGCGTGGCGGCGCCTACGTCCCATCCGAAGCACCGACTCACAGGAGGATGGCATGACCGAGCAGGACGACAAGCGGATTCGCGAACTGGTGGCGGCCCGCACGAAGGCCATGACCGAGCGTGACGCCGAAGCCCTCGCCGGGCAGTCCGCACCGGACGTCCGCGCGTTCACCCTGGCCCCGCCGCTCGTGCACCACGGCGAAGACGTCGAGGCCCGCAAGGCCTGGTTCGCGGGCTTCGACGGCCCGATCGAGTACGAGGTCCGCGACCTCGAAGTCACCGTCGGCGGCGACGTCGCCTTCAGCCACGCCCTCAACCGGCTCTCGACGACGCCGAAGGGCATGCCCCAGCCGTTCGAGCTGTGGTTCCGTTCCACCCTCGGGTTCCGCAAGCATGACGGCCGGTGGCGGATCACCCACGTGCACGACTCGACGCCGTTCTACATGGACGCCACGATGAGCGCCGCGCTCGACCTCAAGCCGTGAAAAAGGGGCCGGCCGGGGAGTGCACCCCGGCCGGTCCCCGAACAGACCTCAGAGGATCTCGGCGGACGTCCCGACGTCCGGCGGGCCCAGGTCGGGATTCAGCGCCCCGGTGAGCTCGATCAGCTCCGGCTCCACCTCGTGCGGCTGGATGCGCCCGTCGCGGATGTCCTCCGCGTAGTGGCACGCCACCCGGTGACCGTCGCCGATCTCCCGCAGCTGCGGGCGGTCCGTGTCGCACAGGCTCGCCTGCTTCCACGGGCAGCGCGTGTGGAAGCGGCAGCCCGACGGCGGGTTCGCCGGCGAAGGCAGGTCACCGGCGAGCAGGATCTGCTCGCGGGTGTCCTCGACCTGCGGGTCCGGCACCGGAATCGCCGACAGCAGCGCCCGCGTGTACGGGTGCAGCGGGTCCCGGTACAGCGAGTCCGCGTCGGTCTCCTCGACCAGCGCGCCCAGGTACATCACGCCGATGCGGTCGGAGATGTGCCGCACCACCGCGAGGTCGTGCGCGATCACCAGGTAGGTCAGGCCGAGCTGGTCCTGCAGGTCCTCCAGCAGGTTCACCACCTGGGCCTGCACCGAAACGTCCAATGCGGACACCGGCTCGTCGGCGACGATCAGGTCCGGCTCCACGGCCAGCGCCCGCGCGATGCCGATGCGCTGGCGCTGTCCGCCCGAGAACTCGTGCGGGTACTTCCGCAGCGACGTCTCCGGCAGGCCGACCGCCGCCAGCAGCTGGCGCAGCCGACGCTGGGCGGCGTCCTTGTCCTTGTCGAGGCCGTGCGCGTGCATGCCCTCGAGCAGAATCGACTCGACGGACTGCCGTGGGTCCAAACTGGACATCGGGTCCTGGAAGATCATCTGCATCCGGCGCCGGGCCTTCCGCAGTTCCTCTCCCTTGAGCTTCGCGACGTCGGTGCCGTCGAACTTCACCGAACCGGCCGTCGGCTCGTTCAGCCGCAGGATCGCCCGGCCCAAAGTGGACTTGCCGCAGCCGGACTCGCCCACCAGGCCGTAGGTCTCGCCGCGGCGGATGGCCAGGTCGACGCCGTCGACCGCGAACACGTGCCCGACCGTCCGGTCGAACACCACGCCGCTCTTGATCGGGAAGTGCACCTTGAGGTCGGTGACCTCGAGCAGCACGTCACCACCGGGACGGGTCATCGGGTTCCTCCTCCCGCCGCGACCGCGGGCCGCACGGGGTTGTGACAGCGCAGCAGCCCGCCGTGGTCGGGCACCAGCTGCGGCGAGACCTCGCGGCAGACCGGCAGCGCGTTGGGGCAGCGGGGCGCGAACGCGCAGCCGCCGTCCCACGGGATGTTGTCGGCCACCGAACCCCGGATGGGGACCAGCTTTTCGCCGCGGCCCGCGTCGAGGCGCGGGATCGAGGCCAGCAGGCCGTGCGTGTACGGGTGCCGCGGCTCGCCGAACAGCTGGTGCCGCTGCGCCCGCTCGACGATCTTGCCACCGTAGAGCACGTTGACCTCGTCGCAGAGCCCGGCGACCACGCCGAGGTCGTGCGTGATCATGATCAGCGCGGTGCCGGTGTCCTGCACCAGTTCCCGCAGCAGCGCCAGGATCTGCGCCTGGATGGTGACGTCCAGCGCGGTGGTCGGCTCGTCGGCGATGAGCAGCCGCGGCCGGCACGCCAGCGCGATCGCGATCAGCGCGCGCTGCCGCATCCCGCCGGAAAGCTGGTGCGGGTACTCGGAAAGCCGTCGTGACGGGTCCGGGATGCCGACCTTGTCCAGCAGGTCCGTCGCTTCGAGGGACGCCGCCTTGCGCGACATCCCGCGGTGGCGTTCCAGCACCTCGGTGATCTGCAGCCCGATCGGGATGACCGGGTTCAGCGAGGACAGCGGGTCCTGGAACACCATGCCGAGGTCGCGGCCGCGGCGGTCGCGCATGTCCTTGTCGGACAGCTTGAGCAGGTCGGTGCCTTCGAAGCGCACCGAACCGCTGACCTTGTTGCCGCGCCGGGCCAGCAGCCGCATGATCGCCAGCGACGTCACGGACTTGCCGCAGCCGGACTCGCCGACCAGGCCGACGGTCTGGCCCGGCTCGACGTCGAAACTGACCCCGTCGACGGCGGCGAACGGCCGCTCGCCACGGCGGACGAAGTTGACCGTCAGGTCACGGACTTCAAGGAGTGCCATGGGTGCTCACCGCCTGTTCTTCGGGTCGAGGGCTTCACGGAGGGACTCGCCGACCAGCGTGAACCCGAGCGCCACGATGATGATCGCGATCGCCGGGTAGTACGCGAGCTCGGGACGGACGTCGAGGAACTGGTGCGAGGCCTTGCCCAGCATCAGTCCCCACTCCGCCCGCGACGGGTCCGGGTCGCCCAGACCGAGGAACGACAGCGCCGCGGCCTCCAGGATCGAAGTGGCCAACGTGAGGGTCGCCTGAACGATGACCGGGCCGAGCGAGTTCGGCAGTATGTGCCGGAACACGATCGTCCCGCGCTTGACGCCCAGTGACGTCGCCGCCAGCACGTGGTCGGCGTCCCGTTGGGTCAGCATGGAACCGCGCAGCAGCCGGGCGAAGATCGGCACGCCGATCATCGACACGGCCAGGATGACCGTCCACTGGCTCGGCTTCGCGAACAGCGCCGCGATCGAAATGGCCAGCAGCAGCGACGGGAACGACAGCATGACGTCGACCAGTCGCATGAGGACGGTGTCGACCCAGCCGCCGAACGCGCCGGCCAGACCACCGATGATGATGCCGATCAGCACGCCGACGATCGTGGCGAGCACGCCGACGATCAGCGTCTGCTGGGCACCGGCGATCAGTCGCGACAGGAAGTCGCGGCCGAAGTCGTCCACGCCGAGCGGGAACCCGCTCTGCGCACCCGGGATGAAGTTCGGGCGGATCTGGTCGCCGAGGTAGTGGACGTCCGGGTCCTTCGGTTCCAGCAGGGGCGCGAAGATCGCGACGATGAGGAACAGGCCGGTGATGACGCCACCGGTGATCGCGACCGGGCTGCGCAGCATCCGGCGGAGGGCATCCCCGCCGAGGCTGCGGCCGCTCGCCGCGGCGAGCTTGTCGATCGGTTCCTTCTTCTTGTTCAGCAGAGTGTTCATCGCACACGCACCCTCGGGTCGATGATCCCGTACGAGACGTCGACCAGCATGTTCACCAGGACGTACACCACGGCCCCGAACAGCAGCAGCGCCTGCAGCCGGGGGTAGTCACGCCGTTCGATCCCTTCGGCCAGCAGGAAACCGAGGCCTCGGAAGTTGAACACCCGCTCGGTCAGCACGGCGCCGCCGAGCAGGGCGCCGGTCTGGAGTCCGATCGTCGTGACCACCGGCAGCAGGCCGTTGCGCAGGACGTGCCGGGTGCGCACCACCTGCTGCGTCAGGCCCTTGGAGTTGGCCGTGCGGACGAAGTCCTCGTTGAGGACGTCCAGCACCGACGCGCGGGTGATCCGGGTGATCACCGCGAGCGGGATGGTGGCGAGGGCGAACGCGGGCAGGATCAGGTGCTTGATCGCGTCCCAGACGGCGTCCCACTCGCCCGTCATGATGCCGTCGAGGATGGCGAAGTTCGTGATCGCCGTGGCGTCGAGGCCCGCGGCCTGCCTGCCCTGCGACGGCAGGCCCAGCGGCGCGGCCAGGATGTCCTGCATCATGTAGCCGAGGAAGAACACCGGCACCGCGACGCCGATGAGGCTCAGCACGATGACCACGTTGTCGACCGCTCCGCCGCGGTACCGCGCGGACAGATAACCGGCCGGGATGCCGATGATGACCGCGATGATCATCGCGGTCATGCCGAGCTCGATGGTCGCCGGCAGGAAGGTGACGATCTCGCCCATCACGGGCTGGGTCGACACCAGGGAGTTGCCGAAGTCGCCGGTGAGGGCCCGGCCGAGGAATCCGAAGTACTGCACGAAGATCGGCTGGTCGAGGCCGAGCACGTGGTTGAGGTTGGCGATCTTCTCCGGCGTCGCCTTGTCACCCAGCAGGGCGGCGGCGGGACCGCCGGGCAGGGACCGGAGCCAGGCGAAGACCAGGATGGACAGGATGAAGAGCGTCGGGATCGCTTGTAGCAGCCGACGCACGAGGAAACGGAGCACTTGCAGTCCTTTGTTGCCAGCCCGGGATCAGGCGCAGGGGGTGGGTGCGGTAGCACCCACCCCCTGCCTTTGGCTGAATTCCTTCGTCAGCTCACGGTCACGGTGTTGAAACGCTCGTCGGTGAGCGGGCTCGCCACCAGACCCTTGACCTTCGGGCCGACCACGATCGCCGGGGTCGGGTAGGCGATCGGGATCGCCGGCAGGAAGTCCATGACCTGCTTGTTGACTTCCTGGTACGCCTTGGCGTGGGCGTCACCGGCGGGCGAAGCGTCCGCCGCGCTCAGGGCCGAGAAGAGCTGCGGGTTGTCGAACCCGAACTCCGCCTTCTTGCGGCCGAAGAACGTGCCGACGAAGTTGCCGGCGTCGTTGTAGTCACCGGTCCAGCCGAGCAGGTGGAGGTCCTGCTTGCCGGCCTTCTGCACGTCGTCCTTGTAGCCACCGTTCCACGGCTCGGCGTGGGCCTCGATGTTGACGCCGATCTTCTTGAGGTCCTCGGAGATCGCGGTGAAGGTGTCCGCCGGGTTCGGCATGTACGGACGGCTGACCTCGGTCGGGTAGTAGAACTTGAGCGTCAAGCCCTCCGCGCCGGCCTCCTTGAGAAGCTGCTTCGCCTTCTCCTGGTCGTACGGGTACTTCGTGACGTCGTCGGTGTAGCCCGAGATGACCTTCGGGACGAACTCGGTCGCGACCTCGGAACCCTCGGCCAGCTTCGACTTCACGAACTGCTCGCGGTTGATGCCGTAGGCCAGCGCCTGGCGGACCTTGACGTCCTTGAGCTTCGGGTTGTTGGCCTGGTTGATGCCCAGGTACAGCACGTTGAACGACGGGCGGATGAGCACCTGCTCGCCGTCGTTGCGCAGCAGGCCGTAGTCCGCCGGGCTCGGGTAGTCGTAGCCGTTGATGTCGCCGGCCTTGAGCGCCTGCTTGCGGGCGTTCTCGTCCGGGATGACCTTGAAGATCAGCTTGTCGAGCTTCGCGGGCGACGGGCTGGTGTCGTTGCGCACCAGGGTGATCTCACCCTTGGCCTGGTCCCAGCTCTCGAACTTGAACGGGCCGGTGCCGACCGGGTGCTTGTTCGCGTACTCGCTGTAGGTGAACGAGTCGCCGCTCTGGGTGACCGTGTCCGCGTTGTACTGCTTGAGCGCGGTCGGGCTCTCGATCGAGAACGACGGCAGCGTGAACGCCGACGGGAACGCGCCCTTGGCCTTGTTCAGGTTGAGGACCGCGGTCGCCGGGTCCTTCGCCTCGCAGCTCTTGAAGACCGGGTCGCCGCTCGCGTCGCCCTCGTTCTTGGCGAAGCCCTCGAAGACGTCGCCGTAGTAGATCATCTGGCTCTGGGCGGCGGCGCCCTTCATGTTGTACCAGCGGTTGAAGTTGAAGCAGACCGCCGTGGCGTCCATCGGGGTGCCGTCGGAGAACTTCACGCCGGACTTGAGGGTGAACGTCCAGGTCTTGCCCTCGTTGCTCGACTCCCACTTCTCGGCGAGAGAGGGCTCGAGGTCGGCGGTGCCCGGCTTGTTCTGGATCAGCGTGTCGTAGATCTGCCGCGTGATCCGGAAGGTCTCGCCCTCGTCGTTGAACGCCGGGTCGAACATCTTCGGGTTTCCGGCGGCACCGAAGATCATCGTGCCTCCGGTACCACCTCCAGCGCCCTCGTCACGCTTCGAATCCGCACACGCGGACAGCGAAACCGCGAGCGCGCCGGTGAGCCCGATCAGGGCCACGCGGCGTGTTCGGGTCAGCCGCAATTGCTGCATCTGGCACCCCTTGGGAGATGTTCGGGTTTTTAAGTCACCGTCCGGTCGGTCAGGAACACCCCGGACGATCGGTGTGCTCGCCGACACTAGCGGGAACTCGGCTCGCACTTAAGCACGTGAGGTTACGATCGCGCTACGTGGGCGTCGATTTGACCGCAATGTGTCCGGAAATCACGACAGACTGTGACCATTTGTGGCGGAGCACTCCGCCCGGCGCCGGATCACTAACTCAGATGGCGGTACCAACGTTAGCCCGGTCGTGGTGACCCGAGTGGCTTACCTTGATCGATCCGGAGTGGGCCGTTGACGCACGGTGACGACACGGTTTCCGACGAAAGTCGGGTACCGGCGGCCGCGGGGGTGCCGTCGACGGCGAACCAGCCGCGCTCGAACCGTTGCCAGCGGCCCAGTTCGGCCCGGGCAGCCTCGCCGTCGCGCGTCACGGCCCGGGCCAGCCGTTCCTCGTCGGAACCCCCGGAGAGCCAGCAGAGGTGCGAAAGCAGGGGTCTTACCGAAGTCCGGCCGCACGAGACACCCTCCAGCACCAGGACTTCCGGCAGCACCACCCGGACGAGTTCCCCCGGCCGGGGTGCCCCGGTGGACCAGTCCATGCGCCGGTAAGCACCTTCGACACCGTTCGCCAAGGGCCGCAGGACACCACCGGCCAGCTGTGGCCACCACGAAACCGGGTCGTCCCACGTCGCGAAGGCGTCGGTGCTCACCAGCTCGGTCCGGCACCCGCGCGCACGCAGTCCGGCGACGATCCGAGCGGCCAGTGTGGACTTCCCCGCGCCCGACGGGCCGTCGACGGCCAGCAGGCGCACCGCCCCCAACCGGGCGGGAGCGGAAAGCAGGGCTTCGATCACCCGGTCACTTGCTGACGCGCTCGACCTCGGGAAGCCCTTTGACGTCGTCCGGCGCGGTGGTCCGCGCCTCCAGCTCGGCGATCCGGCCCGCCAGCTCGCGCTTGGCGTCCTCGAGTTCGCAGCGCAGCAGCGCGGTCTCCTCGACCGACGTGCGCACCTCTTCCTCCAGGTGCCCGACCTCGGTGGACAGGTGCAGCGACACCAGCGCCAGCACGACGCCGGCGAGGAGGAAGACGAAGTTCGACGGCGTCTGCACACCGGTGTGCTTGGCGAGGAAGTCGGCCGCCTGCGGCAGCACCGCGAGGACGACGACGCCGACCGCGACGACGAGCCACACGCCCGCGTACTTCTCGCGCAGCTTCCGCCGCCGCATCATCTCGAGGACGACGAACAGCACAACGCAGGCGACGACGATGCTGAGGATGCGCCAACCGGCCATTTCAGTTCCCCTTACGCCGAGTCGGAGGAGTCGACCGCGGGCCGGCGGCGCACGAGCGCCAGCAGCAGCGCGAGCCCGGCGCGGCCCAGGTAGACGGCCGACTTGACGGGTGAGTGGCTGGGCGTGCCGCCCGCGCGCTCCCGCATGACGACCGGGATCTCCTTGATGGTCAGCTTGGCCCGGATGGCCATCACCAGCGACTCCACGGTGTCCCCGAGGTACTCCGCCGGGTAGTAGCCGGCGAACAGCCGGATCGCGCGCGGCCCCATCGCCTTGAACCCCGACGTGACGTCGGTGAGCTTGGTCTTTCCCAGCCGCGAGAAAACGAGCGAGAGCGCGACCATCGCGTACTTGCGCGGCCCGCTCGCCTTGTACGAGCCCTTGCCGGCGAACCGGGAGCCGATCACGATGTCCGCGTCGTCCAGGCCGCGCAGCAGCGCGTCGAGCTCGTCGGGATCGTGCTGGCCGTCCGCGTCCACCTGCACGACCACGTCGTACCCGCGGGCGGCGGCGTAGCGGAAGCCGGTGCGCATCGCGCCACCGACGCCCAGGTTCACCGCGAGCCGGGCCACTTCGGCCCCCGCCGCGCGGGCGAGCTTGGCGGTGTCGTCGACCGAACCGTCGTCGACGACCAGCAGGTCACCGCCCGGCAGGGCGCGTTTCACCTGCTCGATGACCGAAGCGACGCTCGCGGACTCGTTCAGCGCGGGCATCACGATGAGCACACGGCGGCTGGTCACGGAGGTGCTGGACACGCGATCACTCTAGCCTTTCACTGCCCGTTACCGGCCGCGGACCCTGGAGCGGCACCAGCTGCGACAACGCCCTGCTGGCCCTCGATCTCGTAGACGGTGGAGCCGGGGTTCTGGAACACGACCTTGAAGCCGGGCGTGGTGTCGAGGTGGCTCAGGCCGGGTCCGCTGTTCGTCTCCGACGTGACCTTGCCCTTGCCGACGAAGACGTAGCGCACCTTGAGGTCGGTGAGCAGTTCCCGCACGTGCGGGAACTCGTCGATGTCGTCGAGGTAGAGGCTGAGGTAGCCGGTCGGGGTGTCCGGCTCGGCGCCGTAGAAGGTCCATTCGACCGGCTGGACGCCGTCGAGCGCGTACATCCAGACCGAGCCGTCGGCCTTGCCGTTCATCACGTGCTCGCCGGGCGCGACGTGCGCGCCGAGCCAGTTGAACGCCTGGCGCTCGTCATCGCTGACCGTCGGGCCACCGCTGTAGTTGATCTGCAGGCGGGCGGCGTTGCGGCCGATGTACCCGCCGCGGCTCAGCCCGCCCACGACGACGATCAGCAGCACGACGCCGACGGTGGTGAGCGTCGCCGGCCGGACGTTCGGCAGCCGGGTGCCGGCCTTGCGCCCGAACCAGCGGGCCGCGGTGTCGGTGAACTCACCGAACGCGACCGCCCCGGCCAGCGGGACCAGCGCGCCGATCCGCCAGTGGTCGTTGTAGAAGATGCCGGTGAGCGTGTGGATGAGCGGCGTCTCCAGCGACACGGTGGCCGCGAACAGGCCGCCGAACACGACGTAGGCGGCGACCATCCACAGCATCCGGCGGTGTTTCACCAGCAGGAAGATGCCGATGAGGGCCGGCACGCCGATCCACCACTGCGGGAACGCCGCCATCGGCGAGAACGTGATCGTTTCGCCGAGCCCGCCGGTGACGGTGGCCTGCGACGCCCAGGACGCGCCCGTCACCCCGCCGGCGTTGTACAGCGAAGGCAACGCGAGCGGCAGCCCGCAGAGGACGGCGAGCGCGATCGTGGCCCCGAGCGAGGCCCCGGACCGGCGCCAGTCGATCCGCTCGAACCGGAAGAGGACGGCGAGCAGGATCAGCAGGAAGTACACGACGACGACGAACGCGACGCTGGTGTGCAGGCCGATCAGGCCGGCGACGCCGATGCCGATCGCGACCGGGCCGGCGACCCCGCGCGGCTCCAGCAGCAGGCGGGCGAGCGCGAGCATCGCCGGGATCAGCGCGACGCCGGCGACGTACGGCCAGAGCGGGCCGCGCCACAGCGAGTCGTACGGGAAGTTGGTGAACGACGCCGTCACCGCCGCGGCCGCGGCGACCGCGAGCGCCGGCATCCGCCACACGTGGCACATCGCCGCGACGCCGATCGGCACGCACAGGATCACCGTGAGCGCGCCCATGTTCAGCGTCGGCATCATCGCCAGGCCGGCCTTGTCGAAGACCAGCGCGAGCAGGGCGTGGTAGGTGTCCGGGTAGAAGTAGTTCGTCTGGTCCGGCAGGTTCGCGATGGTGCCGACGGTCGACGGCCGGGCGTCACCGTGCTCGGCGATCCAGCGCACCAGGTTGGCGTGGAACGGCGCGTCCCAGCCCTGCTGGACCTGGTTGAGGCCGCGGGCGCCGCGCAGGAACGTGACGATGCCGACGAGGCTGCCGGCCAGGACGCCGGCGCCGATCAGCAGGTGCTCGCGCACGGACCGGGCGGGGGCCGCCGCGGCGGCGTCCTTCTCGGCCCAGTCCGGGTGACGCCGCGCGGTGAAGCGCGCGACGGCGAACGCCAGCCCGAAGCCGGCGATGGAGAGCACGAGCGTCCACAGGACGACGTCGAGCATCGTCCAGCGGATGCCGAGGCCGCCGAGCACCGGCACGCCGAGGCTGACGATGCCGAACGTCAGGATGGGCGCGGCCGCGGCGAGCAGCCAGCCACGCAGCCGGATCGCGGCCCCGAAGACGAGGCCCGGCAGCCAGAAGGCGAGCACGACCAGAAGTACGTTCATGGTTTTCCGCTGTCCAACCTCACCGGCGTCTTCCCGCCGATCCTGTCCCGGGTTCCGGCCGGGGTCACCCTACTGGGACGTCCGGAGCGGGCCGCACGTTGCCCGGACGCCGCAGAACGAACATCAACACGACCACGAGACCCAGCGTGGGCCCCCCGGCCAGCCCGGCGACCGCCTTGAGGATCGGGTCACCCGGCACGAGCAGCAGTGTCGCCGCGGTGGCGACCGCGACGACGGCCCAGGTGACGAGCACCTTGCTCGCCTCCTTGCGGGCCACGAGCACGGCCGTCATCAGCTGCAACGCCGTGAGCAGCACCGCACCCCACACCATCCACGCCACCCACCAGCCCTGGGCGACGAAGCCCGAGCCGTAGAGCAGCGAGACCAGCCACGGCCCGATCAGCCAGCCGACCAGCGCGCCGACCACACCGAGGACGATCGTGCCGAGCGCGCCGGCCGCGAGCAGCTTCCGCAGCCGGTGCTGCCCCTCTTCGGTGCCCGAGAGCCGGACCACCGTCGGGACGGCGAGCGCCTGCAGCGGGGAGAGCAGCAGCAGCGGCACCCGCGACACGGTGAGCGTCGCGAAGAGGACGCCGACGCCGGCCACGGACCCGCCGGGCGCGAGCAGGCTCACCATCGCCGGGTAGCCGGTGATGACGCTCGCGGTGAGCGCGGCGCCGGTCAGCAGGACGAGGATCCGGCCGGTCACCGGCCCCCAGCCCTCGCCGTCGGCGTGCGGGTCGATCAGTCCGGTGACCGGCTTGACGAACAGCAGCCAGGCGAACGAGCCGGTGGCGGCCGCGATCGCGAACGACGTCACGCCGGTGAGCCCGGCCGCGGCGATCCCGAGCAGCACGAGCACCCGGACCGCGGCTTCGGCGACGACCAGCCCCGCGTACGGCTTGATCCGCTGCTGCCCGACGAGCAGGCCGCGGGCGGCGAACTGGCAGGCGAACGAGATCGCCCCGCACAGCACGATGACGCCGAGGGCGGTGTTGCCCCCGTAGAGCCGGTCCGACAGCACCGGCACGGCCATCGTCAGCGCCGCGACCACGGCGACGGTCACCGCGCCGACGGTCAGGGCGCGCAGCGCGGGCTTGCCTGCCTTGCCGCCGTCGAGCGCGGCCACCGCGGACTGGCGGGACAGCTCCTGCTCCAGCGGCGACAGCGCGCTGCCGAGGCCCATCAGGATGCCCCAGAACGAGAGGTAGACCTTGCTGTTCTCCGGCCCGAGCCAGCGGGTCGCGACCAGCGTCAGCACGTAGCCGAGCGCGATCGCGACGAGCAGCGAGACGCCGATCTTCCCGGCCGAGCGCCCGGTCTCCTTCGCCAGGCTGCGCCCGTCGGCTTCCTCGGTCATCGGCGAGCTCATCAGCCCCGCCGCCGGCGGGCACGCAGCGCCATCACGAGGCCGCGGACGGCACCGGCGCCGAACCCGGCACCGAACACCGGGGCCAGCTTCGCGACGGCCTTGGCCTCCGCGTTCGTCGCGCCGAAGCGCGTCACGGCCATCCCGGCCGCGGCCGACCCGGCGGCGGCCAGCGCGACGGCCGTCTTCGGGCGCTTGACCGCGATGCCGAGGCCGAGCAGGCCGACGCCGAACGCGGCGAACAGGCCGGTGCGGGCCGGGCCCGGCGAGCCGAGGTAGGAGTCCACGAAGGTCGTCCCGCGGAAGTACGCCTGGGCGGCGAACTTCTTGAAGCTCTCGCGCCCGTGGTAGGTCGCGGAGAACTCCGGGGCCAGGAAGATGCGGTGCCGTTCGGCGATCCAGCGCAGGACACCGGTGTCGTCACTGGCGAAGCGGACGTCGTCGAACAGCGATACGAAAGCGTCCGACGCCGATTCGAGAACCGCGCGCGGCGCGGAAAAGAAACCGGTGCCCTTCGGGAACAGGTCGAACTCTTCGATGCCGAAGGACATCAGGCGCGGATTCGCGCAGTACCGGCGCCAGGGGATCTTCACCAGCCCGGCCATGAAGCCGGCGTACGGGTTGTCCTCGGAGTCGACGTTGACGTGCCCGTTCCAGACCGTCCGCTCGGGGTGGTCGACCAGCTGGTCGCGCAGGAACGTCAGCGCGCCGGTGTCCACCACCACGCGGCTGTCGAGCAGGAGGAGCTGGTTCCCGGAGGCCTTGGCGATACCCGCCCGCCGGGCCTCGAAGCGGCCGGAATTGGCTTGGCTGAGCACGGTGATGCCGTGGCGTTCGCGCAGCTCGTCGAGCCGCGCGGGGGTGGCGTCCGTGCTGCCGTCGTCGACGACGACGACCTCGATCGGCCAGCTGGCCTCCGTCGCGGAGGCGAGCAGCGCGCCGACACTGCGTTCGATCCAGTCCTGCTCGTTGTAGACCGGGATCACGACGCTGAGCGAGGGGAGGAGCGGGTTCGCACTCACCGGGCCGAGGCTACCCGGCGGCCCCCGCGATGGGTCGGCCAGTATCCTTACGCAACCGCACCCGACCAGAAATGGGCTTTCACGGTGATTTCCTTCATTCTCGGCACCACCGCGGAACTGATCAAGATCGCGCCGGTCTACCACGGGATCCGCGATCGCGGGGTGCGGCCGAAGATCTGGTTCACCGCGCAGCACGTCGACGAGGTCGCGGACGTCCTCGCGGACCTCGACATGCCCGCGCCGGACGTCTGGCTGGTGCCGGAGGAAAAGGCGCACAACCTCGAGTCGCCGGCGCAGGTGCCGGGCTGGGCCGCGCAGGTCATGCGCACCGCCTGGAGCCGCCGCCACGAGCTGCGCGCCGCGCTGACCGAGGACGGCCGTCCCCCGCTGGTGCTGGTGCACGGCGACACGTTCACCACGCCGTACGGCTCGCTGATCGGGAAGCGGATCCTCAAGTCCCGCGTCGGGCACGTCGAGGCGGGCGCGCGGTCGGGCAGCATCCTGTCGCCGCTGCCGGAAGAGCTCAACCGCAAGATCGCGGCGAAGATCGTCGACATCCACTTCGCGCCGAGCGCGCGTGAGGTGAACAACCTGCGCCACGCCCGCGGCGTCGTCGTCGACACCGAGGCGAACACGGCGATCGACGCGATGCGCCTGGCCATCAACCAGCCGCTGGACGTGCCGGACCTGCCGGAGAAGTTCGGCCTGGCCACGCTGCACCGCTTCGAGCTGGTCTCGCGCCCGGACAAGTACCGCGAGGCGCTGGAGATCCTGCGCGAGCAGAGCCGGCAGATGCCGATCCTGTACATGGCCGGGGCACCGGAACGCGAGAAGATCCGCGCGCTGGGCATCGGGAACATCTTCGACGACCAGTTCATCGTCCAGCCGAAGATGCGCTACCTGAAGTTCCTGCCGCTGGTGGCGCGCGCCGAGTACGTCGTCACCGACTCGGGTGGTCTTTCGGCGGAGTGCTACTACCTCGGCCTCCCCTGCGCGGTGCACCGCGAGCGCACGGAGACGCCGCAGCACCTCGGCGAGACGGTCGTGCTGACGGAAATGCGCGGCGACAAGCTGCAGAACTTCCTCGACACGTACCAGAACCGCCGCGGCGAGTCCTGGATGGACAAGTACCACCCGTCCGAGATCGTCGTGGACACGCTGGCGCAGCTCGGCTACTGCTGAGTCCCTTTCGGGTGACAGCCGGTTTCCGGTCCGGGACGGATCGGGAACCGTGTCGCCATGATCCACATCGGACTGGCAGCCCTGCTGCTGGTGACGCCGCCCATCGACCAGGCCTCGGTTCGTTCGGCGGCGCTGGACGCGGGTTACCAGGAGTCGTACGTCGGCGTGGCGGGCCCGATCGCCCGCGCGATCCACGCGACGTACGACATCCCGGCCTCGGTGACGGTGGCGCAGTCGATCCTGGAGTCGAACTGGGGCCGCAGCAAGCTGTCGACGGCCGAGCTGAACCACTTCGGCTTCAAGTGCGTGACGCCGACGAGCCCGGGACCGCTGGCCTTGAGCTGCGCGCGGTACCCGACCACGGAGTGCATTCCGTCGCCGTGTCATCCGGTGGATGCGTTTTTCCGCTCGTACGCCTCGGTCGAGGACTCATTCCGTGATTACGGGCGGCTGTTGACGACTTCGCCGAATTACGCGGCGGCGTTGCCGGTGCGTTCGGATCCCGACGCGTTCGTCCGGGCGGTGGCACGCAAGTACGCCACCGACCCGGAGTACGCGAACAAGGTGATCAGGCTGATGGACCTGTACGACCTGCGCCGCTTCGACGCGGGTTAGAGCGCCCGGCGGCCCGAGAGCGCGCGACCCAGCGTCAGCTCGTCCGCGAACTCCAGGTCACCGCCCATCGGCAGCCCCGACGCCAAGCGCGTCACGCTCAGGCCCGGGAAGTCCCGCAGCATCCGCACCAGGTACGTCGCCGTCGCTTCGCCCTCCGTGTTGGGGTCCGTCGCGATGATGATCTCGCTGATGTCGGCCTCGCCGATGCGCTTGAGCAGCTCGCGCATCCGGAGCTGCTCCGGGCCGATGCCCGACAGCGGGTCGAGCGCGCCGCCCAGGACGTGGTAGCGGCCCTTGAACTCGCGCGTGCGCTCGACCGCCAGGACGTCCTTCGGCTCCTCGACCACGCAGATCACCGTGAGGTCGCGGCGCTCGTCGCGGCAGATGCGGCACCTCTGCTGCTCGGAGACGTTGCCGCACACCTCGCAGAACTGCACGCCTTCCTTGACCTTGCCGAGGACGTCCTGCAACCGCGAGATGTCCGCCGGGTCCGCGGCCAGCAGGTGGAACGCGATCCGCTGGGCGCTCTTCGGCCCGACCCCGGGCAGCCGCCCGAGCTCGTCGATCAGGTCCTGGACGACACCTTCGTACAAGTTCGTCAGCCGCCGAAGCCGAGGGCGCCGAGGTCCGGCATCCCGCCACCACCGCCGAGGCCGCCGGCCAGCGGGCCGAGCTTCTGCTCGGTGAGCTTCTGCGCGCTCGCCGACGCGTCGCGGACCGCCGCCACGATCAGGTCGGACAGCGTCTCGACGTCGTCCGGGTCGACCACCTTCGGATCGATCTGGAGGCTCTTCAGCTGGCTGTCACCGGAGACGGTCGCGGTGACCAGCCCGCCACCGGCCGTGCCGGTGACCTCGGTGTTGGCGAGCTCTTCCTGGGCCTCGACGAGCTTCTGCTGCATCTGCTGGGCCTGCTGCATCAGCTGGGAAATGTCGAAGCCGCCGCCGGGTTGCACCATGATCGCACTCGGTCCTCTCTGCACGCCTGTGTCATCCACCAGGGTAGTCGCGCCACGCCGGGTGCCGGGCTGTGGCACCGTGGTCGCCGTGCGACGCGCGATTGCCCCCCTCCTGCTGGCCGGTGCCCTGCTGCTCACCGGCTGCGAAGAAGACACCCCGGCGGCTCCGGCGCCCGCTCCCGTGACCACCCGGACGGTGACGCCAACGCCGACGACCGTGACGCCGTCCCCGTCGCCTTCGCTGCCGCCGTCCTCGGCCGCCGCGCCGCCGGTCGCGTCCGGGAAGGTCGTCGTGCTCGACCCCGGCCACAACGGCGGGAACGGTTCGCACCCGGCGGAGATCAACCGGCAGGTTCCCGCCGGGCGCGGCCAGCGGAAGCCGTGCAACACGACCGGCACCGCCACCAACGCCGGCTACCCCGAGCACGAGTTCACCTGGGACGTCTCGCAGCGGGTCGGAAAAGCGTTGGCGAGCAAGGGAATCCGGGTCGTCTACACGCGACCGGACGACACCGGCGTCGGGCCCTGCGTCGACCGCCGGGCCGCGATCGGCAACGAGGCGAGCGCCGACGCCGTCGTCTCCATCCACGCCGACGGCTCGACCGCGGCCGGGGCCAACGGCTTCCACGTCGCGTATTCGTCGCCGCCGTTGAACGCCGCGCAGGGCGAGCCTTCGACGCGGCTCGCGCAGGTCGTCCGGGACACGATGCGGTCGGGCAGCTTCAGCACGTCGAACTACATCGGCGGCAACGGCCTTTCGGCGCGCTCGGACCTCGGCGGGCTGAACCTCTCGACGCGGCCGGCGGTGCTCGTCGAGTGCGGGAACATGCGCAACGCGGCGGAAGCGGCCCGGATGACCAGCGCGGAGGGACGCCAGCAGTACGCGTCCGCCATCGCGGCGGCGATCGAGGCCTACCTGGCTTCCTGAGCCTCGAGGACGGCTTCGCCGTGGCCACGGCGAGCTCGTCGACCTCATCGGCCGCATCTCCCGCAAGGTCCTCACCCAGGCGCTGCGACGGGTATCGGGCCCTGGGCGTCCTGACGTGTGGACGGCCGAAAGCCGTGAAGGCCTCCTTACCGGCTCTTATGGCCGGCAAGGAGGCCTTCACGGCTTTCGGTCAGTCGAGGGGGCGGGCGCCGAGATGGTCCGAGATGAGCTTGCGGGCCAGCTCGTCCGGGTCCTGGTCCGGCGGCGGTGGGGGCGGTGGCGGGGCGGGGCTGGCGTCCTCGTTGTAGAGGTCCTCGTCGTCCTCGTCGGAGGGCTCCGGGGGCAGCGGGATGTCCGGCTCGGCCATGGTCACCTTCGGCCGGGCCGGTGCGGCGGCGGGCGCCGGCGCGGGCCGGGCGGCCGCCACGGCAGGTGTGGGTGCGGGTGTGGCAGCGGCGGCCGGTGCGGCCGACTGCCGGGTGAACGACCGTTCCGGCGCGGGCGCGGCCTGCTGCGAACGCGCGGCGGACGTGGCCGGGGCGTTGCCGTGGACGCAGCGGACCTGCCAGTCGCCACCCACGACGTCCGCCAGCGCGCCGGCGATCTTGCGGGCGTTGTCCTGGTCGGAGAGGCGGCGGGCCAGGGGTTCGGACTTGTGGGTGAGGGTGAGGGCGTGGCCTTCGACGGTCGCGACGGTGGCCTGGGTGAGCATCGCCTCGAGGCTGCGGCCGCCGGTGAACTTGCGCAGGGCGGTCATGAGCTGCGGCCAGACGTTCCGGATCGCGGCGGCGTCCAGCTCACCGGTCGACGCTTCCTTGACCGGAGCAGGAGCTACCGTGGCCGGCGGGGCGCTGGTGTTCGGAGCCGCGGCCGCCGGAGCGGGCGTGCCGCCACCAGGGGTGCGCGGCGTCCCCCAGCCGTTGTCCGCGGGCTTGGCCGCCGGGACCGGCTCCGCGGGCTTCGCCGTCGAAACGGGCTCGGGAGTGGGCGCGGGTCGCGGAGCGGGCTCGGCTTGCGCCGGCTCCGGGGCCGCGATCGGCGCCGCTTCCGCCTCCGCCGAGGCCGGACGCTGCGAAGGACGTGAGAACCGCTCCGACGTCGCCCGGACCGGAGGCTCCACGCCACCCTCGGCAGGCGCGCCACCCCCGCCCGCCAGCGTCGCGCGGCGCTCCAGCCGCTCGAGGCGGGCCAGCAGCGCGTTCTCCGCCTCCGTCACCGACGGCAGCAGCATCCGCGCGCACAGCAGCTCCAGCACCAGCCGCGGCGAGGTCGCCCCGCGCATCTCCAGGAGTCCATTGTGGACGATGTCCGCGTACCGCGAGAGCGTCGCCAGGCCGATCCGCTCCGCCTGCGCGACCATCCGCGACAGCTCTTCCTCCGGCGCCGACACCAGCCCGCCCGCGGAGTCCGGCACCGCGCGCAGCAGCACCAGGTCGCGCAGCCGGTCGAGCAGGTCCGTCGCGAACCGCCGCGGGTCGTGCCCGGCCTCCGTGACCTTCTCGACCGTGCCGAACACCGTGCCGGCGTCCTCGGTCGAGAGCGCGTCCACCATGTCGTCGATCAGCGCGACGTCCGTGACGCCCAGCAGCGCCACCGCGCGCGGGTACGAAACGCCGTCCGGGCCCGCGCCGGCGAGCAGCTGGTCGAGCACCGACTGCGTGTCCCGCGCCGAACCGCCGCCGGCCCGGATGACCAGCGGATACACCGCCGGCTCGACCTCGACGCCCTCGGCCGCGACGTTGCCCTCCAGGAGCGTGCGCATCACGCCCGGCGGGATCAGCCGGAACGGGTAGTGGTGCGTCCGCGAGCGGATGGTGGTCAGCACCTTCTCCGGCTCGGTGGTCGCGAAGATGAAGATGACGTGCTCGGGCGGCTCTTCCACGATCTTCAGCAGGGCGTTGAAGCCCTGCGTGGTGACCATGTGCGCCTCGTCGATGATGAACACGCGGTAGCGCGACTCCGCCGGCGCGTAGAACGCCTTGTCGCGCAGCTCGCGGGCGTCGTCGACACCACCGTGGCTGGCGGCGTCGAGCTCCGTGACGTCGACGCTGCCTGAGCCCTCCGGCGCGAGCGCCTTGCAGGAGCTGCACTCGCCGCACGGGTCCGGCGTCGGCCCCTTCACGCAGTTCAGTGAGCGCGCCATGATGCGCGCGCTCGACGTCTTGCCGCAGCCGCGGGGGCCGGAGAAGAGGTAGGCATGGTTGATGCGCCCGGCGGACAACGCCGTGCGGAGGGGTTCGGTCACATGCTCCTGACCGACTACCTCGGCGAACGTCGCCGGACGGTACTTGCGGTACAGCGCTAGAGCCACGCCCGTGAATCTACCGCGACGCGAAGCGTCTCCGTTGAGGGCGGTGGTGGGGGCATGGATGGAGTACCGGGAGGGTCCGACGACTAGGCTCGCCGGTCGTGGCGCGTGCGCGAAAGCCCGGTCCGGTGCCCGGGCGGTACCCGGTCAGGTTCGGGACGGCGGAGCTCCTCCGCGACGCCGACCGGGGCAACGCCTGGCTGGTGTCGGTGGACGGGGTCGCCCAGTCGTACGTCGACCTCGACGACCCGGCCAACCTCGAGTTCGACTACATCCGCCGGTTCGGCGACGTCGTGGACCAGCTGCCGCCGGGCCCGCTGGACGCGCTGCACATCGGCGGAGCGGCGTGCACGCTGCCGCGCTACGTCGCGGCGTCGCGCCCGGGGTCGCGGCAGCTGGTGTTCGACGCCGACGGCGAGCTGGTCGAGCTGGTTCGCGCCCAGCTGGGGCTGCGGGTGCCGGGCCTGCGCGTCCGGGTGACGGACGGCCGCGCCGGGCTGGCGACGAGACGCGAGGACACGGCGGACCTGGCGGTGGTCGACGCGTTCGAGCGCGCGACCCTGGCGGGCGGCCTGGCCACGCTGGAAGCGACCCAGGCGATCGCGACGATCCTGCGGCCGGAGGGCAGCTACCTGGCCAACATCACGGACGGCGCGGGGCTCCCGTTCGCCCGCCGCTTCCTGGCGACGTTGCGCGAGGTGTTCCCCGAGGTCCTGCTGCTGGCGGACCCGGCGGTGCTGAAGGGCCGCCGCTTCGGCAACCTGGTGTTCGCGGCCTCGGCAACCGACCTCCCGACGGCGGAGATCGCGCAACGAACGGCGTCGGCGGCGTTCCCGGCGAGGTGCGTCCACGGCGCGGAGCTGCGAAAGCTGGCGGGAAGAGCGGCCCCGATCACGGACGAGGACCGCCCGCCATCACCACAGCCACCGGAAGACGTGCTGGGCCTGTTCTAGGAGGCCGCAGCCGAGGCACCGTGGGGGTCCGGGGGCTCGGCCCCCGGGTGAAAGGACGAAGTGAAGGCCCGGCGAAGGGGGCGAAGCCCCGAGAGCCGGAGCCGAAACGAAGGGGACCCCGCGCACCCGTCAGAGCCTGCTTATCCTTGCTGCCTTCCGGCCCTGGGGAAGTTCACAGGGTGGACGCCGCGCGGGGTCCGTGGATCAGTGTAGCGAAGTCCCCGCGCCCGCCTGGGCTCGGGCCTTCTTGAACGTGTTGTGCAGCACCGCGAGCAGCGCGTCCCGCACCGAAAGCTTCTGCCGCGCGTCGAACGTGATCAGCGGGACGTCCTCGCTGACCGCCAACGCCCAGCGGATGTCCTCCAGGTCGTGCCCCAGTGCGCCGTCGAACATGTTCACCGCCACCACGAACGGCAGGCCCGCGTTCTCGAAGTAGTCGACCGCCGGGTAGCAGTCGTCCATGCGGCGGGTGTCCACGATCACCAGCGCCCCCAGCGCGCCGTGGACCAGGTCCTGCCACATGAAGCCGAAGCGGTCCTGGCCGGGCGTGCCGAACAGGTACAGCTTCACCTCGTCGTCGATCGTGATGCAGCCGAAGTCCAGCGCCACCGTCGTGGTGGTCTTGGCCGGGACGTGGCCGGTGCTGTCCACCGAAGCCGCCACCGACGTGATCGCCGCCTCCGTCGTCAGCGGCTTGATCTCCGAGATGGACGACACCGCCGTCGTCTTGCCGACGCCGAAACCGCCCGCGATGACGATCTTGACCGGCGCCGGTGGGCGGGCCCCCGGTTCAGTGAATGGCTTCGAGTCCACGAATGACCCTTTCGATCATGCCGAGGTCGCGCGAATTGTGGTTCGCCGGCCGCCGGACGACGACGTAGCCCAGCTCGGCGAGGTCGGCCACCAGCACCCGCGCGACGCCGATGTGCAGGCCGAGCATGGCGGCCACCTCGGCGACCGACATGGTGCTCCGGCAGAGCGAGACGATCTCCTGCCGCTCGAACGTGAGCTTCGGGTGCGACGCGGCCCCGAGGCGGGACGTCATGACCTGCGCCTCGATCTCGAGGCTCTGGTCGACCGGCTGGGCCCGCCCCGAGGTCATCAGGTACGGCCGCAGCAGGGACGTGTCCGGTTCCTCGGTCATCACGAACCTACGGTGTTCTTGAGCTCCTCGATCAGGCCGGGCGTGAGGACCTCGGTGGCGCGGTTGGCGAACATCGCCATCTCGTAGGCGATCGTCCCGAGGCTGGCCTGCTTGTTCGCGAGGACGCCCAGCGAGCAGCCGATGCTGATGGTGCAGACCAGCAGGTACCCGTGCTCCAGCTCGATGATCACCTTGTCGGGCGAGCCGAGCGGGTGGCTTTCGGAGACGCCGTGGGCGAGCCCGAGCATGGCGGAGGAGATCGCGGCGAGGCGGTCGGCGTTGGACCGCTCGAGCTCCGAAGACACGGCGATCAGCAAGCCGTCGGCCGAGACCGCGATGGCGGCGATCGCGCCCGCGGTGTGCTGCGCGAAGCGGCTCACCAGCCAGTTGAAGTTCTGGGCTTCGACACTGACGCCAGCTGCGGGGATGCTCATTTCCTGCTCTCTTCTCCTCGTTCCATCACACGACCGGCGACCACGCCTTACGGCGGGCTGTCTGCCGTAACCACGTCCGCCTTGGCGAGGCCGGCGGCGAACGAGTCGAACGCCGCCCGCTCGGCCGCCGGGTCCCGCCGGGGGCGGTTCACGACGGCTCTCGCGGCCGGCCGGCCCGCGGCGGTCGCCGGGCGCAGGCCGGGGGCGAGCTGGGCGCCGGGGACCCGGCGGACCAGGCCGTCCCGTGACGCCGGGGCTTCGGCGGCCATCGCCGAGCCCCCGGGCACCCGGGCCGGCAGCGACGCGCCGTCGCCCGGTGAGGCAGCCCTTGCGAAGGCGCTCTGGAACCCGTCCATCGCGGTCCTCGTCGCCTCCGGGTCGTGCCGTGGCTTGGCCTCGGCGGCGACCGGCGCCGTGGTGCCCGGGCTCGGCAGCTGCGCGCCACGGACGCGCCGTTTGAGGCCGCCCCGGCTCGCCGGCTCTTCCGGCTCGGCGTCCGGCCACACCGGTTCCCGCTGGTTGAACCAGAGGAAGCCGTTCCGGGACCCGAGGAGCGCCGGGATCGCCGGCGCGGGCAGCTCGACCGGGCGCAGCGCGTCGACAGTGGACACAGTGGCCGCCGCGGCGGTCACCGCGACGGCTTCCGCGGGACGCGCCTCGGGCACGACCTGCGCGGGGATCGCCGGCGGGGTCTTCACGCGCACCCCCGCGCGGTGGCTGAACAGCGACGGCGGGATCGTCAGCCGCGCGGTCACGCCGCCGGTGGTCGGCGTCGCGAGCAGCTCGACGCCCAGGTCGTGGCGCCGCGCCAGGCGGCCGACCACGAACAGGCCGAGCACGCTGGTCGGCGCCAGCTCGAGCCGTTCGCGCTCGACGAGCCGCTGGTTCTCCTCGGCGATCTTCTGCGCGGTCATGCCGATGCCGTGGTCGACGATGCTCACCAGGCAGGAGCCGTCGGCCAGGAACATCGTGTCGACCTCGACCATCGAGCCCGGCGGCGAGAACGACGTCGCGTTCTCCAGCAGCTCGGCGAACACGAGCACCAGGTCGGCGCCGAGCGCCGACGACAGCAGGATTTCCGCGACGACGCCGAGCTTGACGCGCTGGTAGTCCTCGATCTCGGCGAGGGCGGAACGCAGGGCCGTCGACAGCTCGATCGGGCCGGCGATGCGCGTCTCGTCGCGGGTGCCGGACACCACGAGCAGGTTGTCGGCGTTGCGGCGCAGGCGGGTGGAGAGGTGGTCGAGCCGGTAGAGGCTGGCCAGCAGCCGCGTGTCCTGCTCGTTGCGCTCGACCTCGTCGATCAGCGCGAGCTGGCGGCCGACGAGGTTCTGCGTGCGCTTCGCGACGTTCGCGAACATCAGGCCGGTGTTGCGCCGGGTGAGCGCCTGCCGTTCGACCAGCTCGGCCGCGGTGGTCTGGACCCGGTTGAACGCGGCGGCCAGCTGGCCGAGCTCGTCGCCGGAGACGACGTCGATGGTGGCCAGCCGCGGGACCTGCTCCTCGGCCTCCTCGGTGTCGGTCACGCGGACGAGCTCGGTGCCGGCGAGGTCGGCGACCGACGTCGCCGCGGTGGTCAGCCGCCGCAGCGGCAAGGCGATCGAGCGGGACACCGCGACGGCGAGGAACGCGACCAGCAGGAACAGCAGGCCCGCGCCGACGCCGACCAGCCAGGCCAGCCGCGTGCCGGCGTCCGCCCGGCCGTTCGCGGCGTCGGCGATCTCGCCGGTGACCCGCTCCTGGACCAGCTTCCGTTGGCCCGCCTGGCTTTCCGACGCGGTGAGGACGTCGGTGACGTACTGGGAGATCGCGGCCGCGTCCCGCGGGTTGCCGACCTGGGTCGCGAGCTCGTCGATCCGGCGGCCCGCGTCGCTCTGTTCGACGTTGACGACCAGGGCGGACTGGTCGCGGTCGGTGTCGTCGTCGGCCTGCTGGACGAACCGGTCGGTGAAGATCGGCGCCTGCTGGGTCGCGTCGTCCAGGATGGACCGGCCGGCCTCCGGCGACACCGCCGTCACGATCAACGCCATGCCGCGCAACGAGTTCTCTTCGTTCGCGCGCAGCAGCGCCTCCAGCGCGGTCAGCTCCCGCGTGCCCTCGGCGTCGCTGGTGAGCTGCGGGACGAGCCGCAGTGAATCGATTACCGCGCCGATCACCGCGTGGTAGGTGCGGGCGACGCTGTCGAGCGCGACGCCGCGGACCTGCGCGTTCTGTCGCAGCTCGGTGAGCGAGCCGATCCGGGTCAGCGCCGCGGAAAGCTCGTCCGGCGCGTCGGCGCCCAGCGACGACCGCACGTCCTCGACCGCCGCGTTCACCACCTTCTGCTGCCGCAGCATCTGGTCGGCGGACATCGACGGCGTCGCGACGTACGCGCCGGTCAGCAGCCGTTCGCGCTGCAGCTGCCAGACCAGCCCGCCGAGCTGCTGGGTGTGCCGTGCCACCGTCGCCGACTGCGTCGCGGCCAGCGCGCTGTTCGCCTGGGTCAGCACGAACGGCACCGACACCAGCACCACCGCGGCCAGCGGGGGCAGGAGCAGCAGGTTCAGCTTGCCGCGAATGCCGAGCCGGGCGAGGATTCCCCCGCCGCCGGCCCGTTCCGCGGTCGCCCTGCCGTGCCTCATCCCGCCACCTTCCCGTCTTCCGTTCTCACTCGACCGCGGCCACCCGTCTCACGTGACCCCGGTGCTGCTCGCGGACGAGGTCCTCGATCCGGGCGCGCAGCGCGAGGAACGCGGGCTCGCGCTTCACCGCCAGGTCCCGCTCGGCGGGCAGTGTCACCTCGACGTCCGCGGCGATCCGGCCCGGGTCGGAAGCGAGCACCACGACCCGGCCGCCCAGGAACACCGCTTCCTCGACGTCGTGGGTGACCATCAGCACCGTGGTGCCGGTGTCGGCCTGCACCTGGCGGATGAGCACCTGCATGTCCTCTTTGGTCTGGACGTCCAAGGCGCCGAAGGGTTCGTCCAGCAGCAGGACATCCGGCTCGCACGCGAGCGCCCGCGCGATCGCGACGCGTTGCTGCTGGCCGCCGGACAGCTGCTTCGGCAGCGACTTGCGCACGGCGTCGAGCCCGGTCTCGGCGAGGTACCAGTCCACGCGCTTGGTGCGCTCGGCCGCGTCGACCGGCAGCAGCTCGAGCCCGAACGCGACGTTCTTCTCGACGTTGCGCCACGGGTACAGCGCACCGGCCTGGAAGACGAGCCCGCGGTCCGGGCCGGGGCCGGTCACCGGGACGCCGTCGAGCACGATCTCGCCCTCGGTCGGCCGGCTGAGCCCCGCCACCAGCGACAGCAGCGTCGACTTGCCCGAGCCGCTCGCGCCGACGACGCAGACGAACTCGCCGCGCAGCACCTCGAGGTCGACGCCGTCGAGCGCGCGCGTCACCCGGCCGCGGACGCTGTAGTCCTTCGCGACGTTCCGCAGTTCCAGCGTCATGCCGTCCACTTCCCGACGCGCGTCCGCAGCAGGCGCAGCAGGACGTCGATGACCAGCCCGGCGATCCCGATGACCACGAGCACGGCGAAGATCTGGTCCGTCCGCAGGAACCGCTGCGCCCGCACGATCCGGTAGCCGAGGCCCGCGGAGGAGTTGATCAGCTCGGCGACGACCACGAAATTCCACGCCGCGGCGGCGTTGACCCGGATGGCGTCGATCATGCCCGGCAGCGAGTGCGGCACGACGATCTTGCGCAGCACCTCGCCTCGGCGCGCGCCGAGGGTGTAGGAGACGTCGATGAGCTCGCCCGGCACTCCGCGGACGACGTCGGCGGTCATCAGCGTGTTGAAGAAGACCGTCCCGATGAAGAGGATGGCGATCTTCGACGGCTCACCGATGCCGAGCCAGATGATCAGCAGCGGGATGAAGGCGCTCGCCGGCAGGTAGCGCAGCAGCCCGAGCAGCGGCTCGAAAAACGCTAGCCCGGCGGAAAAGCCGCCCATCAGGATGCCGAGCGGCACCGACACCAGCACGGCGAGGCCGAAGCCTTCGAGCACCCGCTGGGTCGTCGCCCAGAGGTCGTCGAAGAGCTCGCCGGTGCCCGCCATGCCGACGCCGGCCTTGACCACCGCGACCGGGGACGGCAGGAACGTCGAGTTGACGACCCCGCTGACGCTCAGCACGATCCACGCGAGGATCGGGATCGCGAACGACAGCAACGCCAGCTTCCAGCGCGCCGACGCGGAAATGGGCGTGCGCAACGAAAACAGCGGCGAGACGGACTTCGGCGCGTCCCGGCGCGGCAGCGGTCCCCAGGCCGGGCGGCCGGCCTCCCGGCGTTCGGCGAGCCGCTGGGCCGGGCCGGTCACTGCGGCGCGGCCTTCACGAACTGGTCGTCGAACAGCCCGTCCAGCGACGGCCGCTGCTGGGCGAGCCCGGTGTTCACGATGAAGTCGACGATCTTGTTCGCCTGGAAGTCGAGGTGCTGCGCGGTGACCCCGGGGGTGAACGCGTCGAGGTTCTGCTGGCGCGTGAAGATCGTGGTGCCGGCGTCGTAGGTCCGGTAGTCCGCGTCGGAGACCCCGCCGCGCTTGGCCATGATCCCCACGGCCGCGTCCTTGTTGTTCTTGATCCAGGTGAGCGTCTCGAACCAGGTGTCGACCAGCGCCTGGACGTCCTTGGGGTGCTCCTTGATGAGCTTCTGCGACGTGACGAGGTGGTCCGGGATGGCGCCGGGGAACTCCGCCGACGTCGAGATCGCGCGGCTGCCCGGGCGCTCGAGCGCCTTCGAGGTGAACGGCGCGAACGCGCCCACGGCGTCGACCTGGCCGCCGACGAACGCGGCCGCGGCGGCGTCGGTCGGCAGGTTGACCAGCTCGATGTCCTTTTCGGTCAGCTTCGCCTCCTGCAGCGCGAGCAGCAGCAGGTAGTGGTCGACCGTCCCCTGCTCGACCGCGACCTTCTTGCCCTTCAGGTCGGCGACGGCGTTGATCCCGTCCCGGGCGATGATCTTGTCGTTGCCGGTGGAGTTGTCGTTCACCAGCACGATCGACAGCTTGGCGCCGCCGGAAGCCGAGGAAAGCGTGTCGTTGAGGGTCTGGCTGTTCGCGTCGATGGCTCCGCTGGACAACGCGTTGATGCTGTCGGTGTAGTTGTCGAAGTACTTCAGGTCGACGTTCACGCCGTTCTTGGCGAACAGGCCCTGTTCCTGCGCCACCTGCCAGGGGAACCAGCCCGGCCAGGCGCTGAACCCGAGGGTGATCTTGCCGCCGGTGCCGGTGGCGGAACTGTCACTGCACCCGGAAAGCGCGGTGACCCCGGCGAGGGTCAGCAAGGTCAGGAGCACCGTCAGCGGACGGGGGCGGGAACGGGAAATCACAACGAACTCCCAGCTGCGGGGGAAGTGGTGTGGTGCCGTACCTGAGGAAACGCGGTGCTCAGGACCACGGACCGGCGGAGAGCCTAGCGACTAGCACAAGATCTCCACAACGCCCCGGCAATGCAGCCGAACGAGTGACCTCCGGCCGGGCGGACCAGCGATATCAGACTGCTTCAAGATCGAGTATCCCGCGTTTCTGTCGGCCGCCCGGCCAAGATCACGGCTCCGGGCACGTGCGATTGCACGGGCTGTAGTCCCTCGTCGTTACCTCACGCCGTGATCATCACCGAGCGCTATTTCCGGGAACCGAACAATCGTTCACAATGCGCCGGTCATCGAGACGGAGATCGAACAGGTGTACGCCTCCGCCGATATCGCACCGGCCTCGGATCGGCGAATCATTCCTCGACTGTTAACACGCCGGAAACAATCGCTCGAATTTCGATCAATTGACAGATTTTGTGAGGTCGTAAATCGTCGTGCCGCCGACCGTCGCCGGCGCGAAGTTCTGCTCGACCCAGGTCTGGATTTCGCCCGAGGTACCGCGGCCGCCGCCGAAGCCGCCGCGCCCGCCCGCGACGAAGTAGTGGATGTCACCGGCCGCGGCGTACTGCTGGAACTGCGCGAGCGTCGGCGCCGGGTCGCTGCCGCTGAAGCCGCCGATCGCGAGCACCGGCCGCCCGCTCGACAGCGCCAGCCCGGCCGACTGCATCGCACCGCTCTGCGCGGCGGCCCACTTCGTCGTCGTGCTCTTCAGCAGGTCGATGACCGCCGCGTCGGTCTGGCCTTCGCCGAAGCCGCCCCGGGCGCCGAACCCGCGTCCACTCGCGACGGCCGGGCCGGACGACGGCGTGCCGCCGGAGTGCGCGGTCGCCGCCGTGGCCAGGGTGAAGGACGCCGTGCCGAGCAGCGCGCCGCACAGCCCGGCCACGGCCACCGCCGGGCCGAAGCGCCGGAACCGGTCGGCGCCGAACAGCAGGGCCAGGACACCGGCCGCGCTGAGCACGAGGAGTGCGTAGCGGATCCACGGCTGCCAGTCCGGCGTCCGCGCGAGGAGCACGAACCCCCAGACCGCGGTGACCGCGAGCAGCACGGCCAGCACCGCGCGGGCCGCGAAGTTCGCCCGGCCGTGCCACAGCTCACGCGCGGAAATCCCCAGCGTGGCCGCGATCCCCGGCGCCAGCGCGACCGTGTAGTACGGGTGGATGATGCCGCTCATGTAGCTGAACACGAGCGTCGTGACGACCAGCCAGCCGCCCCACAGCAGCAGGGCCGCGCGGGTCCGGTCGGTGCGGGGCGCCCGCCGCGTGAACCACAGGCCCGCGACCAGGCCGAGCACCGCGGCCGGCAGCAGCCACGACGCCTCCCCGCCGAACTCGCCGCCGAACAACCGCGTCAGGCCGGTTTCGCCACCGAAGCCACCTCCGAAGCCACCACCGGCCCCGGACGGCGGGGTGAACGTCCCGCCGCCCCGGCCTTCCCCGAAGATCCTTCCCAGACCGTTGTAGCCGAAAGCCAGTTCCAGCACGGTGTTGTCGGTAGACCCGCTGATGTACGGCCGGTCCGCCGCCGGCCAGAGCGCGACGACCGCGATCCACCAGCCCGCCGAGACGAGCACCGCGCCCGCCGCGGCGACCAGCTGGCCGATCCGGCGCCCGAGCGACGTCGGCGCCGCGACGGCGTACGCCAGCACGAACGCGGGCAGGACCAGGAACGCCTGCAGCATCTTGTCGAGGAAGCCGAACCCGACCGCGACCCCGGCGAGCAGCAGCCACTTCGTGCTCGCGTGCTCGAGCGCGCGCACGACGCAGTAGGCGCCCGCGACCAGCAGCAGGACGAGGAAGGCGTCGGGGTTGTCGTAGCGGAACATGAGCGCGGCGACCGGCGTCAGCGCGAGCCCGGCCCCGGCGAGCAGCCCGGCGCCGGGCCCCGAAAGCCGTCGCACGGCGAGGTAGAGCAGGCCCACGGAGGCGACGCCGGCGAGCGCGTTCGGCACGAGCAGGCTCCAGCTCGAGAAGCCGAAGAGCCGGCCGGACAGCCCCATGACCCACAGGGAGAACGGCGGCTTGTCGACGGTGACGACGTTGCCCGGGTCGAGCGAGCCGAAGAACAGCGCCTTCCAGCTCCACGTGCCGGCCTGGGCGGCCATCGCGTAGAAGTCGTTGGCCCAGCCGGTCTTCGCCAGGTCCCACAGGTAGAGCAGGCCGGTGCCGAGCAGCAGCCCGGCGACGGAAGGCTTGACCCAGCGCGGTTCCCGGGCGGTCTCGGGAGCGGGCTGGGCGTGTTCGGGCGCCGACAGCGTGGTCGTCATGGTTCCGACCGTGTCGGTGCCGCATGTGGTGAACTTGTGCCGAAGCTGTGCGTGCGCTGTGCATCCGGCCCGATCGGGTGAGCGGCCTAGGGGCCAGGGGCCTCCGCGAAAGTCATCTCGAACTCCGTCCGCCCCGGCCGGCTCTGCACTCGGACCCGGCCGCCGTGCGCCCCCACCACCGCGGCCACGATCGCCAGCCCGAGCCCGGTGCTCCCCGCCGCCCGTGAGCGCGAGTTGTCGCCGCGGGCGAAGCGCTCGAAGACGTCCGGGAGGACGTCCGGCGGG
The DNA here is from genome assembly GCF_040682935.1 of Amycolatopsis sp. NPDC051061. Taxonomy (NCBI): domain Bacteria; kingdom Bacillati; phylum Actinomycetota; class Actinomycetes; order Pseudonocardiales; family Pseudonocardiaceae; genus Amycolatopsis; species Amycolatopsis sp. NPDC051061. Next base: position 86,805 of record NZ_JBFBBZ010000026.1, read on the forward strand.
ATACCCGGCCCGTCGTCGGCCACGCGGAGCCGGACCACGCCGTCCGAAGTGGACAGTGCGGTCGTGACCGTCGTGCCGGCCGGCGTGTGCGTGCGCGCGTTGGCCAGGACGTTGATCACCACCTGGTGCAGCTGGCCCGCGTCGCCGAGGACGCCGATCGGCTCGCCGGGGACGTCCATCAGCCACTTGTGGCCCGGCCCCGCGACGTGGGCGTCCGCGACCGCGTCGGCCACCAGCCGGCACAGGTCCACCCACTCGTGCACCACCGGCCGCCCGGAGTCGAGCCGCGCGAGCAGCAGCAGGTCCTCCACCAGCGTCGTCATCCGGCGCGACTCGGATTCGACGCGGCTCATCGCGAACGCGACGTCCGGCGGCACCTGCTCGCCGCCGCGGCGGGTCAGCTCGGCGTACCCGCGGATCGCCGCCAGCGGCGTCCGCAGCTCGTGGCTCGCGTCCGCGACGAACTGGCGGACGCGGTTCTCGCTCGCGTGCCGCGCGGTGAGCGCGTTCGCGACGTGCTGCAGCATCCGGTTCAGCGCCGAGCCGACCTTGCCGACCTCGGTGTTCGGGTCGGTGTCGGCGTCCGGGACCCGTTCCGACAACGCGACCTCACCGCGGTCCAGCGGCAGCTCGGAGACGCGCGTCGCCGTCGCGGCCAGCCGGTCGAGCGGCTTCATCGTGCGCCGGATCGTCGCCGCGCCGACCGCGCCGGCCACCAGGATCCCGGCGAGCGCGACGCCGCCGAGGATGAAGCCCAGCCGCCAGAGCGTTTCGTTGACGTCCTTCAGCGGCAGGCCGATGACCGTCTTTTCGCCGCTGGGCGCCACGGTCGAGACCACGCGGTATTCGCCGAGACCGCCGCCGAGGTCGATGCTGTGCTGCCTCCCGTCGGACGACACCGCCAGCAGCGCCAGCACCTGGTCTTTCGGGAGGCCGCGGAACGGCGGCTTGTGCTTCGACGGCGCGCCCACGCTGGAGTCGAGCACGCTGCCCTGGGCGAGCGGACCCTTTTGGACCACCGCGAGCGTGCCGTCGCCCTGGCCGAGCGCGCGCAGCGGGTCCGGCGGCGGGGCGTCGCCGTACGGCCAGGTCGACCGGTCCGGCGCGTGCGCGGCGCGGTCCGTCGCCGCGGCCAGCCGCTTGTCCTGCTGGCCGACGAGGAACTCGCTCAGCGCGAACTCCGTGACCACGCCGACGACCAGGCACACCAGCGCGAGCAGCGCGGCGAGCTGGACGATCAGCCGCCGCCGCAGCGACCACGGCCGCTGCACCCGGAACCGCCGCCGCTCAGCCCGCTGGCTTGAGGACATACCCGGCGCCCCGCATGGTGTGGATCATCGGCTCGCGGTCGGCGTCGATCTTCTTGCGCAGGTAGGAGATGTAGAGCTCGACGATGTTGGCCTGGCCGCCGAAGTCGTAGCTCCACACGCGGTCCAGGATCTGAGCCTTCGACAGCACCCGCTTGGGGTTGCGCATGAGGTAGCGCAGCAGCTCGAACTCGGTCGCGGTCAGCGGCACGAGGTCGCCGCCGCGGTGCACCTCGCGGCTGTCCTCGTCGAGGGTGAGGTCGCCGACGACGAGCGTCGACCCGCTCGCGCCGGTCACCCCGCCCGCCCGGCGCAGCAGCGCGCGCAGGCGCAGCGCGACCTCTTCGAGGCTGAAGGGCTTGGTGACGTAGTCGTCGCCGCCCGCGGTGAGCCCGGCGATGCGGTCCTCGACCGCGTCCTTCGCCGTCAGGAACAGCACCGGCAGGTTCGCCGCCTCGGACCGCATCCGCCGCAGCACCTCGAGGCCGCTGAAGTCGGGGAGCATGACGTCGAGGACGACGGCGTCCGGGCGGAAGTCGCGCGCGATCCGGACGGCCTCGGTGCCGTCACCCGCGCTGCGCACCTCCCAGCCCTCCATGCGCAGCGCCATCGACACGAGCTCGGCCAGCGTCGCCTCGTCGTCGACGACGAGGACCCGCACCGGGCTCCCGTCGGCGCGGCGCAGGTCGGCCTTGCCGGGGCCGGGTGACGTGGCGTTCATAGCGGTCATAGTGCCATCTTCTCGGCGGCTCATCGGTGCTCACTGTGACCGCGCTGTGCGTTTCCTGTGAGAGTCCTTCGTCCGGGTAAGGGAGCCACAGCGCGTGCTGACGCCTCGCACAGCTCAAACACAGCCTCGGCGGTGAGTCTGGCCAGGACCAGTGTGGGTACGACCGGAGGACACGATGACGACCGAGCCGACGCCGAACACGCCGCCCGAGGGCGGCCCGGCACCCGCCGCGAGCACCCCGGCCTGGGGCGAACCGGCCCCGGCGAACTGGGGCGACCCGGCGTCCGCCCCGCCGAAGAAGGGCTGGTCCGGCAAGAAGACGGCGATCGCGGCCGGCATCGCGGTGGTGATCGCGGCCGGCGGCGGCGCGGCGATCTGGGCGGGCACCAGCAGTGCCGACAACTCGGCCCAGCAGGGCCCGGGCGGATTCGGCGGCCCGGGCGGCGGCCAGTTCCCCGGCCAAGGCGGTCCGGGCGGCAACTTCGGCGGCGGCTTCGGCGGCGGAATGACGGCGCTGCGCGAGGCGCTCCACGGCGACTTCGTGGTGTCGAACGGCAGCGGCGGCTACACGACCGAGCGCCTCCAGACGGGCGACGTCACGGCGTTGAGCGCGACCTCGGTGACGCTGACGAGCAAGGACGGCTACAAGCAGACGTACACGCTCGACGGCTCGACCCAGAAGACGGGCGACGTGAAGCAGGGCGACGCGAACGTGACGGTGGTGGCGAAGGTGGACGGCACCACGGCGACGGCGGCCTCGCTGGGCCAGGCGACGCAGGGCCAGCGCCCGGGCGGCGGCCAGCGCCGCGGCGGCAGCTACTCGGCCCGCCCGACGAACTGAGGCCGAGCGCCCCAAGGTGGCCTTCGGTGCTCCACCGATGCCCCCACCGCCGCCCTCAACGGAGGCGCTTAGCGCCGCAATGCTGATTCAACGCACCCAAGGTGGCCTTCGGTGCGTTGGACGCAACCAAGGCCACCTTGGGGCGCTCGGGAACCACTGACCCTCCTACCAGGGAACGCCCCGGTGCCGCGTCCCCCTCCCGCCGCATCGGGGCGTTCCCGCCCATCCCGCCTTCCGACTAGGGCACAGTTGCGGGGTGCACGACATCAGCGGGTCCCTGCGACGCCAGTCGCTGCTGGTCGCGCTCGTCTGTGTCGTCTGCGACGCCGCCCTCTTCGGCCTCCGCGCCCAAGCGCAGCTCGGCGAGACCGGCTGGCGCGCCTGGGTCGTCCTGCTCGGCGGGGTCGCCGTCAACGCCGCCCTCGCCGGCCCCGCCCGGTACTCCGGCTGGGTCGCCCTCGCGCACGCCCTCCTCTTCGCCGGCTCGCCCCTGCTTCTCTGCACTTGCACCGGTTACGTCGTCGGCAACAACGCCGGCATCCTCATCGCCGGCTACCGGGCGGGCGCCTGGCTGCGCCCGAAACCGGCCGTCCTCGCGCTCCTCGCCCTGCTCGCCGGGGTCGTCGCCGGGTGCATCGAAGGCGGCGGGCGCACCGCGTCCGACTGGCGGCTGATCGCCATCAGCGTCAGCGTCAGCGGCCTCCTGCCGTGGCTGGTCGGCCGGTACACGACCGCCCGGCGCGCCTACATCGCCGATCTCGAGCGCGAAGCCGACGAACGCCGCCAGCACGAAGAAGAAGCCATCCGACGAGCCGTCACCGAGGAGCGCACGACCATCGCGCGCGACCTGCACGACGTCATCTCCCACCACGTCAGCGCCATCGGCGTGCACGCCGGCGCGGCCCGGCTCGGGCTGCCCGACGGCGACACGCCCGTGCGGAAGTCGCTCGGCGCGGTCGAGTCCGCCAGCCGCTCGGCGATGGCCGACCTGCGCCGCCTGCTCGACCTCCTGCACGCGGAGACCAACGCCGAACAGCCCGGCCTGGACAACCTCGACGAGCTGGTCGAGACCGTCCGCGCCGCCGGCCTGCCGACCCGGCTGACCCTGCGCGGCGAACCCCGCGAGCTCCCCGGCTCGCTCGACGTCGCCCTGTACCGGATCGTCCAGGAAGCCCTGACCAACGCGCTGCGCCACGGCCGGGGCCCGGTCGAGGTGGAGCTGAACCACGGCCGCACCGAAGTCGTGCTCACCGTGACGAACGGCCTGCGTCCCGGCCGCACGAGCCGGAACGAACACGCGCACCGCGGCCTGGCGGGGATCCGGCAGCGCGTCACCCTGTTCGGCGGCCAGGTCTCCTACGGCGAAACCGGCGAGCACTGGCAGCTGCGCACGACCTTCCCGGTGGAGAGCACATGATCCGCGTCCTGCTGGCCGACGACCACGCGATGTTCCGCTCCGGGATGCGCGCGCTGCTCGACACCCAGCCCGACTTCACCTGCGTCGGCGAGGCCTCCGACGGTCGCGAAGCCGTCGCCGAGACCGCGCGCCTGCGCCCGGACGTCGCGGTCCTCGACGTCCGGATGCCCCGCCTCGACGGCCTCGCCGCGACCGAGGCGATCCTCGCCGCGCCGGGCAACGACACCCGCGTCCTCGTGCTCACGACCTACGACGCCGACGAGTACGTCTACCGCGCGCTGCGTGCCGGGGCGAGCGGGTTCCTGCTGAAGAGCCTGGCGCCGGAGGAGCTGGTCGCGGCGATGCGGGTCGCGGCGCGCGGCGACGCGCTGATCGACCCGTCGGTGACGCGGCGGCTGGTCGCGAAGTTCGCGTCGGTGCTCGAACCCGCGGCCATCGAGCCACCCGAGCTGGCCCGGCTCACCTCCCGCGAACGGGAGGTCCTGCTGCTGATCGCCGGCGCCTGCAGCAACGCCGAGATCGCGCGGCAGCTGCACGTCGGCGAGGAGACGGTCAAGACGCACGTGTCGCGCGTACTGAGCAAGCTCGGGCTGCCCGACCGCGTGCACGCCGTCGTCTACGCCTACCGGCACGAACTCGTCCCGGGCGACCGGCCTGCCTAGACTGGCCGAATGAGGCGCTGGATCACCTTCGCGGTAGGGGTCGTGCTCGTGCTGGTCGGCGCCGTCTGGGTGCTGCAGGGCATCGGGGTGATCACCGGCAGCTTCATGACCGGGCAGAAGCTGTGGTTCCTGATCGGGCTCGTCGCGTTCCTGGTCGGCGTCGTCCTGATGGCGGCGAACCTGACCAAGCGGCGCAAACCTACTTCGTGAAGATCTCGAAGATCGGGTAGCCGGGCGCGATCTCCCGCAGCTTCTCGTCCGACGCCTTCGCGTCGACGCCGTCGAAGAACACGCCGACCTCGAACTTCCAGCGCTTGAGGTAGGCGCGCAGGATGCCCGGCTTTTCGTCGTCGCCCAGCTCGCGGAAGGTGAACTCCTCGACGCGGCGCCCGACGCGCAGCGTGCCCTGGCCGGCGGCCCGCAGGTTGCGCACCCACTGCGTCTCGCCGCGCGGGGCGACGAGGTAGCGCACGCCGTCGACGGTCAGCAGGTTGACCGGCACCGACCGCGGCTCGCCGCTCTTGCGGCCGACGACCGTCAGCACCCGGCTGCCCCAGACGCTGAAGCCCATCCGGGTCAGCTTCGCAACGGTTTCGTTGAAGGCGTTGGTCGACTTCTTCGGCTTGATGTAGCGGGTCCCGGTCATGGTGTCCTCCGAAGCTTCGGGAGAGCAGTGCTCTCGGTTAAGAGCAGTGAACACCTGAGCACCGCACTGTGTCAAGAGCACCGATCTCTATTTTGTGCGCCGCTCTCGTCGTGGCACACTGATCGCCATGACCGCGACCCGGACCGCGCGCGAACGTGCCCGCGCCGAACTCACCCAGGAGATCAAGGACGAGGCCCGCCGCCAGCTCGCCGAGGTCGGCGCGCACGGGCTGTCCCTGCGCGCGGTGGCGCGGGAGCTGGGCATGGTGTCGTCCGCGCTGTACCGGTACTTCCCCAGCCGCGACCGGCTCCTGACCGACCTGATCGTCGACGCCTACAACGCGATCGGCGAGGCGGCCGAGCAGGCCGACCCGGGCAAGGGCGCCCTCCGCGACCGCTGGCTCGCGATCTGGCACGCGACGCGCGACTGGGCCCGCGCGCACCCGCACGAGTACGCGCTGATCTACGGTTCGCCGATCCCCGGCTACCAGGCCCCACAAGACACGGTCGCGCCGGCCGGCCGCGTCGCGCTCGCCCTGGTCAAGGTCCTCACGCACACCGAGCTGCGGGCGATCGACGGCGACGTCCCGCCCCAGCTGCGCGCCCAGGCCGAGACGCTCACCAAGGTCCTCGGGATCGTCGCCGGACCCGAGACCGTCACGCGGCTGATCATGGCGTGGACCCAGCTGTTCGGGGCGATCAACTTCGACCTCTTCGGCCAGTACGTCGGCAGCGTCGACCCGGCCGACGAGTTCTTCACGCACTCGGCGAAGCGGATGGCGGAGTTCGTCGGCCTCTAGGGGCGCAGCAGCAGACCAACGGCTTCGGCGAGCGCGGCCGGCCCGGCTTCCGGGGTCAGCAGGCCGTGCAGCAGCAAGCCGTCCTCGAGCGCGCGGACGACCAGCGCCAGGAACTCCGGGCTCGCGGGTGGCGTGCTTCCCCCTGCGGCGAAGTCCGCCCGCAACCGGGTCTCGACGAGCGCGCGAGCGCACCGTTCGTGCGCTTCGAAGTGCGGCCGGACCGCCGGGTCCCGAACCGCGTGCAGCACCAGTTCGGCCCGCAGCACCCCCGGCACCGGACGCTCCAGCAAAGCCACGACCAGCTCGTGCTTGTCCTCGAAGTTTCCGTAGAAGGCTCCGCGCGTGTACCCGGCACGCTCGGCGATCTGCTCGACCGACGTGCCGTTGACACCGCGTCCGGCGAACAGCTCCGCGGCCGCCGCGAGCAGCCGGTCCTTCGTGCGTTCGCGGCTTTCCGCCCGCGTCAGCCGCTTCCCCGTCACGGCCGAGACGGTACCGTCGCCCGAGGAACATCGGCGCGAAAGGCGGGCACGACGTGACGGGGTGGGCCGGGAAGGTCGGCAGGATCCGGGTGATCGGGACCGGGGTGATGGGCCGCGGGATCGTCCAGCTGGCGGCGACCGCGGGGGTGACCGTCGAACTGGCCGACGTCCGGCGCGAGGCCGTCGCCGAGGCGATCGACCACGTCGGCGCGATGGTCGGCAAGCTGGCCGCGAAGGGCAAGCTCGACGACCCGCAGGCGGTCAAGGGCAGGCTGGTCGCGGTGGACGCCCCCGACGCGCCCGCGGACGGCGTCGACCTCGTCGTCGAGGCCGTGCGGGAGGACCTCGGAACGAAGCGGGCCCTGTTCGCCGACCTCGAGCGCGTCTGTCCACAGGAGACGATCTTCGCGACGAACACGAGTTCGCTGTCGGTCACCGAGATCGCCGCCGAACTGGCCGACCCGGGCCGCCTGATCGGCCTGCACTTCTTCAACCCGGTGCCGCTGATGCGCCTGGTCGAGGTGGTCCCGGGCACGCGCACGCACGACTGGCTGCCCGGCGAGGCGCTCGAACTGGTCAAGAGCTGGGGCCACGAGCCGGTGCTGGCGAAGGACGCGCCGGGCTTCCTGGTCAACCACGCCGGGCGCGGCCTGAACACCGAGGCGCTGCAGATCCTCGCCGAGGCGCTGGCCGAGCCCGCCGACGTCGACCGCGTCGCGCGGGACGTACTCCGCCTGAAGCTCGGGCCGTTCGAACTGCTCGACCTGACCGGTCTCGACGTGTCCCACGCGGTGCTGGAGAGCATCTGGAGCGGCTTCCACGGCGAACCGCGGCTGCGGCCGTCGTGGCTGACCCGCCCGCGCGTCGCCGCCGGGCAGTTCGGTCGCAAGAACGGCGAAGGCTTCTACTCCTACACCGACGGCAAGCAGCAGGTCACCGAGGAGCCGGAGGCGCCGCCGATGCCGTCGAGCCCCGTGTTCGTGGCGGACGAGCACCTGGGCCGCGTGCTGTCGACGGCCGGCGTGCAGGTGGTGTCGGACGCGTACCCGGACGCGGTCCTGCTCGTCCCGCTCTACGGCGAGTCCACAGTGGACGCGGCCACCCGCGCGGGGCTGCCGCTGGACCGCGTCGCCGGCGTGGATCCGCTGGGTGGCTACGAGCGGCGCCTGACGATGTCGGTCCACCCGGGTCTCGACCCGGCGGCGGGCCGCGCGGCCTGGGGCGCGCTGGCGGCCACGGGTCACCCGGTGACGGTGGTCCGCGACGGCCCGGCCCCGATCGCCCAGCGCCTCCTCGCGTCGATCGTCAACACGGCGTGCTTCATCGCGGGCCAGAACCTGGCGTCCCCGGAGGACATCGACACGGCGGTCCGGCTGGGTCTCGGATATCCGCGCGGACCGCTGGCGTGGGGCGACCTCGTCGGGGGCGACATCGTGCTGCGGATCCTGCGCGGCCTGGCCGCGACCACCGGGGATCCGCGGTACCGGCCGAGTCCTTGGCTGACCGAGCGGGTGGCGCTCGGGCTGCCGCTGACGTCGGCCGGGACCACCCCCGCCGGCCTGCGTTCCTGAGCGGGCTTGCACGGGAAAGCGCCCACCTGGCCCCGGAGCTTTCCGGGGCCAGGTGGGCGCTGATCAGTTCAGCTTCACCAGGGGCGGTCGACCGCTCCCGTCGCCGGCGTGAACGTGATGTAGCCGCCCTGGAAGTCGCTGCGGTACACCCCGTTCGTCACGTACTCGTCCGTGGTCGGGTACCGCAGGTAGGACCGCTCCCACCCGAGGGCCGCCCAGCGCTTGCGGATCTCGCCCTTCACGGCGTGCGCACCGGTCGCGTTCGTGAAGTAGATCGAGTGGCCGAGGCTGAAGTGGTTGAACCGGCCGACGCCGTCGGGAGTCCCGTCTTCGTCGTTCGTCGGGTAACCCAGGCCGCGTTCCCACCCGAGGGCGGCCCACTTCTTCCGGATCTCGCCGTAGATCCCGTGCGCGCCCGTCTGGGGCGTGAAGTAGATCGACCCCACGTTGGTGCCCTTGATGAAGTGGTTGAACCGGCCGACACCGTCCGGCGTGCCGTCCTCGTCGTTGGTCGGGTAACCCAGGATCTGCCCGTAGCCGAGCGCCGCCCACTTCTTCCGGATCTCACCGTAGATCGTGTGCGCGCCCGTCGCGGCCGTGTAGTAGATCGACCCCACGTTGCCGTTGTTGACGAAGTCGTTGAACTGCGCACCGTCCGCATTGGTCGCGGTGTCGGACGTCGGCGGCCCGAGCTTGGTGATCCCGCCGACGGCGAGGTACTTGTCCAGCACCGGACCGGTGAGGACCTTCGTACCGCCGACGGCACTCCAGTACAGGCGCCCGTTGGCGTAGGTCCGGTAGTGGACCGTGCCGTCGGTGACCTCGGTGCCGGTCGGCGCCCCGAGCATCGTCCGCAACGCCGGGTCGGCGTTGTAGCGCTGGTCGATCGGGGTGTCGTAGTTCGCCGTCAGCGTCAGGTCGCTCGCGCCGACCGTGACGACCCACGTCGTCGCCGACGGACCGCCCTGCCAGCCGATGAACTTCGAGACGCCGTCGGTGCCCAGCGGCGCGGCCTCGACGTCGAAGCTGGCGCCCTCGGTCACCAGCGCCGAGTTGACGCCGCCCTCGACCGGGATGCTCAGCGCCGCGGGCTGCGTGCTGAGCAGGGTGATCCGGTGCTGACGCGGCATCGCCGTGTACGTCTTCGACGTGGTGACGCCCGCACTGTCGGTCACCGTCGCGGTGAACTCCATCCGGGAGTCCGGGTGCTCGGTGAACGGCTGCGCGAAGCTCGTCCCGGTGCCGCCGGCGCCGGGGTGGGAGTGGCACGTCGCCTCGCTCGGGCAGTGCCGGACCGCGGTGGTCCACGAGATCGGCAGCGTGCCGTCCTCGGCGTCCGTCGCGGTGGCGCTGACGCCGACCTGCTGGTTCACCGCGAAGGTCGCGGTGTCCCCGGGCGTGGTCAGCTCGAGCTGCGGGGTGTGGTTGCCGGGCGCGACCGCGATGGTGGTCGTGCCGGTGGCCCCCAGCGGGTCCCGGACCGTCAGCTGCGCGGTGAACGACCCGGTGCCCGCCGCGTAGGCGTGGTTCACCGCCGGGCCGCCGTCGGTGACCGTGGTCCCGTCACCGAAGTCCCAGTCGTACTTCAGCAGGTCGCCGTCGAAGTCGACCGACGTGGAGCCGTCGAACGACACCGTGCGGGTGTCCGGGTCGGTCGTCGTCGTGGCCTTCGCCACCGGCGCGGTGTTGCCGGCCGAGTAGCTCAGCCGCCGCAGGTTGCCGGTGAGGATGTCGGCGTAGACGATGTCGCCGTTCGGCGCCGACGCCAGCCTCGTCGGGCCGCCGATGTCGGTGAAGACCGGCGGGTTCTCCGGGGCCTGCGTGAGCTTGCCCTGGTCGTCGTAGCGCAGGGTCCACAGCTTGTGCGTCACGTAGTCGGCGAAGAAGTACGAGCCGCGGTACGACGCCGGGTAGCTGGATCCGTTGTAGACGATCCCGCCGCTGACGCTGTTGCCCTGCATGGCACCGTTGCCGTGCGGGTACTCGAAGATCGGGGCCTGGTTCGCCACGCCAGCGCAGCCCGCGAGCGTGCTGTAGCCCGGCGTCGGGTGGGTGCCTTCCCAGCACGGCCACCCCTGGTTGCCGCCGCGCTGGACGACGTCGACCTCTTCCCAGTTGTTCCAGCCGACGTCACCCGCGACCGGCAGGCCGAGGTTCGCGTCGATGGTGAACCGGAACGGGTTGCGGAAACCGCGCGCGAAGACCTTGCTCGCGGTCGACGCCGGGTTGGCCGCGTCGTAGTACGGGTTCCCCGGCACGCCCTTGCCGTCGGCGGTCAGGTGGAAGATCTTGCCGTACGGCTGGTTGACGTCCTGGGCGCGCAGCGCGCCCGCGTCCACCTGCGTGAAGTCGCCGTTGTCGCCGATGGACAGCCACAGTGTCCCGTCGGCGGCCGCGACGACCGTGTCGATGCCGTGGACGTCGAAGAAGCCCGGCACCTCGAACACCGGCTGCTCGCCGGTCAGCCCGGCCGGCGCGCCCGCCGCGTCCACGGTCACCGTGAACTTCGAGAGCCGCAGGACGAAGCCGCTGCCGACGTTGACCGACCGCGTCACGTAGATCGTGTGCGACGTCGCGTAGTCCGGCGCCACGGCCAGCCCGACCAGCCCCAGGTCGCTGATCTCACGGGTCGGCAGTGTCGCGACCGTCCGTGGCGTCCCGGTGACCGGGACCCACTGGACGCGCCCGTTCTTCGCCGTGGCGAGCACGGATTGGTCGGGCAGGTACGCGAAATCGGTGAGCTGGTAGTTCCCCAGCCCGGTACTGGTGTCCCGCAGGACGAATCCCTGCGGGAGCGTCGTCGCCGCCGTCGCCACCCCCGTGGACACGACGGGCAGCAACGCCCCTGTCAGCACCGCCGCCACCAAGGCGTGGCGTAGTGCTCTGAGCTTTCCCAAGGCCATTTGGCCCCCCTTCCCAAGCGATCACTTATCGCCTGAGCAGGGGAACCAGTTGCACTCGGCCGAGCGAATTTATCTGTTCGTGACCTACTGTCCGTGCCGGTTCGCCGGTGGTTACGGGACAACCTGGACGACGTCACCGACGTGCAAAGTGTTGAAGAACTTCAGGGATGCGCTCGCCGACAGGTGGATGCAGCCGTGCGAGTACACCGAAAGGCTGCCGGTGTGGAAGGCGTCGCCCGGGTAGAAGAACACCGAGTTCGGCATCGGCGCGTTGTCGAACTCCTTCGACAGGTGCACCTTCTCCTTCGACAGCACGTGGAAGGTGCCGGTCGGTGTCGCGTAGCCCTTGCGGCCCGGCAGCATCGGCACCGGCCCGTAGACGACCTTGCCGCCCTGCAGGATCCACGCCTTGTGCGCGGAGAGGTCGACGCAGGCGGCGGTGCCCGACGCGGCGGCCGCGGCGGCGCACGGGACGCCCGGGTCGCCGGCCGGAGCCGCCGGCTTGGGCTTGGGCTTCGGCTTCGGCTTGGCCGTGGTGCTGGTCGGCGCCGGCTTGGTGGTCGACGGCGTCGGGGTCGCGCTCGTCGTGGTGGGGGCCGCGGTGGTGCTCGACGTGGTCGGCGCCCCGCCCCCGGTCCCGGCCGCGGCGACGGCCCCGCCGCCGGCGTTCGGCCCCTCGGGCGCCGCCCCACCCCCGGAGCACGCGGCCAGCACGAACGCGGTGGCCAGCGCGGCCGCTCCCGCCAGAAGCCTCTTCACGATCCGTTACCCCCATACTCGATCATCGCTTGTGGACACCCGTAAAGACGGCGGTCACCCGTTCGAGGTTCGTCCGAAAAGGTCACGATTTGGGCAGATGATGAACCCACGGTGATCGTTTCGCCGTAGTACCTGGCATCTCCACCTCCGGGTTGAGCCCGGATTCCACCCGGCCCCGGTCCCCACGCCGACGAAAACCGGCCGCCGTTCGCCGAAGCTGAGGGCACCTTCGAAAGCCAGGGAGCCCCGAAATGCCCAGCGCAGTGAACGTCCTGCTCTACGCGGCCATCGCCGCCTACGTCCTCTACAAGGTCGTCTACAAGCAGGTCCGCGGCACGCTGCTCACCCGCAAGACGCTGGTCGTGATGCCGCTGATCCTGGTCGCCGTCGGCGGGTACCTCGCCGCGAAAGCGCTGCCCGGCGCGTCGCCGGCCGAACTCGGGCTGCTCGGCGCCGACCTCGTCGTCCTCGCCGGGCTCGGGGTCCTGCGCAGCACCACGACGACGCTCACCGAGCGCGACGGCACGACCTTCCAGAAGGGCTCGGCCGTCACCGTCGGGCTGTGGCTGCTGACCATCGCCGTCCGGGTGGGCCTGATCGCGCTGGGCACCGCGCTCGGCGTCGCCGGTCCGCTGACCTCGGCGTCGATCGCGCTCACCCTCGGCGTCAGCATCGCGGTGCAGAACGCGACGACGTACTCCCGCATCCAGCGGCGCGGCCTGCCGCTCGCCGACCAGCGGCCGGCGGCACTCAGCCGCTGACGCGGCCCAGCATCCGGGCGTACATCCGGCCGGGGCTGGGCACCGACGGCGGCACCAGGAAGCCCGGCAGCGGGGGCAGCGCACCGACGAACGCGCCGAGCCGCTCGTACAGCGCGGCCGCCCCGGGCGGTCGCGCTTCCGGGTCCTTGGCCAGCATCTCGGCGAGCAGCGCGTTGAGCTGCTTCGGCACCCCCGGCACCGGCGGCGGCAGCTCCTTGACCTGCCGCTCGAACACCGCGTACGCCGTGGGCCCGTCGAAGAGCCGGCGCCCGGTGAGCATCTCGTGCAGCACGCACCCCAGCGCGTACAGATCGCTTCGCGGCTCCGCGCCACCGCGCTGGATCTGCTCGGGCGCCATGTACGACGGCGTCCCGAGCAGCTGCCCGGCCCGAGTGAACTGCGCGGCGTCGGCTTCGCGGAGCACCGCGAGCCCGAAGTCCATCACCTTGACCCCGCCGTCCGGCCCGAGCATCAGGTTGGACGGCTTGAGGTCGCGGTGGCAGACCGCGAGCGCGTGGGCGGCGGTCAGCACCGCGCACGCCTGCGCCGCGATCGCCGCGGCCCACGGCACCGGCAGCGGACCGTGCTCGGCGAGCAGGTCGGCGACCGTCACGCCGTCGACGAACTGCATGACCTGGAACAACCGGTCGTCGTGGGTGCCGTAGTCGTACAGCGTCGGCACGCCGGGGTGATCGAGCGTCGCGAGGATCCGTGCTTCGCGGGCGAAGCGGGCTTCGAGCTCTTCGTCGCGGCCAGGCAGCCTGAGCAGCTTGATCGCCACGCGCCGGCCGAGCCTGCGGTCGTGTCCGCCGTGCACCGCGCCCATCCCGCCGCGCCCGAGCGGCAGCTCCTCGAGCTCGTAGCGGTCGGCGATCAGCATCCGTTCCCCTGACGGCCCGGCGTGAGCCGTCCTTCGACAAGTCCAGCGAAGCCTAGCCTCACCAGCTCACGGCCCGTTTCCGCCGTCTCGCGCAGGACGGCGTCGAACTCGGCGAGCCGCCGGAAGACCTCGCCGTACTCGCGTTGGACGTCGATCGCGACCAGCGGGACCCGCACGCGCCTGCCGTCGATGCGCGTCGACGCGGACGCGGCGGGCAGGTCGGCCGCGCGCAGGCACCCGGCGAGGAAGTCCGCGTCCAGCCGGTCCGGGTCGACGCGGTACACGGTGAGGCCGGCGCCGACCGGTTCTGACGGTCCACTGTGGACGTACGCGATCCCGGTCACGGACGCGACGACGTCACCCGCTTCGGCGCTCGGGTGCTCGGCGTCGGCGCGGGCCGCGTGCCGGACCTCGAGGACCCCGGCTTTGACCAGCTCGCCGATCGTCGTGAACGCCGGCTCGGTGTCGACGGCTTCGAGCGGCGGCAGCTGCGGCGCCAGTCCGGCGAACCGGCCCCGCACCGCCTGGAACGCCTGGCCGAGATCCTCGTCCCGGCCGCGGCGCCGGGCCGGCGTGAGGTCGACGTCGTCGTCGAGCAGGTCGATGATCCGGACGCCGGATTCGGGATGCTCGCGGAACTCCCGCCACAGTTCATCCACTGTGGACAGATCGGCACCCGCCTCCGCCAGCAGGACGGTGGACGGCGGACGCTGCCCGGGCACCGGCCGCCGCAGCAGCCAGAGGTCCGGACCCACCGACGTCAGCGTGACGACCGCGCGCACCGCGCCCGCGCGCAGCAGGTTGCCACGGATGCGCTTCCCGCTGCGCCGCCCGGCCGCCGCGCCCGGCATCAGGATCGCCACCGGGCCACCGGGTTCGACGTGCGCGAGGCAGTGCTGCACCCAGGCGAGCTCCGGCTCGCCGCGCGGCGGCAGGCCGTACTCCCAGCGCGCGTCGCCGACGAGTTCGTCGTGCCCCCAGGCCCGTTCGTTGAACGGCGGGTCGCACAGCACGGCTTCGGCGGTCCGGCCGGCGAAGGCGTCTTCGCGCAGCGCGTCGACCGCGTAGACCTCGGCCTCGATGCCGCGCAGCCGCAGCCGCAGCGTCGCGATCGAGGCCGTCATCGGGTCGCTGTCCTGACCCAGCACGGTTTTCGCGCCGCTCGCGAGCGCGAGCGCGCCGAAGCCGCAGGCGGGGTCGAGGATCGCCGAGACCGGGCCGGCGAGCCGGGCCATCAGCTCGGCGACCGGCTCCGGGGTGGCCGACAACCGCCGTGAATGCGCCTCGAAGTACCGGCGGCACAACAGTTCGAACGACTCGAGCGGCCCGGCCCGGTGCGTCATCTCACTGAGCAGGGTGAGCAGCTCGGGATCGTCGAGCAAGCTGTCGAAGGTTTCGAAAATCCCGGCTTGGAAGGCGAAGAAGGCGCCGGCGCGGCTCACGCGCTCGGCGAGGTCGAGGTCGTCGCCCAACGCGCGCAGGCGCTGCCACGCGCGTTCACCGGCGGACAGTTCGAACTTCTTGCCGCGGGCGCGGAACCAGCCGGCGACGGCCGACAGCCCGAACAACGGGCTCGACGCCGTGCCGCCGACGGGCGGCGGGAAGTCCGGGTAGCGACGGCGCCAGTTGCTCACCGCGGCCCGGCCGACCCCGGCGAGCCGCGCGATGTCGGCCGCGCTGACCGTGGCGTCGTCGTCCATGGCGGCACTCTATCGGAGAGTGCTCCATTCAGCGGAGTTGCTTGTGAACTCAGTCAACCAATGCTTTCATGGGGACATGACACACGATCGGTACGTCCTCCGGTACGCCGCGGGGTCGGACGTCGGCCGGCGCCGCCAGGTCAACGAGGACTCGCTGTACGCGAGTTCCCGCCTGCTCGCGGTCGCCGACGGCATCGGCGGCCAGCCGCACGGCGAAGTCGCCAGCGCGACCGCGGTCGACGTGGTGCGTGAGCTCGACGTCGACCTGCGGCGGATCGACCTCACAAGCATCGACCTGGCCGCGACGCTGGCCGGCGTGGTCAAGTCCATCGATGAACGACTTGCGGAGGTCGCTTCGAACGAGCCGGCGACCGTGGGCATGGGCACGACGTTGACGGCGCTGATGTTCGACGGCATCGAGTTCGCGGCGGCCCACGTCGGCGACTCCCGGGGGTACCTGCTGCGCGAAGGCGGCCTGCGCCGCCTGACCCGCGACCACACGCTCGTGCAGGCCCTGGTCGAGGACGGCCGGGTCGCGGCCGAGGACGCGGACTCGCACCCGCGGCGGTCGCTGCTGATGAAAGCGCTGCAGACGACGGGTTCCAGCGACCCCGACATCTGGACGTTCACGGCGAAGCCGGGAGACCGCTATCTGCTCTGTTCGGACGGTCTGAGCGGCCCGGTGAGCGAAGCCACCCTGCGCGACGTCCTGGCGGCGATCCCGGACCCGGCCGAGGTGATCCCGGAGCTGATCCGCCTGGCCAACGAAGGCGGCGGCCCGGACAACATCACGTGCGTGGTGGCCGACATCGTCGCGGCGCCGCCCGCCACCAACAGCTGAGACCCGCCTTCAGGTCCCGGGACACCCATCCGGTATCGTCTCCTGCGGAGGATTGGCCGAGCGGCCTAAGGCGCACGCTTGGAAAGCGTGTTGGGTTCACGCCCTCGCAGGTTCGAATCCTGTATCCTCCGCGCTTGATCAGGCAAAACGCCGGGTGCCCGTCTTCGGGACACCCGGCGTTTTCCGCCTTAGTCTCAGTTCTAGTCTCATTTGACCCTGGTCAGGCCACCTCCGGCGTCTCGTCGCCCTCGTTCGCCGCGCCGTCTGGCGGTGCCCAGAGCAGCCCGTCGACCCGGCCGGCCACGCCCCGGCGGATGCGGTCGGTCACGTGCTGGTACCTCGCGGCCATGGCGGTACTCGACCACCCCATGATGGACATGACAGTCCGCTCGGGGACCTCCAGCAGCAGGAGAACCGTCGCGGCGGTGTGCCGGGCATCGTGGAGCCGACGCTCTCCCGCCTTGGCGTCGCGCAACAGCTCCTTCCAGTGGTGGTAGTCGGTGTTGGGCACGAGCGGCTGACCGGTCGGCTTGGTGAAGACGTAGCCGGTCTCCTCCCAGAGGTCGGCCGCCAAGGCGCGTTCCTGGGCCTGGGCAGCCTGGTGCCGCACGAGCAGGAGCGCGAGTTGCTTCGGCAGCCCGATGTACCGCTTACCGGCCCGCGACTTCGTGGGCGCGGTCTCCCGGCGAGTCGAGACGCGCTGAGGGCAGTATCCGGCGAACTTCCGGCCACACGGCGTCGCGCAACCATGCTTGTACTTCGGCCGGAGCCGATTTCGCCGCACACCGATTTCCGGCGCGTGTCGCTTGAAACACTTGGCGCAGAATGGCGACTTGTGCTGCTTGCACGGCCGGTCCCAGCGATCCCAGTTCACATCCGACCACTGGATGCCCAGGGCTTCGCCCTGTCGGAGCCCCAGGGCGAGCGCGATCGCCCACCGCGCGCTGTTGCGATGACGATTGGCGGTCTCGAGGATGCGCTGAATCTCGTCGACGTCGTATGGCTCGTAGTCCTGCTCCTCCACCTTCGGGGCCCGAGCCAGTTCCGCGGGGTTCTTGGTGATGATGTCGCGCTTGGCGGCCTCCTTGAGGGCAGTTCGGATCGTGCGGTGAACCTGGTGCACGCGGCCGGGAGCGGCGCCGGCCTGCATCATTTTCCGGTAGAGCTTCTCCAGGTGCTCAGGTTCCAGCTTGTGATCTGTGTGGGATCGTTGAAGGCGATGTGCACCAACGCCCGGGACAAGGTGCACGCGGCACGCCACCTCGTACGCCTCCCAGGCGTTCTCGGTGATGGTCGGTGGGGCCACGATCTCGTACAGCCAGTGGTTCAGCCACTTCTCGACTGTCCAGTTCTTCCCCGCCTTCCGGACGCGCCCTTCGTCGCGTTCGTTCTCCCACTCCCGCACCCTGTTGCGGACTTTGGACTCGTCCTTGGACATGCTGTGGCGACGGTCCGGTTCTCCGTTGTCCCTACGTCCGACCGTGACCCGGCCGTGCCAGTGGCTGTCCGTTTCACTGAAGTAGACGCTGCTTGCCCCGTTGGGTGCACGAGTACCTTCGGGTCGCTTCGGTCTTGGCATGGCTTTCCCTCTCTCCGAGGAGCACGCTCACCGTCCACTTGAGAGGCCAGGCTTGCGGCGTAGGCGTCAATTACATCAACGTGAACCCGCCGCAGCCGACCGATACGAACCGAAACAAGCTCACCTGAACCAATCAAGCGGAAGGTCGTGGTACGTCCGACGCTGAGTCGCCGGGCTGTCTCTTCGACGGTCAGCAAGACCTGAGACGCCGCTGGCGCGTCAAAGGACTTTCGCTGGCTGGCGTCTGCAGCCAGCCTCTCCGTCAGCCGCACGAGTGTGCCGACGAGTTGAGCGATCTCTTTAGGATTCGTCATGACGGCCTCTTAAACTCGGTTTGCACTGGCGCTGGCAAGTGCGGGTTCAGGGGTCGATACCTGAAACAGCGTGTTGGAGACGTTGGGGTCAACTGGCCCGCCGTCTGTAACTGAACACAGCCGACAGCTGCGGCCGCCGACGCACTCGGCCCGGCATGCAGACGCTGGCCCGGACCGGGGTGTGCAACGCCACGATGTGCTGTAGGTAGAGCAGATCGGCGTGCTGCGTGGCGCGAGCCGGTCGAACGACACGTGCTCGGCGACCTGCGCTGATAGCGCGACGAGTGCCAGATTGCCCGTTCCCCTCGCCACGAGCCCAACGCCGCCGCGACCACGGATAGCCGAACTACCTGCCGCGCCTGTGGCCGAGTCCGCAGAGGGCCCGGTGACGCGGTCGCGTTGCGCCCCCAACAATCGGCGCCGGCCAGGTCTCGTGCGCGTCGATCGGATCGGCTCCGCACGTCGCCGGGATCGGGGCTGACGCCTCGGTGCTCGTGCGTCGGCGCGCTGGACCACTTTGGCCACGAGGCCGCGCGGGCGTCGGCGGCGGTGCTGCTGCGGGCTCCGGCGGGAGCGCGGTTACGGCCGCGCCACCTGCGCGGCGGACGGGTCGAATCTCCTCGGTAGTGGGGACGGCCGTCCGGAGGCTGCCAGCGTCGGGTCATGAGGGGGCCTCCGGTGCCAGGTGCCGCCGGGACGTACCGGCGGGGTCGTGGTGCTGTCACCTACTAGTTCCGGAAAAACAGCCCCGCGGGGACAAGGACCACAGAAAATCGCCCCATCGGACTTGGCGCCGCAGTGTTCGTTCTGGGCGGCTGGGTTGTCTACTGGTGCCTGCGCTGGTGGTACTTCGGCCACTTCTTCCCGAACACCTACTACAAGAAGACCACCGACCACGTCCCCGCTCTGCAGAAGCTCGCCGACCTCAGCCTCGCGATCGCACCGCTCCTGGTGCCCGTGCTCATGGGGATCGCCATCTGCGTCGCGTGGTACCGGCGCACCGCAGCCTCCCGGACAAGCTCCCTCGCCGATCTGCCAGTGTGATCTGGTCGGTACTGATGCGACGGGCGGCGAACTGTTCGGCGAGTGAGCCTGATCCGTTTTGACGGACATCCTGCCGCAGCACAGGAGAAGCTCTACCGAGCGATCAGAGCCCGCCAAGCAGGGCCGCCGGATTGCCTGCCGGTCCCAGGCACCGCCCTGAGCGATGGGCAGGTCAGTCTGGGCGGCCCCATAGTTCCTTGGCAAGAAGATTCGTGACCTCGATCGGCTGGAGACCGTCATCGAGGCCGCGCATCCGCCCGTAGACATCACGCATCTCCGCCTTATCCCGCAGCAGGCCTCTTCGAGCTGCGATCTGAAGGACCGTCACGGTACCTACCAGCTGAATGGAGCCCACGGACTTGCCCTGGGCTTGCCGGCGACCGAGCCTCGCTATCTCGGAGCTCGCAAGGCGGGCACCTTGCCCATCGTCTATCAGGACCGTGACGTCAGCGCCCTCCTCTGCAACGACGACCGCGTGCGCGACGACCATCAGCTCGCCCAGATCCTTCGGATCTGCCAGCCGCTGAGCCATGGGCAACTGAGTGATCCGCTGCACAGCCGCTTCGAGCTCCGCCGTCGAGTCGTCGGAGAGTACTTCCATCCAGTTGGGCGTGATCCTTCCCCAGACCGCTTCCGCGGCCCTGAAGCGCGTGTCGCGCGCCGCCTTCCCGCGGATCTCGTCTCGCACGCATTCCGGAGTACAGAGCTTGCCCAATGCGCCAATGAGCAGGCGCTCCCGGTTGATCGAGAAGAAGTTGAGGCCAGGGCCAGCGTCAATGATCGGCCGATGGCTCATCTGACCTCTCGATCCTGCGCGTCACCCTCGCCCTCCTCGTCGGGGCGACTGAGGGCCGCATCCAGCTCGGCCAGGTCGACATCAGCGTTAGGCAGCTCCGCTGCGTCGGCCCAACCCACTTCTCGCTGCTCAGGAACCACGCCTGCCTCTTGCAGGTCTTTCTCGACCTCGGACAGCGGAATACCGCGCAAGGTGGCGATGGCCTGCGCAGACAGGACAGACTCGGCGTAGCCGTTGATCGCTCGGGCCAGCAGCCGTTGCGGCGCGCGACGCCGATTGGACTCCGCCTGCAGGCCACCATATTGATCGCTCCACCCGAAGCGTGCGGCCAGCTGTGGCGTGTCGTGGCGCTTCCACTCGTCCTTGGTGGCCACGTCGATGTACCGGCCCTCGCACAGCTGGATGGCCGCGACGGCAGGGGATACGAGGAACCGTTGCACTACGGCCGACAAGGTGGCCAGCGTGGGCCCCGGGCGCCCTTCAAGGAACTCGTGCAGCCCTGCGAGGGGGACCAGCAGATGCCGCGCGAACGCATTCGCTCGACTCTCAGTGGGGCTCTTGCCTCCCCAGGCGACCTCGCGGGTATCAACCCAGTCTGCGAACAGCACGTGTCCGAGTTCGTGGGCGAGTGTGCTGCGCTGCCGCATCGGGTTGAGCGTGCGCGCGACGCCGATGAAGACAGCGTCGCGCGCTGGGTCGCGCATGGCGAGCCCATGCTCGTCCGGGCCGACATCGAGCACAGCTACATCAAAACCGGTCGTCTGCTCGATCACTGCAGCAAGGTCACCCAGCGGCTGGTCCCCCAGGTGATGATCGGCTCGAAACTTCTCTGCCTTGCTCCGGCCTTCAGCTTCCGTGCTCATGATTCCTGTCAGCTGCTCACACGGTCGCCAGGACAGCCTGGTCGTCCAGGTATGCGTCCAACTCCAGGTAGTGCAGCAGCGCTTCCCGCATCTGCTGCATCTCCGATTCGTTCGTTGACCTCGCCGCACATTGCACGCGGTCAGCTACCGTCGTTGTACCGGCGAGCTGGGCGACCGTATGCCCTGTGGCCTGGGCGATGGCAACGATCTCCGGCATCTTGGCAGCCCTCTGGCCACCAATGATGCGAGATAGCGTGGGCTGCGAGATGCCAGTGGCGTCTGCAAGGGTGCGTTGGCTGAGGTTGGCGGTCTTGAGAGCGCGCTCGATCAGCGCGCCAACGTTCGTCGTCGGCATAGCCCCTCACATCGGTGAATCATTCTCATCATCAGTGATTCAAGTATAAGGTGCGGACGTCAAGCCCGCCAGGGCAGAGGCTGCGAACACAGCACGATTTGGTCACACTCGACCATCCCCTTCACTGCACTGACCAGGCAATCTGTCGATCACGCCTTGGCAGCTTGCGTAGCCGTTCCACCACCGCATGCCGCCGCCCGCACACCACACGACTCTCACCCGAGACCGCTGACGGACACCACCTGCGCTTGTCACTCATCGCAGGAGTGAGCGCAACCTCGGGCATACCTCAGGCGACACAGACGACGCATGCGGACGGCCTGGCAGGTGCATCGATGCCGCCACATCTGCTGTCCAATCACCCTGCCGCACGAGCCGGTGTCGCTGGTAGGCGGCGGACAACGCGACCAGCTCGCCGTCCTCTCCAGCCCAGGTGAGCTGCGATGCGAAACCCACGACCGGGTCAGACTGCGATCAGCAGTGACCATCCGAGGGCGTCGTCGCCCAATATGAGGGCTTGCGCGTTGCGCTGGACCTACCCGGCCACCTCCTTGCTCGGCTCGCTCTCAATCGCAGCCTGCACGGCCAGGACCTCGGGACCGATCTCCTGCTCGATGCCATCGGACGTATCGTCGGCGTCGCCGACCTGGCTGCCGGCCGGCTACTCGCCGTCGACGCACTCGATGACATACAGCCGCCTTCTATCGCGAACATGACTTCACCCCGGTCAAGAGCGACCCGCCTCGCCTGCTGATCAAAATTCGACAGCCAAGGAGCTGATGAATCTCGCCTGAGGTCCCGTCTGGCCTATGCCGACGCGCGGGCACAAGCCAGACGGGCGGTCAGGCGCCGGTGAGCCGAGGATGGCGAGGCTGCCGTGGCGACCCGGCGGGGTGCCGATGTACTCATGCGCGCGGCGAGCGTCGTCGCTCGCCGCGCGTGAGTTTCGCGGCCACCGCGCGGCAGCCTCGGCACCAGATCAGCGCGACTGCAAACCCGCGGCCAAGATGCACGGACAGCTGGAACGGCCGGGGCGTGCCACTATGGCGCGCCCCGGCCGTCGATCAACCGGCTTCCAACGCCCGGCGTTGACGTGCGGCGGAGCCCAATAGATCTCCGCCCACAGGCCGTGGTTGCTGGCCGAACCCCAGCCCTGCGCCCAGCTGGACAGCAAGTTGCCGGCGCTGGTGCACAGCCAGCCGGGCAGCCGGGTCTGGCATGCGCGCACCGCACCCCAGATCGCACCGTTGGCCATGTCGGCGTAGGACGCAGTGATCCAGAAGCGGTCACCAGTGATGCCGGTGGCCACGGCCGGACGGACACCGCCGGTGTATGCAGCCGTCTGGATGTGCCCCGCACCGACGGCGGCACCCCCGCGTCTCCCGGGGACCGGTGCCGACGACAGCGACGCCCGCGAAGGCGTCCCGCATCAGCGTGACGACTTCGGCGCGGCCGGCCGGCGTCGCAGTCTGCGCCTGCCACGCCGCCAGCTCAGCCGTGGTCAGCTGCATCGAGACGGTTCGAACGCCGCCCCCAGCCGGGATCGCGCACCGCAACCGGCCCGTTGGCGGTGACGGCCAGCGCCACGGCCAGTGCGGCGAGGGCACATGCAGCGAGCATCAGCCAGCGACGCTTGACCTCCGCCCCGGCATGTCCGATCGTGTGATTGCTCATTGTCTTCGACAAGCTCGCGGTCCGCTACGAGGCAACCGTACTGGTAGCGGCCATCAACGAGTGGCTGTGACCAGCGCATCTGAGGCCATGCCCTCTCCGAGGCGGCCAGCAGCTGATGAACCGCTCGCCCAAGCCTGAGCGCTACGGCGTCTGACGGGGGATACCTGTCAACGCCGGTGACGTCAGGAAGACGTCAGGCAGAAGGGGTGGCCGGCCGGATCCAGGAGTACCCGCCAGCGTCCGTCGCCGGGCTGATGGTCCGGTTTGGCCGCGCCGAGTTCCAGGGCCAGCTCTTCCATCGCATCGAGGTCGTCAGCGCGGAAATCCAGGTGGAACTGTTGTGGCACGTCCTGACCCGGCCACTGCGGAGCCCGGTATCCGTCAACCCTCTGGAATCCCAGATCACAGCCGGAGTCGTCCGTCAGAGCGACGAACTCGTCCGTACTGAAGAGTTCGCGCATCCCGGTCAGTGCACCGTAGAAGTCCGCCAGCGTCTGCGGGTCGGCACAGTCCAGAGTCACCCCTCGCAGTACAGCGCCTGGCATCATTCGCTCCTTCGCGTCCGCGCGTCTGTCTCCGTGAGCCGCCGTTGCACGCGATCACCGGCCACAGCCGCACCGTACTCGCCACATCCACCGCTGAAGTAGCGGTTTACCCCTGCCTCAGAGCAACGGGTGGCTGTGACCGGCGCTTTCGATACAGGCCCTAGACCCGTCCCACCCGAACACCCGCTCGGCGGCTACTTGAGACTGCCTCAGGAGCGCGCGATCAGTGATAATGAGGCTTTCGCTTAGCCTGGGGATGGGATGAGACAACCAACGCTCTTTCTGACGGTCGGGCTGCCAGCCACTGGAAAGACCGGTGCTGCGCGACGCATAGAGATCGAGCGCAACGCGCTTCGCCTTACGAAGGACGAGTGGGTAAAGGCTCTCTACGGGCACGAGAACCCGCCATCAGCCTCCGACGTGATCGAAGGACGGCTCATCCAGATCGGGCTGCGCGCCCTCGAACTCGGCAGCAACGTGGTGATCGACTACGGACTGTGGGGTCGAGACGAGCGCTCGGCGCTGCGGCAGGCAGCGGCGGACCGCGGCGCAAGTGTGGAGATGCACTACTTCGAGGTGTCCCCGGCCGAGCAGCGGAGACGACTCGATCAGCGCCAAGCCGACGAGGCAGACACCACGTGGCCTATGTCCGACGAGGAACTCGCCGAGTGGGTCGGCATCATCCAGATCCCGACGCGAGGTGAACTCGACGGCAGCGAACCTATTGATGATCCACCGGATGGATTCGCATCCTGGGACGAGTGGCGCGGGCATCGCTGGCCGCCGGCGGTCTCCTGACCGCTACCGCTCATCGGCACGTGCGTGCGTCGCGGCAGCGCGGAGCACCAGCCCTGTCCGCCAACGTGCAGCGTGATGCCCAGCTTCGCGCGAGTTCACCGGACCGGCCATCGGCGGGTTCACCGGCTCGGCCGACCTGTTCGGCGACGGGAGCGTGCTCGCGCTGCCGACGCCCGGACACAGCCCGGGAAGCACCAGCGTGCTGGTGGACCACCGGTTCCTGCTGACCAGGGACGCGATGTACACCATCCACCACCTCGCGGTGGACCAGGTGCGGGCGATCCAGACCGGCGACCAGGCACAGTACGTCGACTCGGTACGGCGGATCCAATGGCTCTGCCGCGCACTCCCCGAACTGCTCATCCTCACCGCGCACGACCACACCGAATACGGCTGGCGGCTGATCGCCGGGCTCGTCGACGGCGAACTGTCCGATGAGGACCTGTCCTGGGCCAAATCCTACGAGTGGGCCACCTTCGACGAACTGGCCAACCTCAACCCCGACCCGGCTACCGCGGTTCGTCCCGGCCGGGGACGGTGGCCCGGTCGGCACGCGGGCTGAGCCTCGCCGGCGCGGGGCGGTTCACCGCGGAGACGACCGCGCGGCGACGCCGTCACGATCGACGGGTCGATGCCCGCCTCCCGAAGAACCGGTCCTCCGCCGGCGGGCTCGGTGTACGACGCAGATCCTGTGCTGGATCTGCGGATCGAGGCCAGGGACGGCACGAACTCGGCGCAGGCATCGTCCAACAACAGCACGATTGCCGGATACCGGACTCCTCAGGCCGCCGCCCTTGCCGGTCAGCTGCAGCCCGCGGCCTTCGCGCGACTAACCAATTTCTCAACAAGCTCCTCATCCAGGCCATCCAGAGTGGTCTCGGGCGCTGATCGACCATGTTCGTGTCCCGACGGTGGAGGGGATGCCGCCGCGGCGGCGGGAGCCGCTGTGGCGAGCGCGAGCGCCGCCACAGTGCCCGCAGCCGCGAGCGTTTTGCCGAGGAATCCGGTCCGGTCGGGCAAGGTGTGTACGCCGGTGACGTCATCCACACCGGAACCCCAGGCGTCGGTGAGCTGCGCCGACGATTCGCCTGACCCGTCGCTTCCACGGTGTCTTACCCGGCTGGAGTTCGCGGTGCCGGCTTCGCCTTCTCGATCGTCGCCGCCGCGTGGCGCAGGGCCGTCAGGTACTCCGGAAGCCGGTTCGGGGCGTAGCGGAACTCCGGTACGCCCAGGGAAATCGCGGTGTGCGCGTGGTCCTCCCGGCCGCCCACCGCCACGCCCAGTGCGACGAATCCCGACCTCGTCTCCGAGACGTTGGTGCCGAACCCCTTGGCGCGCACGTCCTCCAGGGTGCGATGCAGGCTTCGGGGGTCGGCGGCCAGTCGCGAGCCGCTGTAGAGCGCGATGACGTCTTCGTCGCTCATCGTCGCGAGCATCGCCCGGCCGCCCGAGACCATGTGCGCCGGAAGCACCAAGCCGGTCCGGTCCCCGACGCGGACCGCCTGCCCCGACTCGACCGTGGCGATGAAGTGCACGTCACGGCCGCGCAGCACCTGCAGGAACACCGTTTCGTTCGTCTGTTCCGCGAGCCCCTTCATGGCCGGCGCCGCCGAGGCTCGCAGCCGGCTCAGCGGATCGCCGCCCGGTCGCTTCACCGGGAGGCGGTGGCCCGCCCGGTACACACGCGTCACCCCTTGCTCGGCGAAGCCGCGGTACACCAGCGCGCTCAGCACCCGGTGCGCGCTCGACCGGCCGATACCCAGCAGCTGCGCGACGTCGCCGACCGTCACCGACGCACCGGTCTGCAGCGTCGCCAGCACCTGCAGCGCGTGATCCACCGATTTCAGCGGATAACCCGGCGTGCGTCCCATCGCTTCACCTCCAGCCTTCTACGGAAAGATCGTAGCTGGTCAGAGCCTTGCGGTTCTGCAATGCGGAACAGAGGCCACCGCCGGGCCCAGGCGAGGCACCGTTCTGAACCATGACCGGACGAGAACCAGCGTTGCCGCACACGACGGAGGGCGACTCGATCAGCCTGCCCGGCGAAACGATCGAGGTCGACCGAACCGTGGACGTCGTCGTCGCGGGTGGCGGTCCGGCCGGGCTCTGCGCGGCCGTCGCCGCGGCCCGCTCCGGAGCACGAACAGTGCTGGTCGAGCAGGCGCCGTTCCTCGGCGGCACGGCTACCGGCGCGATGGTCGCCAGCTTCATGGGTTTCTACTGGCGCGACGTGCGCGTCGGCGGCGGCATCGCCCACGAGATCACCGACCGCCTCGTGAAAGCCGGGGGCGCGAAAGCGTTCACCCCCTACGTCCTCGCCGAGGCGAGCCGGAACCCAGTCAAGGTACGGACCTTCCCCTTCGATCCGGAAGTGCTCAAGTTCGTCCTCGACGACATGCTCGCGGAGAGCGGGGCCGAGCTGCAGCTGCACACCCAGGTCGTCGACCCCCTTCAGCTGGGCACCACGGTAGGCGGAGTCGTCACCCAGGACCAGTACGCACGTCGCGCGATCCGGGCGAAAGTTGTGGTCGACGCCACCGCGAACGCGGTCGTCAGCCGCCGGGCGGGGTGCCGGACGCAGAACCAGGTCGAGGACCGGCGGCGCCGCCAGCCGATGACGCTCATGGCAAGGCTGTCGAACGTCGATGTCGCACGTTTTCGCGCCTTGCCGCGCGAAGAGAAGCGGCGGCTCGCGGTGTCCGGCGTGCGGGCCGGTGCGCTCCAGCAGGAGCTGCTGTCCCTGATCAGCTCCCCCGAAGGATCCGACGCGTTCATCCTCATGACCCGGGTGACCGGGCTCGACGGCTCCGACAGCCGGGACCTCACCGCCGCCGAACGGATCGGCCGCACGCAGATCCGGGCGGTCGTCGATTTCCTGCGAACGTCCGTGCCGGGGTTCGAACGGTGCTACCTCGCCGCACTGGCTCCCTGGATCGGCGTGCGCGAGACGTGGCGCGTCGAAGGCGACTACACGCTGACCGAGGACGACGTTCTCGGGGGACGTCAGTTCGCCGACGCGATCGCCCAGGCCGGCGGCCCCCTAGACGTGCACGACACCAGGGGGACCGGACTCGTACTGCTCGAACCACCCGCTCCCTTCTCCGTCCCGTACCGGTGTCTCGTCCCGCGGGGGGCCGAGGGCCTCCTGGTGGCGGGCCGGTGCCTGTCCGCGACGGGGCGCGCGATGGGCGCCACCCGGCACATGGGCACGGCCATGGCGACGGGTCAGGCGGCGGGCACCGCCGCGGCCATCGCGGCGTGCCAGGACATCAGCACCCACGACGTTCCGGTCGAGCAGCTGCGCCGTGCGCTGCGCGACGCGGGCGCCGTCGTCGACTCCCCCGTCCCCGGCAGCGGCCCCTGACCGGGCCCTTCCTTGCTCTGTCCCGTACACCGACGTCGAAGGCGGTCACCGTTGACCCACACCTCACCGGCTCTGCACCCGGAGACGACCTCGCCAGCCAGACGCCGAGCCGTCGCGGCGAACCTCATCGGCACCGTGCTGGAGTGGTACGACTTCTACATCTACGGCACGGCCACCGCGCTCGTGTTCGCCCCGCTGTTCTTCCCCGCCGCGAGCCCGGTCGCCGGAACGCTGGCGGCCCTCGCCACCTACGCGATCGGCTTCGTCTTCCGGCCCGTGGCGGGCATGGTGCTCGCGCGGTGGGGCGACACGATCGGGCGCAAACGCCTGCTCATCCTCTGCCTCGTGCTGATGGGCGCCTCGACCGGTGCGATCGGGCTGCTCCCGACGCACGCCCAGGCCGGGCTGGCCGCCCCGGTCCTGCTCGTGATGCTGCGGCTGGTGCAGAGCCTGGGGGCCGGCGCCGAATACGGCACCGCGGTGACGATGACCTCGGAGTACTCGACCGCCGGACGGCGCGGGCTGTACGCGACCGTGCCGGCCCTCGGCGTCGGACTGGGGATCATGCTCGGCACCGCCGCCTTCTCGCTCATGTCACTGCTCCCCCGTCAGTCCTTCTTGGACTGGGGGTGGCGGCTGCCGTTCCTCTTCGGGTTCTGCCTCGTGTTCGTCGGGCTCTACCTCCGGCTGCGCGTGGCGGAGTCCCCGGAGTTCGAGCGACTGCAGGCATCCGGGACGCTGGCGGCGAGTCCGCTGCGGGAACTCCTGCGCACCGGCCGCAAGCACTTGGTCCTGGCGTCCCTCGCCCGGTCGACCGAGTCCGTCTGCGCCCAGCTGTTCAACGTCTTCGCGATCTCGTACTGCACCGCGCAGCTCGGGATGAGCGCCGGGCCGGCCCTGACCGGGGTCCTGGTGGCGAACGCCGTCGGGCTCGCGGTGATCCCGCTGAGCGGGCACCTGGCCGATCGCGTGGGCCGCCGACCGGTGTTCCTCTTCGGACTGTTCTTCCTCGCCGCGTTCGCCTTCCCGTTCTTCTGGTTGCTCGAGACGCGGAACCCACTGCTCGTCATCGTCGCGCTGGTGCTCGCCTACGGGCTCGGCGTCAAGGTCATCCTCGCGGTGTCCGGCGCGTACCTCGCCGAGATGTTCGAGCCGCGGGTCCGCAACTCGGGGGTCACCATCGCCCGCTCGCTTTCCGATCCGCTGGGCGGGTTCACCCCGTTGATCGCGTCGGCGCTGTGCGCGGCGACCGGTTCGTACTGGGCGATCGGAGCGCTGCTCGTCGCCCTCGCCCTCACTTCGGCGGGAGCCGTCCTGGCGAGCCCGGAAACCCGTGAGCCCTCCCCGAAAGGTGTGTCATCGTGAACTTCCCCGCCGAGCAAGGTCATCCCGTGACCCGTGACGGGATCGACGGCCTGCGCGTCCTGGTCGTCGGAGCCGGGAACGGCATCGGCGCCGGAGTCGCCGAACTGCTGCTGGCCTCGGGCGCGGTGGTCGTCGGCAGCGACCTGCCCGCGGTGCGGCGGCCCCTGCCCGGTCCGACCGGCTGGTTGCCCGTCGACCTCACCGATCCCCCGGGTGTGCGGGAAATGATCGGCGGTGCGACGCGCACCCTGGGCCGGCTCGACGGGGTCGTCAACTGCGTCGGCATCCTCGGCCACCCTGCACCCGCGGCCGAGGAACCGATCGAGCACTTCGAGCACGTGCTGCGCGTCAACCTCACCGGGGCGTTCGCGCTGTCCCAGGCGGTCCTCCCGGTGATGGCCGCCGCCGGGTACGGCCGTCTGCTGCACATCGCCTCGATGGCGGGCAAGGACGGCAATGCCGGGATGACCGGGTATTCCGCCTCAAAGGCCGGGCTCATGGGCATGGTGAAGGCACTCGGCAAGGAGTACGCGACGACCGGCGTCACGGTGAACGCGGTCGCTCCGACGATGGTCGAGACGACCCTGATCCGGGGGATGTCCGACGAGCAGGTGGCCCGGCTCCGCACCCTCATCCCGATGGGACGGCTCGCCGCGGTGGCCGAAGTCGCCGCGCTCGTGCGGTGGGCCATTTCCCCGGCCGCGTCGTTCACCACGGGGTTCACCTACGACCTCTCGGGCGGGCGGGCGACGTACTGATGGCCGGCTGGGACCACGAAGCCGACTTGCTGGTGCTCGGATCGGGTGCGGCCGGGCTCACCGCCGCGGTCGTCGCCGCGCACGCGGGTCTGTCCACCCTCGTCGCCGAGAAGTCGGAGTGGGTGGGCGGAACCACGGCCCGCTCGGCGGGCACGGTGTGGGTTCCGGGACACCGGCAGCTGGCCGACCCCCGCGCGGACGTCGCCGAGGCGGCCCGCTATCTCGACGCGCTCGTCGGTGACCGCGGTCACCGGGACCTGCGCACCGCGTACCTCCGGTACGCCCCCGAGGCCCTGGACCACCTGCGGGATCTGGGAATCGGCTTCCGGCACACGGCCGGCGCCGTCGATTACCACCCCGAGGTGCCCGGAGCGGGCGTCGGACGGGCCCTCGAACCGGAGCCCTTCGACGGACGGCGTCTCGGCCGGCAGGCCTTCGGGCGAGTCCGCCGCCCGGTGCGGGAATTCACGCTCCTCGGCGGGACCTTGATGCTCCGCCGGGCCGAAGCCGACCAGCTGGCAGCCGCCTTCACCGGGGAAACCGTCCAGGCCGCGTCGACGGCGGGCCGCCTGGGCCTGCGCTGGCTGCTCGACCGCGCCGGTGGCTATCCCCGAGGCACCCGCTTGACCATGGGCAACGCGCTCGTCGCCGCCCTCTACGGGCGCTTGCGGGCGACGTCGGCGGAGGTGTGGTTCACCGCCCACGCCGACGAGCTCGTCGTCGACGAGCGCGGCCGGGTCGAGGGAGCGGTGCTGCACCGGCGGGGCGTGGTCAGCCGGGTCCGCGCCCGGCGCGGCGTCGTCCTGGCCTGCGGTGGCTTCGCCGCGAACCCCGCGCTGCGAGCCGAATACCTGCCTGAGCCCGTCGCCCAGTTCACACCGGCCGTGCCGGAAGCCACCGGCGACGGCCTGCGCCTCGCCCAGACGGTCGGCGGTGCGCTCGGCGCGCCCCAGGACGACAACGCGATGTGGTTTCCCGGTTCTCTCGGCCGGCGCCGCGATGGCAGCACGGCGGTCTTCCCGCACATCTGGGACCGCGCCAAGCCCGGCATCGTGGCCGTCGACCGAGGCGGACGCCGGTTCGTCGACGAGTCGATGTCCTACCACCGCTTCGTCCGCGCCATGTACGCCGCCCGGCCGGGCCCGGCGGTGCCGGCGTGGCTGGTCACCGACGCGGCGGCGCTGCGGAAGCACGGACTCGGGATGGTCCGGCCGTACCTGCCGCGAGCCGTGCTGCGGCGGCACCTCGGAGATGGCTACCTGCGGTCCGGCCCCACCGTGCGCGCGCTGGCCGCGAAGATCGGCGTCGATTTCGACGGGCTGGAGCACACCGTGGCGGCGCGCGGAACCCTCAGCCGGCCGCCCTTCTACGCCGTCGCCACCTTCCCGACACCCTTGGCGACCACCCTCGGGGTGCGGACGGACACCGACGCCCGCGTCCTCACCGCAACCGGCGAACCCGTGCCGGGTCTGTACGCCTGTGGCGACGACGCGAACTCGATCACCGCGTCGGAGTACCCGGGCCCCGGGTGCCGGATCGGCGGCGCCTTGACGTTCGGCTACCTCGCAGCCCGGCACGCAGCGCGGTATATCCGGGAAGGCAACGGACTTTGACCAGCACGCCGCCGAACCGGCGCACGATCCTCGGGAGCGCACTGATGGCCGGATTCGGGCCGCCGCCGGGTCACGGGAAGGCAACCGGAACGGACTTCGTCCTAGTGCACGGCGCATGGCACAGCAGTGCCGCCTGGACCGACGTGAGCTTCGAGCTCGCGACGGCGGACGCGCGCGCCTGCGCCCTCGACCTGCCGGGCGCGGGACCGAACGCCCGCTTCCCGGTGTCGTACCTGACCGCCGGGCAGCAGGGGCTCACGGCCGAGGCCTCACCGCTGCGGGACTTGACGCTGGACGACACCGCCGACGCCGTCGTGGCCGCTCTCCGACGGCTGCGCGGTGCCGGGCGCAGGCTCGTCCTGGTCGCGCACAGCCTCGGCGGGCTCACGGTGACGCGGGCCGCGGAGAAGGCTCCCGAGCTGGTCGACCACATCGTCTACATCGCGGCCCTCGTGCCCACGCTGCTGGGATCGGCCGGCGCCTACCTCCGCCTGCCCGAAGCCGGCCCCCGCTACCCGGACCTCTACATCGGCGACCCGGCGGCGATCGGGGCGACCCGGATCAACTTCCGCAGCACCGACGCCGGCTACCGCGACCTGCTGCACCGCACCTTCTACGGCGACGTCGACGAGGAGCGCTTCCTGGCCTTCGCCAACGGTCTCGTCCCGGACAACCCCACTCGGATCGCCGCGGCCGAGGTCGGCGCGACTCGGGAACGGTGGGGCTCGATCCCGCGCTCATACGTGCTGACGACGCAGGACCGGGTCGTCACCCCCGCGCTCCAACGAAGGATGATCGACGACGCCGACCGGTTCGCCCCGGCCCACCGCTTCCGGATCGGCTCGCTCGAGAGCAGCCACTCACCCTTTGCTTCGCGATCGAAGGAACTGGCGCGGCTGATCCGGACGCTCGCGGCGTAAGGCCTACGCCGACATGGACTAGTTCTGATGGGTGGCAACCGCCACAGGGTTCATCAAGAAAACGACCAGGATAAGCGCGAACGTGCGCGCAGACTTATGAGCAACGAGACTTCGAGTGACGGAATTTGTGATACCCCGGCTCGGCCGTCAGCTCGTCGGCGCCCTCGGCGGCAACAGCGAACTCGTTGAACACCGAGTCGCCGCAACTGAGATGCAATTGGACAGGCGCGTCCACGCCTGCGCTTACGTGGGACTCCGAAACCTCCCGTCGAGGCAGGCTTTCCCCGATACAAGCCGACTCGAACGAACTGCTACCCCACAATGCGACGGGTAGGACGCACCCGTACCGGGTTGATGCGCCTTGGGCGGGTTCACCGTGATGGTAGGTGGCAGGCGCCTGCCATAGCGACCGAGTTTCGACCGCAGTGATCCGCGCGCCCATCAGACCGGAGCGCTCTCATGGCTCCCCTTTATGTCGAGGGGTGACCCTGGCGGAGGTAGGCTTGCGGGTGGCGGGTTCGGGTTGTGGCTTGTCCGAAGGGCCGGTGTCTGGGGTCAGGCCGGCCACGCTGGATCGCAAAGTCGTCCCCGAGTGCCCTCGCGAATCTGCCGCATCACGCCGTTTCTGATCGGCCAGCATGCAGGCGTAGACGACGTTCGATAAGCGTCGTTTGAGGGCGCGCATCGCTTCCATCGACGTCTTGCCAGCCGCCTTCTTCGAGTCGAAATAGAACCGCCGGCGGTGGAATTGCGAAGCTGGACGACGCCCATGATGTGCAGTGTCCGGTTGATCCTGCGGTTACCGGCGCGAGACAAGCGATGCCGTTGCTGTTCGCCGGAGGACGCGTCCAGGGGCGCGGTGCCGTTCCAGGACGCGAACCGGTCCCGGTTGCTGAACCGGTGGATGTCACCGACGTCGGCCAGCAGCCGCGCGGCGCCGGACGGGCCGATGCCGTGCAGGTCCAGCAGCGTGGAGCCGCGGGCGATCACCAGCTCACGAAGATCCTTGTCCGCGGCCTTGGTCTTCTTGTCGATCGTTTCGAGTTCGGTGATCAACTCTACGACCAGACGGCGGCGGGTCTTGCCCACGATGTCCCGCGGTTTGATCGTCGCCACGAGGGCGCGGGCCTGGGTCGCGGACAGGAACTTCTTCGCACCGCCGGGAAAGAGCTCCAGCAGCAGCCGGTGAAGGCGGTTGACGGTTTGCGTCCTGGCGCGGCCGAGCTGTCACGGCGATCGACGAGCATGGCCCTCACGACCAGCTCGGGGTCGGCCTGCACTCGGACCAGGTTCGGTGCGCGCAAGGCGGCCAAGGCGACGGAGTGCGCGTCCACGGGATCGATCTTGCGGCCGTTGCCGGTGGCGAACACCCGCACCTGCGCGGACAGCTTCGCCGGCACGTCCAGCACCGTCTCACCGTCGTGGACCAGTCGGTGGGCGATATGCCGGCCGACGCCGTTGCAGCCTTCCACCGCCCATACCCGCTCGGTGAACCGGCGCCCAGTCAACAACATTTCCGTATAGCCGAGCTGGTCAGTGTTGAATTTCCCGACGGTGACCATGTCGCCGAACTCGTTGATCACCTCGATCGTGGCCGAGCGTTTATGCGGGTCCATCCCGATGATCACCGGCATGCGGTTCTCCTTGCCTCGACGCGTCGATGTCAGCAAGGAGGGCACCGCTACTTCGAGTCGAACAGACCCCTTTTCAGCCACTCCTCGCGCGGCGCTCGGTGAGACGCATGCCATGAGAGAGCCACACCAATGACGCTGGCAGGCAGCCGATTGTGGGAGCGACTCACCGAGCACCTGGACCAGAGTCTGGCCGGACCTGGTCCTGCCGCCCAGTCTCAAGTAGCCGAATAGCGGACGCATGTCCAGCTATTCCAGAAACTCGCCGACGGCGGTGATCCATTGCTCGGGCTGGTCGATATGGGCCATGTGTCCGGCGTCGTCGAGGACGACAGCACGAGCAGCCGGGATCAGCGCAGTGGTCTGCTCGAGCAACGCGACTGGGAAGGTCATGTCCTGGCGGCCGTGCAGCAGCAGAATCGGAATGCCCGAGGCGGCCAGTCGGACGGCCGCGTCGTCGCACTGCGGCGAGGGCCAGCCTGCCGGCCTGCCATGGCCGCAACCACTCGGCCGAGTGAGGTTCCCCCGGGGAACCGGACACCGGGGTTTATGCTGCGAGGGCGATATCTTGACGATAGCTCATGCGGGTTTCGTGGGGTGTTCGGTATCCGAGTGTCGAATGTAGACGGTCGTGGTTGTAGTAGCCGAGGTAGGCGAACACTGCGCGGCGGGCGTCGTCGCGGGTGACCCAGACCTTGGCCTCGATCTCGGTTTTGAGGGTCGCGAAGAACGACTCCGCGACGGCATTGTCGTAGCACGACCCGACCCGCCCCATCGACGGCCGCATACCCGCCGCCGCGAGCAGCACGGAAGGTCGACGAGGTGTACTGCTTGGGTTCAATCGGTCGTCGCAACACCAGCTCCGCACGCATGTGCTCCGCCATCGCGTGACCGGCGACTTCCCGAGTATGCAGGTCAAGCACGGTCGCCAAATACAGCCAGCCCTCCTGCGTAGGGAGATAGGTGATGTCGCCGACGAACCGCTGGCCGGGCGCGTCGGCGGTGAAGTCCCGGCGGATCAGATCCGACGCCGGTGCGGCGGTGTCCTGCTTGGTCAGCGACCGGCGTCGCCGGCGGCTGATTCCGGCGATCCGGCGCTCGCACATGATCCGTTCGACGCGTTTGTGGTTGACCACCGTGGCCGCGGCGGCGCAGTTCGACGGTGACCCGCGGGCAGCCATAGCGCCCACGGTGCTCGGCGTGGACCTCGGCGATCTCGGTGGCCAGTTCCTCCTCTGCCGCGGCATGGGCGGCTCTGACGGGCGCGGCCCCGATCCATTCGTAGAACCAGGGGCGGCGCACACCCAGGACCCTGCACAGCAGTGCGACGCCAAACGCGGCGCGGTGTTCGGAGATGAACCGGTAGCTGCAGGTCAACGACCCATCTCCTTCGCGAAATAGGCGGCAGCTTTCCGCAGAATCTCCTTCTCCACCTCCAGTTCCGCCACCCGCTTACGCAGTGCCCGCAACTCGTCTTGATCGGCGCCGCCCGACACGGCGGTCGGTTGCCCGGCCTGCTTCTCGGCGGTCTTGACCCCAGTTGCGCAAGGTCTCGTGGTTCACGCCCAGGTCGCGGGCGACCTGGCGCAGCGGACGCTGCGAGGTGCGGACCAACTCGACCGCGTCCTTGCGGAACTGCTCGGGATACTTCGACGAACGTGGCACCAGGACATCCTTCCCCAGACCACTGTCTGGGCTCAGAGTGTCCGGCCCGAAGGGGCAACCTCAGGCGGCGTGAGGGGCAAACCGACCTCCGAGTCACGGCTGACGTTGTCCCAGATCATGGACGACCACGACACCAACCTGATGGGTACCGTGCACGGCGGGTGCTCATGAAGCTCGTCGGCTCCCCGGCCGGCGGCGTCTCGGCTCGGCACTCCGAGGGTGCGTCGGTGACGGCGGCCATCGACGAAATGGTGTTCCGCGTGCCGGTGCGGGTCGGCGACGTTCTGCACCTGCGGGCCCAGGTCAACTGGGCCGGCCGGACCTCGATGGAGGTGGGGGTGCGCGCCACCGCCGACCGCTGGGGCCGGTCGGTGCCGCCGGTGCACGTCGCCTCCGCCAACGTGGTGCTGGTGGCGGTCGACGACGACGGTCTGCCACGACCGGTGGCGCCGGTCCTGCCCGAGACGGACGAGGACCACCGCAGGAACGCCGAGGCAAGGATCCCGCCGGGCCCGCCGGCTCGCCCGGCGTGCCGCGATCACGGCGTCGCGCACGGGCGCCTGAATGCCGTGGGGGGGGGGGAAACACCCCCCCCCCACCGCGCCCACAAACGCACCCCCCCACCCCCCGGGGGGGGGCTGACACCCGGGCGCCCGCGAGCGGGATGGGCGCAGCGCGCGCGCATCGGCGGG
>NZ_JBFBBZ010000026.1:123089-149157 GCF_040682935.1 Amycolatopsis sp. NPDC051061
GCCAAGCGCGCACGTACATCTCCGCCCAGCCCTCCGGCGAAGCGGCCGGCGCGGGGGGGGCCCCCGCCCCCCCCGGCGGCCCCCCCCCCGGGCGGCGCGCCGGGGGCCCTGATGCGGGTGTGGGGCGACAACCCCCCCCCACACCACGGCGCAACCTTCCTCACCAGCCGACCGCCGGGCGCGGTCATCACACCGGGCCGCCGGATCTCGTCTTCGCCGCAGCGCTCGCTCTTCGTCGGTGTCACCGGCTGCCGCTCGCAGGTCGTTCGCGGTGATCAGGAGCGGCTCGGCACCACGCATTGGTGCATTCGGCCCTGCACGTTGCGGCGATCGGCCGCGAAGACCAGGGCAAGGATGCTGACCTTTGTCCTCTGCTCAGCCTCGCCCCGGACCTCTCCAGCCACCGAACGGCTACAGTCTCGACACGAAAGAGTCACGCTCACCAAACGCGGGACTGTACGCCATAGGGCGGCACGGACCTGAATCCTCTTCCCGATGCCGGCAGACTTGAGCGGCGGACAATTTCGTGACCTACACGCGCAATCACAGGCGCAATTTACTATCGCAAAAAAGGAATCGGCGATGTCTCATTGGCAGCGAAGAAAACGTTGGCCAGCACTGCTGGCCGCATGCCTCCTGCTGACGTTCGGACAAGTTTTGGCTCCGTCACCCGCCACCGCGGCGACCGTCTTCACGGATAACTTCGACGGCCCCGCGGGCGCCGCTGTCAACGGTTCGAAGTGGCAGTCGGAGACCGGCGACAACGTCAACAACCACGAACGGCAGTACTACACCTCGGGCACCGGCAACGCCCGGCTCGACGGCCAGGGACATCTGATCATCACCGCCAAGAAGGAAAACCCTGCGAATTATAATTGCTGGTACGGCCGCTGCGAATACACGTCGGCTCGACTGAACACCGCCGGCAAGTTCAGCCGGACCTACGGTCACTTCGAGACCCGCATGAAACTCCCGCGAGGACAGGGGATGTGGCCGGCGTTCTGGATGCTCGGCACCGACCTCGGCAGCGTCGGTTGGCCCAACAGCGGTGAAATCGACGTGATGGAGAACGTCGGATTCGAGCCGAACACCGTGCACGGCACCATTCACGGTCCCGGCTACTCCGGCTCAGGTGGCCTCGGCGCCGCCTACACCGGTCCGAACTTCTCCGACGGCTTCCACACCTACGCCGTCGATTGGTCGCCGAACCAGATCAAGTGGTACGTCGACGGCAATCTCTACAAGACGCGAACCCCGGCCGCTCTGAACGGCAGCCGCTGGATGTTCGACCACAACTTCTTCCTCATCCTGAACCTGGCTGTCGGCGGGGACTGGCCCGGAAATCCCACCAGCGGCACGCAGTTCCCACAGCAGTTGGTCGTCGATTACGTGCACGTGACCGATGGACCCAGCGGTCGCGTGGGCAGCGTCACCGGAAACGGGTCCAAATGCGTTGACGTCGACGGATCGAAACCCGCGAATGGCACCGCCATCCAGCTTTTCGACTGCAACGGCACCGGCGCGCAAGGGTGGACCGTGGGCGCCGACGGTACTCTTCGTGCGCTTGGCAGGTGCCTCGACGTGAAGAGTTCCGGAAACGCGGACGGGACACTGGTCCAACTCTTCGACTGCAACGGGACCGCTGCCCAGCAATGGGTGGTCACGCCGACGCATGACATCGTGAACCCGCAAGCAAACAAGTGCCTCGACGCGTCCGGCTGGGCGACGGCCAACGGCACCCGGCTCCAGATCTGGACCTGCACCGGCGGGGCCAACCAGAAATGGAACGCTCCCTGATCCATCCCACCCGTGGGTGCGTAGCAGCGTCTAGGCCTGCTACGCACCCATACCGGCATTGCCCCCTGGGCCCGCGTCCGGCGAGAAGCGCCCACATATACGCCAACGGCCGGGCGGAATCACTTGCGCCACCTCAGGACGGCCCGAACGTGCAGAGCCGGCTACCCAACGGACATGAACGTTCTTCACGTCTGGGTTGCTTCGCCAACCCGCCGCATCCTGGTGGCGCGCCGCCGCCACGGTGATCCTGACCGGCCGGTCCCCTACGAACGACAGGACGAACGAATGCGGAAGACGATGCGTAAACGCTCGGGCGCCAGAATCGGGCTGGTGGGCACGATCGCGCTCGCCATCGGCCTCATCGCGACCCCCGCGCAAGCCGCCGAAGGACGGATCCTCGCCGCGGGCTCGGCGACGGCGATTCCCGACAGCTACATCGTGAAGCTGCGGCACGCAGGTGACCCGGAGGCAGTGGCGAATCGCTTTGGCGCGAAAGTCGGTAAGGTCTATACCAATTCGCTGAAGGGCTTCTCCGCCACGCTGTCCGAACGGCAGGCCAAACGGCTCGCCGCGGACCCCGAAGTGGATTCGGTCGAACAGAACCAAGTTGTGCACGCGACGACGACGCAGGTCAACCCGCCGTCGTGGGGCCTGGACCGGATCGGGCAGCCCGGCCTACCGCTGAACCAGCGATACGAGTACACCACCACCGGCGCCGGGGTGAACGTCTACGTCATCGACACCGGCGTGCGGATCAGCCACCGCACCTTCGGCGGGCGTGCGCGCAACGGCTTCGACTTCATCGACAATGACACCGTCGCACAAGATGGCAACGGCCACGGCACGCACGTCGCGGGAACGATCGCCGGCGCGGAATACGGTATCGCCAAGGGCGCGACGATCTACGCCGTTCGCGTGCTCGACAACTCCGGCAGCGGCACCATCGCGGGGGTGATCGCGGGTGTCGACTGGGTCACCAAGAACCACACCAACCCGGCGGTGGCCAACCTGAGTCTCGGTGGCGGTATCTCCGACACCCTGGACAACGCCGTCCGCCAGTCGATCAACTCGGGTGTCACTTACGGCATCGCGGCCGGCAACGAATCCGCCGACAGCTCGAGCTCGTCCCCGGCCCGAGTGAGCGAGGCGATCACCGTCGGTTCGACGACCACCACCGACGTGCGGTCCGGCTTCTCGAACTTCGGCCCGGGGGTGGACGTCTTCGCGCCGGGCTCCGCCATCACGTCTTCTTCGAACGGCAGCGACACCGCGAGCGCCACTCTCAGCGGTACTTCGATGGCGACTCCGCACGTCGTCGGCATTGTGGCCCGCTACCTGCAGAACCACCGAACTGCGAAGCCGGCCGAAGTGGCCACCGCGATCACCAACGCGTCCGTGAAGAACAAGGTGACCGATCCCGGCCCCGGCTCTCCGAATCGGCTCCTTTTCTGGCTGCCGACGTCCTGACCCGGTGTGACACAGGTGAGGCCGCCCTTCTGGTTACGGAGGGCGGCCTCACCTGTGTCACCGGATCCGGTCCACGAGCGTGTGGCCGGTACCTGCGCGATGCTGCCGGACGCAATCACCACGGTCTGGCCGCAGACGATCACCCAGACCTCATCTGTACACAATGGGCGAGCCGGGGTGGTCCCGGTGGTCACCTGCAACGTTCCGGGTAGGACCTATGCAGACGCGTCACCTTCGAGGTCCAGATGCAGACCCGTCCGCCCGGGACGGTGGCAGGCTTCGCATCGGTCAGCGGGAGCAGCACCACAGAGTGCCGAGATGAGGTTCCGACGAAGCCAGCCGGAAATGAACGCTTCGTCCACATAAGCGGCGGCGACCTGGCTCACACTCGAAGTTCCGCGAGGTCACCGACTACTGCGTACGATGCGTTCATATGTCGCCCCCAAGGAGGACAAAGGTGACCCGCGAAGAACCCCTCGTCCCGGTGCGGCGAGGCCGGGGACAACGTCCTGCCGCCCAAGTCCGGGCGGAGGTCCTGGACGCCGCCGGCCGGCTCTTGCTCGATGAGGGCATGGCGGCGTTCACGATGGAACGCGTCGCGGCGGCGTCCGGGGCGAGCAAGGTGACGCTCTACAAGTGGTGGCAGTCGAAGGGCGCGCGCTGGCGCTCGACGGATACCGCCACGCCGTCGAACACCGGCTCGATGTCGCCGACACCGGCGACATCGAAGCCGATTTGCGGACCCAGGTGCGCTCGTTCGTCGAGGTGCTTCGCGGTCCCGCCGGACGAGCCATCGCCGAACTGATCGGCCAGCCCAGACCGATCCCGAACTGACCGCGGCCTTCCGCGAGGTGTACTCCGGCCCCCGCCGCGCGCGCTCGCCGTCGACCGGGCGCGGACCCGGGGCCAGATCCGCGCCGACGTGGACCCCGAAACCGTGGTCGACCAGGTGTGGGGAGCGGGCTACCACCGTCTGCTGATCCCCGACCAGCCGCTGACCGAGGACTTCGCCGACAGCCTGATGCGGCACCTGCAGCGGGGTATCAGGTCGCGTCCGGATGAGCGCGGCTGAGGTCTTCGCACCCACCCCGCCCCAGGCCGGACCACTCGTCCCGATTTTACCGGATTTACGTCGGACAGCTTCGGCATCGAAGTGGTAAACGGTTTTCGGCACCGCCCGAAACCGAACTCCGGAAAAGTCCGGACCTGCGGGCAGGCGACCGCCTTTGACCACGGGGGCATCGTCTCACCTGGCGAGCGCCCACTCTGCGAAACACGAGGCGGATAAGAGGAGATTAGCCAGGCGCCATGCCCGAATGGGCACGCTTCCCACCGATATCGCAAAAGGTGAACCTTGGCGAGTTCCACTCTCGTTTGGAGAATATCCGGCTCTCGTCGAGGTGACGGAGTCAGCCCAGAAGGGAAGTGAGAATGTTTCGTATTCGAACGGCTTTACTGGCTACTCTGGCTTCAGCCAGTGTTGTCGCGGTGACCGCTTGCAATGCGTCGGGAGAGGACACCACGGCCAAGCCGGCGCCCGGCACCGGAGCCAGCTCGGAGGTGGCGCTCGCCGACTTCAAGGTGGGCACAGCCCGCGCGAACAGCGCTCCGGACAACACCGGCGATTTCGCCGCTCCGGGCACGGACCCCACGGACTGGGTCGAACTGGACGCGGGATCGGCCAGCGCCCTGAACCCGGTGGTGCTGAACGCGAAAGGCTTCGTCCTCTACCGCTTCGACAAGGACAGCACGAAGCCACCAACGTCCAATTGCAACGGTGACTGCGCCAAGACGTGGCCGCCGGTTACGCTGAAACCCGGCGGCAAGATCTTCCTCAACGGCGTCGACCGCGACGCCGTCGGCTTCCTGAAGCGCCAGGACGGCAGCACGCAGATCACTCTCGGCGGTTGGGCGCTGTACCGCTTCAGCGGTGACGCGCAGCCGGGGCAGACCAAGGGGCAGGGCGTCGGCGGCACCTGGTTCGGCGTGACCCCGGACGGCGGCAAGACGCAGGCGTCGCCGACGGGGACCGATCAGGCGACCGGCGTCGATTACAAGACCGGCACTGCCAAGGAAAACGGCGCGGACATGACCGCCGGCGACAACTTCAAGGGCCAGCGCACCGACGACGCGGCGATGAAGTGGATCCAGCTCACCCGGGGATCGGCCGGCGGGCTCAACCCGATCGTGAACGACGGCGCCGGGATGACGCTGTACCGCTTCGACAAGGACAGCGCGAAGCCGCCGACGTCCACCTGCAACGGTGACTGCGCCACCAAGTGGCCGCCAGTCTTCGTGAAGCCGGGCTCGCGCATCTTCGTCAACGGCGTGTCCACCGCGACGGTCGGCATCGTCACCCGGGCCGACGGACGCCGGCAGGTGACCATCGGCGGCTGGCCGGTGTACCGGTTCAGCGGCGACAGCAAGCCCGGGGACGTCAAGGGCCAGGGGGTGGGCGGCACGTGGTTCGCCGTGTCGCCCACCGGGACCAAGGTGACCGCACAGCCGGCGGCGCCTCCGGCGGCCCCCACGTCCGCGCCGGCCACCGATGTCCGGCTCGGCAACGGCTCCGCGACCATCGACTCCGGCAAGAACTTCACGGAACCGAACGGCTCTGCCGGCGTGCGCGGTCCCGGGTGCGTCGCGGTTCCCCTGCCCCAGCTCGCGGTGTCCATTGTCCTGGTCGGCGGCCCGGTGAAGCTCTGGAAGGGCCCGAATTGCACCGGGGAATCGGCCGTCATTACCGGCAGCGTGGCCGATCTCGGCACGATCGGGTTCGAGAAGCAGGTCGCCTCGATCCGCTTCGGGGACAAGTAGCCGATGCCCGCCCGCGGCAGGCAGGTTGCCGCGGGCGGGTGACCGCGGGGTAAATCGATTGGCCGAAAGTACGCGGAATCGACCGTTTCGCTGGCAGCCAGCGCAATCAAGGCAGCGCGGTTGGCTCGATTTCCTCCACCTGTTATCGTGCCGGCACTCTCATGTGATCATCGACGTGGTCCGGTTTATCGCGCCGGCACAAAACATGGAGGAACGATATGACCAACAAAATTGCTTTCGCCGCGGGCGTGACGCTCGCCATCTGCGCGGTGGCCGGCTGCTCGCAAGAACGGCCGGGCGCCCCGCAGGCGACCACCGCCGTCGCGCCGCTCGCGAACGCGAAGTTCGGCAACCCGGCCACCGCCGGCGCACAGCCGGGAGCGGTGACCTACGACGCGAAGGTGGTTCCCGTGGGTGCGGAAGCTTCAGTCACAGCGTCGGTCACGGGTGGGAAGACGACGATCAGCCTGGACGTGCACAGCCTCCCGCCGAACCACGCCTTCGGAGCCCACGTGCACACCACGGCGTGCGGCCCGAAGCCCGCCGACTCGGGGCCGCACTACCAGAACCAGAAGGATCCCGTCAGCCCTTCGGTGGACCCCGCGTTCGCGAACGCGCAGAA
The DNA here is from genome assembly GCF_040682935.1 of Amycolatopsis sp. NPDC051061. Lineage (NCBI taxonomy): Bacteria > Bacillati > Actinomycetota > Actinomycetes > Pseudonocardiales > Pseudonocardiaceae > Amycolatopsis > Amycolatopsis sp. NPDC051061. Next base: position 129,793 of record NZ_JBFBBZ010000026.1, read on the forward strand.
CGAAGTGTGGCTCGACCTCGTCACCGACGACAGCGGTGACGCCTCCGCGTCCGCCTCGGCCGACTGGACCTTCCGCCCGCACCAGGCCAACGCGGTGGTCATCCACGCGAGCCACACGCACACCGAGCCAGGCAAAGCGGGTACCGCAGGCGACCGTCTGGCTTGCATTGACGCCACGTTCTGACGCCGGCTCAACTGGTGAGGGGGCCGGCCCACGTCCTGCGCTCCGAACAACCCGGCGGTGGGCCCGCCACCGGCGGCGGCCTCGGCTGCGGAGCGAGCCGCGGACTTCGATTCAGTACCGCTCGAAGTGCTGACTCAGGCCCCGTGCAGCGTCGTTACGCTGTCCGCGACGTTGCAGAGGATCCCGGAGCGCTGGTAGAGGCGGTTTAGCGCACGTGACACGACGGTGTGCGGGACCTCCGGCCGAGCGCCGTCGCGCCGAACAGCACCCGGCGGCCGCGGCTGGGGCGAACCTGAGCCGCTCGCGGATGTTGCGCCACCAGTAGGTCGCTTCCAGCTGTTCGCCTGTCGCCGGCTGAACGACCACGTGCTGTTCGCAACGGCGGTACCGCGCGACCGATCGGTGGCCGGCTTCCTACCAGAATGATCGCGTGACTCAACTGCTCGTAGTGCTGGTCAGTGGCTTGGCGGTGATCGCCGCCGCGGCCGTGCTCGGCCCACGCCTCGGGGTCGCGGCGCCGCTGGTCCTCGTGGTCGCCGGCGTCGGCGCGAGCTTCCTGCCGCCGCTCGCCGCGGTCGACATCCACCTGTCCGGGATCCTGCCGCCGCTGCTCTATTCGTCCGCGGTCGCCATGCCGGCGATGAACTTCCGGCGCGGATTCGGGCGATCGGCGGGTTGTCGGTTTTGCTCGTCGTAGCCAGCTCGCTGATCCTCGGGGCGCTCTTCGCCCTCGTCATCCCCGGGCTGAGCTTCGCCTGGGGCGTCGCGCTCGGGGCCGTCGTCAGCCCGACCGACGCGGTGGCGACCTCGATCATCCGGCGGACCGCGGTGTCCAAACGGGTCGTGGTGATGCTGGAAAGCGAGAGCCTCCTCAACGACGCCACGGCGCTCGTCCTGCTCCGCACCGCCATCGTCGCCATCGCCGCGTCGTTCTCCTTTTGGGGTGCGCTCGGCACTTTCGCGTACGCGGCGGCAGTGGCGGTGCTGGTCGGCTGGCTCACCGGCCGGTTGGCCCTCCTGATCCGCCGCCGCATCACCGACTCGACGGTCAACACCGTCATCTCGTTCGCCGTACCGTTCGCGGCGTCGGTGCCGGCCGAAGAGCTCCACGCCTCCGGGCTCGTGGCGGCGGTGGTCGCGGGCCTGGTCACCGGCATCCGCGCACCACGCGATCTGTCCGCTCGCGACCGGCTCTCGGACTCGCAGAACTGGCGGACCGTCGAACTCGTCCTCGAGGGCGCCGTGTTTCTGACCATGGGATTGCAGATCCGGGCGATCATCGCCGGGGTCTCACACGACGACGCCGGTGTCGGATCGGCCGTGCTCGTCGCGGTCGGCGCCCTGATCCTGACCGTGGCGGTCCGTGCCGCTTACGTCGCGCCCCTGCTGGGCTTTCTGTGCCTGGGCAGGCGGCGCCACCAGGTGATGCAGGGCCGGATGACGGACATCCAGCAGCGGTTGACGACGCCGGAGGGACAGGAGGAGGCGTTCGCGGAAGTCAATCCGCGGGGGCGGAAGCGCGCGGCGACCCAGCGTGAGCTCGACTGGTTCTCCTCCCGGATCACCGGGTTCTCGCCGACATCGAATACTTCCGCCGCGTCCCGCTCGCTGGCGCGAGGGTGCCACGGTGGTCTGGGCGGACATGCGCGGCGCGGTGACGGTGGCCGCGGTGCAGACGCTGCCCGCGGACACGCCTCAGCGGTCGGTGCTCGTGCTCGTGGCGTTCGCGGTCGCGACGCTTTCTCTGCTCCTCCAAGGCGGGACGATCGGTGCGTTGCTGCGGGTGCTCGCGAGTCCGTCGCCGGATCCGGAGGTCGCCGACGAGCAGGCCGAGGCCGACCGGGTGCGGCTGCTCGAGGTGTTGCGGCGGGCCGGGGACAGTGTCCCGGGGCCGGTTCAGCCCGAGGGCGCGCCAGCGAGCGATGATCCGGCGGCGACCGGCCGCCGCCGGCTGGCTGTGCTCGAGGCGCAACGCGCGGCTCTGCTGGACGCGCGCGACGGCGGCAGCTTCGAGGCGGACGCGCTGGCGGAGGCGCTGGTGAACATCGACGCCGCACAGCTCGCGATCGAGGTGCGGATGCGCCCCTTCGACCGACGGTCCCCGTCACCCCTGCAGTGGCACGACCTCGCCGTCCGACAGATCGAGGAGGTCGTCGAGACCGGCTACGAGGCTCTCCGGGGTCAGCTGCGGGTCGCCGGTACCGCGGCTGCCGACGACTGCGAGCCGGGAAACCCGTCCACCGGAGGCCCGGAGCGTCTCGCCGGTCGACCGGCACGCCGGGTGCGCGAGGTACAGGGCGACCGGTGCCACCAGCTCGGCCGGCATGGTCTGCCGCATCGCTTCGACGACTTCGGGGTCCACCGAGGCCGCGGTGGCGTCCGTCATCCTCGTGCTCGCGGCTGGGGCGATGGCGTTGACCGCGATCCCGCGCTCGGCTCCGGCGACCGCCAGGTTGCGGGTCAACCCGAAGACGCCGCCCTTGGCCGTGCCATAGTGGGTCACGTCCGGGGCACCCCAGACGGCCGCGGAAATCTTGTTCACAACGCGTCCCTCGACGGTGGCACAACTACATGACCCAGCTGCTACCGGACTGGAGAGATTCGACCTGATCGGCAAGACGATCGACCCGGCCAACCGAAGGCGCGAGCTGATCACCATCGCCGATGGGGGCCGGCAACTCCTCGACGGGGGACGCGAGTCCTTCGCGCGCATCGACCGGGAGACGCGGCGGATCATGGGTGACGAGGGCTTCGCCCTGCTGGTCACCCTGTCGCGGCGCCTCGACGACGGTTCATCCATGAAGAAGCTCAGAATTCCGGCATCCATCGCGGGCAGCGCGGTGGCCACAGCGGCGATGCGCGCAGTCGAGGGCAGCCGCCCGGACGCGCTGTTCGACAATCCGCTCGCGCAGCTCGTCGTCACCCTGGCCGACGAGGTGCCCGATGACGACCTCGACTACCTTGCGGACGGCGTGAACACGACTTCGCTCTTGACCCGGATGATGGTTGACTACGTCATGGTCCGCAGCCACTTCTTCGATACCCACCTCCGGGCGGCCGCGACAGCCGGGGTCCGTCAGATCGTCCTCATCGGATCAGGTCTCGACGGCCGGGCCTTCCGGATGGATTGGCCGCCGGGCACGCGGATCTTCGAGATCGACAGCGCCGAGATCCACGCCTTCAAGGACGAGCTGCTCGCCCGTGCCCGGCTGCCGCCGACCGCCGACCGCGTCAAGGTCATCGGCGATGCGACGGGCGAGTGGCGTGACGCACTGGCGGCGGCCGGCTTCGACGACACCCAGCCGTCGTCCTGGCTCCTCGAAGGGCTGCTGTTCTACCTGGACCCGCCGCTCGTGCGACGACGTCGTCGGGGAGATCGCCGCCGGTGGGGCGCCCCTTATCTTCCTGACAGGTGACTACGCGCTTTCGACCCCGCACGAGCGAGCGGATTTCGTCGCCCGGAACCGGACCGAGACGGAAGCGCCCGGGGACGCGAGCATCGTCAGCGACGGGATCCTGCCGCACACCGCACTGGGCCCCGGCGTACCCCCGGCACGCTGGCCGCCGCCGGCGACGTGGGACGTCACGCAGTCGACGTTCGCCGCGCACGAGAACTCCCTCGGCAGGCTGGTACCCGATCACTGGCAGCCTGGCCGGGGCGGGGAGGACATGTGGATGTTCCACGCCGTCCGCCGGGCCGAGTGAGACTCACGCCGGTGTTCGCGACCTTCGGACGTTGACCGCCAGAACTGCGTTCAGCAATGCCGTCACCGCCATGATCGCGCAGGTGCCCAGGACAATGCGGCTCGACGGGAACTGCAGCGCCGCGAGCGCTCCGCCGTAGGCGGGGCCGATGATCCCGCCGAAGCGACCGAGAGCGATGGTCCAGCCGACCGCGGTGGTCTGCAGCGGAGCGGAGTACCTCGACACGGCAGCGGCGGTGAGACCGTTGACCGTGGCGATCAGGCACAACCCGACACCGCCCAGCAGGGCCAGCAGGCCGATGCCGCCCGGGCGCGCTTGCGCGATGACGAGCAGGAAGAGCGCGCCGATCGCCGCGGTCACGACGATGGCGTCCGCGGCCCGGAACCGCGTGGTCACCAGGACCAGGATGGCGCCGCCGATCGTTCCGCCGAGGCCGAAGGCGGCGATTCCCGCCGGAGCTCCGGCCGGGCTCGTGCCGTAGTCCACCAGGAGCACCGGCGCCCAGGTCGTCACCACCCCGATCGACGTGATGACCAGCAAGGAGATCGCCCACAGCAGGAGCGTCACCGAACGGCGTCCACGCGCGAACAGGAGGCGGACCGAGGCCGTGTCCCGGCCACGCTTCCGGTGACCGGAGCCGGCCGGCTCCCGGACCCCCCACCACAACACGGGAAGGAGCAGCACGGGAAGGGCCGCCGCCACCCACAGCACGGACTCCCAGCCGAAAGACCGGATCAGGCCACCGGCGGTGCTCCCCGCCACGGTCGGCCCCACCCCGAGGCCCAGGCTGACAATCGCGGTGATCATCTCCCGGCGCCGCAGCGGCCCGTGGTCCACCGCCAGCGAGGTCATCGGCGGCACGATGAGCCCCAGCCCCAGCCCGGTCAGCAGTCTCGTCGCGGAGAGCACGGGCAAGGTGGCGGTGGTGGCGGCCCACGCCGATCCGGCCGCTACGACCACCGTGCCCGCCAGGATCACCGCGCGGCGTCCCAGGCGTGCACTGGCCCAGCCCGAGCCAAGGTAGCCGGCCACCGTCCCGGCGGCGGTGAGGACGAGCGGGAGCGTGAACCCGGCGGCATCGACCCCCCACTCGCGGACGAGGGTGGGAACGACCACGTTGAGCGTCACCCCCGCGAAACCGTCGAGGAAGACCACCAAGAAGCCGAGGACCGGCACCCGCCACCGGATACTTCCGCCGCCGGGGACCACCGAACGGCCCGGGTCCGGTGAGGACGGGTCCGCGGTCATCGCCCGGTCCTTCGCGCGGCCGCGCACGGTGGTCGCCGCACCCCTCACCCACTCCCGTGGTTCTCGCGTCGGGCGGAACACACTGCTCGCCGGACTGCCGTCGCAGTCCGGTCCATATCGGCCGTGGCCGGCTTCGGAGCCCCTCGGACTCCGCATCCCATAAGGATCCGCGTGGGTCCGGGGAAAGCCAGGACCCACCATATCGCCGGCTCGTCGCTGCCGCCCGGGCGGCAGCTGGTAGCCCAGCCGATCGAGGATGCCGGGACCCGATTCGCCGTCGCCCGCCCGCGTGGATCGGCGGGCGGTGACGGCGCCCGGAGCAAGAAAGCGACATCGACATTCCCAGGCCGGAAACGCCGGCTGCACGGTCCGCCGGGCCGAGCGGTTCGACTTACAGACCGGGCCGGCCGGCGCCGACGTGGTCTTCGCGGCGTTCGACCACCCCGCGAAAGACGAGCTGCTGGCGCTCGACGAGCGGTACTCGGACATGATCCCGTGGGTGCGCCTGCGCACGCACGGCTCTCGCGCATACCTGGGTCCGGCGGTGACCCCTGGAGCGACGGTGGGCTTCCGCGACCTGCTCGGCCACCGCCGGGCGGCGACGCGCACACCGGAAGAGGACACCGCCTTCTGGGCGCAGCGCCCCGACGATTCTCTTGCCGAAGACGAGCTGCAATGGATCACCAAGTCCGCATCGGCCGTTTTCGCATCGTGACTGGAAGCGGGAACCGGCCATTCCGAGATCGACAACACCGAAGTCGAGTTCGATTCGGTGAACCGCACGGTCGAACGCCATCCAGTGCTTCCGCTACCGGATCGGAAAGCGCCGACAACACCGGTCGGCGATTTCCCGGATGGCCTCGTCGACCCGCAAGCCGGGTCGTTCTCGAAGTCAGCGATGTATCCGCCGAGGAAACGCTGATCCCGAAAGACCTGAACCTGGCCGTCGCCGAGGTCGCCGACATGCGACGCCTGCTCGACTGGCCGAACGACCGGCGGGCGTTCGGGCCCTCCTGGGACGGTCCGGCGGGTGCGCACGCCGCCGCGATCGGCGAGGCCGTCGAACGGTACTGCGGCAACTGGCCCGGGCCGCACACCCGCATCGTCGCGACGACCTACGACGCTCTCGCGCGGCCGGCGAAACCGCTGTGCATCCCGGCAAGCTCGCGCTGTACTCCCCTCGGCAGCACGCGACCCGCGGGTTCCCCTTCGCCCCGTTCCGCCGCGACAGCAAAGCCGCGTGGGTGCTCGGCAGGTCGGTGACCCGCGACCGGCCGGTCTGAGTGCCGGCTTTCCTGGCCTTCGTCGACTGGCACCGCCACCGTCCGGACGAGCCCCGGTACTGCTACCCGAACCTGACCGGTGTCGCCGCTGGAACGTCGCTGGACTCGGCGACCGTGTCCGGACTCGAAGAGGTGATCGAACGCGACACGAGCATGACCTGGTGGAGCCACCGCGTCGCGTTGCCGCCGGTTTCGCTCCCACCGGACGTCTGGTCGCGGATGCACACCTCTGGCACCCGGTTCGAACCGCGCGTGCTCGCGCTGCCCCAACGTGTTCGGCGTGCCGATCGCCGCGGGGCTGGTGCGCGACCGCGAGACGGGCTGGGTGACCATCGGCACCGCGGTCCGCCCGGTCTTCGTGGACGCGGCGTTCAAGGCGGTGGCCGAGGCATACAGCCTGCAGACCTCTTGCCGTTCGCTGGACGACGAGCAGACCTATGCCCGGATCGTCGGGCGAACGTGCAGAGCGCCCGGAACCTCAAGCAGTGGCGAGCGGACCGCGCCTACCTCGCGAGCTACCGCGAAGACTTCCACGACGGGGTCGACCTGATGTGCCAGCTGCAGGCGAACCTCGACCCGCGGGCGACGCGGCACGTCGCGGATCGGGTCTGGGACGGACGCGCCACCGCAGGCGGAGCCGGCCGCCCGGCTGGCCGACCGTTCCCTCGCCGCGCTGCGGGCGAAGGTCGAGGCACAGGGCTTCGAAGTCATCCGCGTCGACTTGACGACCTTCGACATGGCTGCTGCGGGCGTGCACGTGGTCCGGGCGGTGGTTCCCGGCCTGGTGGCCAACTTCCCCGCCACGATCCCGATGTGGGGCCGGGAGCGCATCAGCCGGGCCGGTGCCGCGCTCGGCTAGGAGACCGCCCCGCTGGACGAAGACGAGCTGAGCACCTCCCCATGCCCCACGCTTGAACCGCGTGCGGCGACCACGCCTTCATCCACCTTTCGGGTGAGTCGGGATTGCGCCTGTCGGTCGTGCGACGATGAGATGACACTCCACGGTGCGTGGTCAGGGCTCCTGAACAGGTGATGCGGGACGACACCCGGAGGCGAACGGAGGCGCGGTGGCGACAGCGGAAAAGCCCGAAGACGCTGCGGCCGCGCTCACCGCCTTGGAAGCAGCACGGGTGGAGCGGGCCCGGCTCAGCGAACTGGGTCGCTGGAGCGAGGCCGACGAAGCGGCCATGAACACCTTGCGCGACGTGCTGGCCATCGCGTCTCCCGACATCGTCGGGCCCGATCTCGGCGGGCTGGTCTACGTCGCGGGCAGCCCACGTCCGGGCCCGCAGACCGCCGGCCGGAACGGTCACTCGGTACCGGCCGAACGCTTGATCGCCACGTGCGCGATGCTGCTGGTGAACCGCGGCTCCGATCGGCAGACCGCGGTCGAGATGGTGCACAAGGCGTTGAAGTCGTTCACCTGGCGAGATCTCGGCACCTTCTGGTACAGCATGCTCACCCTTGCCTACGCCGATGAAGGGGAGACTGCGCTACACCACCTCGAGCGCGCCCGGACACGCGCCGGCTGGGGCGAATCATCGGCGATCGTCGTCCTGCGCGCCCGGATCACCGCCCTGGGCGGCCGGCCGGAGGCGGCCATCCGGATCTGCGAGGACTTCCTCCGCAGCGCTGTCCAAGACCAGTTCACCGAGGTCGCCGCTGCCTGGACCATCGACGCGCTGGTCGACCTCGGCGAACTCGACCGCGCCGAGGTGCTCGTCCACGACCACGGGTTCCAGGGCGACCTGGCCGGTGTCGTGGACCGGGCCGAAGTCTTGGCGGCGCGCGGTGCCCTGCGCCAGGCCGCCGGCCGCGCCGAGGCGGCGTATCACGACTTCATCGCCTGCGGGAGCGAATTCGCCGGTTGGGGCGTGACCAACCCCGCCGTGATCCCGTGGCAGTCACACGCGGCGCTGTGCGCGACCGCCTCCGGCCGGAAGACCCTCGCCGCCCTCCTCGCGGAACGGGAGCTCGACCAAGCTCGTCGTTGGGGGACCCCGAGAGCGATCGGGACCGCGCTGCGGGCGTCCGCCCACGTTTCCGCCGGCGAGGCGGGCACGGCTGTCCTGCAGGAGGCGGTCGGGCTGCTCGCCCGCAGTGGCGCACACAGCACCCTGATGCGCGCGCAGTACGAACTCGGCGTGCGGCTGGGTCTTCAGGAACAGCACGCAGCCGCCATGGCCGCCATGCTGGACTCGCGGGAAACCGCCCGGTCGACGGACCATAAGCCGTGGGCGACGCGCTTGGACCGGGCGATCGGGCGCTGCGACGCCCACCCCCGCACGAGCACGAAGCTGACTCCGCGGGAACGCGAGGTCGTCAACCTCGCGCGTTCCGGTCTCGTCAACGCCGAGATCGCCGATTCCCTGCACCTGACCGAGTCGACGATCGAATACCACCTCTCCAACGTCTACCGGAAGCTGGGGATGTCCGGCCGCACCGACCTCCGGGACATCCAGATCCCGGTGTTCTGACCGGCGTGCCCCGTCACCTGGCCGTCGGCGCTCACCGCCTCTTCGACGTTCACGTCATCGACGTGGAACGTCCTCAGTCCGCCGCGGAGGCGAACCGGCGGTCCCGGCCGGCCTTGCGGGCCCGCGCGCCGAGGACTCCGGCGAACACCATGACGGCCAAGCCGCACGCGCTGGGCACGGTGAGCGCGGCGCGGGCGCCGAACGTGTCGGCGAGCACGCCGACCACCGCGGAGCCGACGCCGTAGCCGACGGGCAGGCTGGTCCACACCCACGTCATCCCCCCTCAGTCAGCGACTCGGCAGGCACGAACTGGTTGACCAGGTCGAACCCGTTGGCCACGGCCGGCCCCATGCCCAGACCCTTGGCCACCGCGCACAGCAGCAGGATCGCCGGGCTCGACGCGACGAAGTACACTAGCGGCAGCAGGCCGAACTGGTGGTACCGCAGCCGAGCTGACCGCGGTCCCCGCTCGAGGGTGGCTCGCTTCACGGCGCTCCGGGATCCAGCGCGGCGAACGCGCGGCGGATCAACTCGGGTTCGCCCGCAGCCAGCGCCGCCGTCCCCAGGTCGCCCGGCGGCATGTCGACGGTCACGACGACATCGGCGGGCAACCGCCCGCCCGGCACGCCGGAGAAGTCGCGCGCGGTGATCCGCACCAGGTCCTGCACCGGAACCGGCAGCCCCAGTCCGGCCAGCCGCGCGCCTTCGACGGAGAACGCGGCGCGGAAGACTTCGGCGGTCTCCTCCGCGCGCACCCGTCCATCCTCGACGGTCTCGCCGTAGCCCACGATCTCTACCGCCGGTACCGCGGCGCCGCGGCGGACCCGCCACGCCGCCGACCTCGCCACCTGACGGGCGGCCCGGGCCACCTGGGCGGTAACGCCGCCGGGCACCTAGTAGATCGTCGCGGCTAACCCTTGGGGGTATAAGTGGCGGAGTTTGACGCGTGCGTCGTCGGTGGTGAACTGCCAGCGGACCTGGCGCCGTTCGGTGTTGATGGTGCGTTGCCAGGCGGCGAGTTCGGCGTTGAGGGTGTCGAGGTCGTCGATGCGGCGGTCGAGGCATTGCCGGGTCAGTGCGGAGAGTTCGATCTCGGCGATGTTGAGCCAGGATCCGTGTTTGGGGGTGTGGTGGATCTCGAGACGCTGAGCCAGGGCGAAGTGAGGCGCCCCGACATTTCCGGACAGCTTTCCTGTACCTAATTCATGCTGCAAGCTGTCGGCTCAGGTACTCGTTGTGGACCTCTAATGGGGTCTTGTAGTCGAGACCTGAGTGGAGACGTTGTCGATTATAGAAGCCTTCAATGTATTTGACAACCTCCTGTCGTGCCTGTGCGCGCATGGTGAACGTCATGCGATTTGTCCACTCGTTCTTCAAGGTGCCGAAGAAGGACTCGGCCATGGCGTTGTCCCAGCAGACTCCGGTGCGTCCGACGGATTGCCGCATGCCTTTGCCGGCGAGCGTGGTGGCGAATTCGTAGGACGTGTAGTTGGCGCCGCGATCGGAATGGAAGATGCATCCTGGATGGATGTCGATGGTGTCGGCCGCGGAATCCAGGGCAGTGATGATCAGCGATGTTTTGTAGTGATCGGCCATGGCCCAGCCGACCACCATTTTCGAGTAGCAGTCGATGACCGTGGCCAGGTAGACCCACCCCTCGTTGGTGGCGAGGTGATGTCCGCCACCCACAGCTCGTTCACGTGTGTCGCCGTGAAGTCACGTTTCACCAGGTCAGCGGGCCTACCGGTCTCCGCTGCCGGTCGTGTTGTGCGCGGCGACTTGTCGCGCAGCAGGCCACGCAGCCCGCTCTCGCGCATGAGCCGCTCGACGGTGCACCGGGCCACGTCGATGCCGTGGCGGTGCAGCTCGGCCCAGACCTTCCTGGCTCCGTAGACGCCGTAGTTGTCCTCGTGCACCTGCTCGATCTTGTCGGTCAGCACCCGGTCGGATGCCGCGCGGGCGGACTCGGGACGGCTCTTGGCGGCGTAGTAGGTCGACGATGCGATCTCGGCGGGCGTCTGCTCGAGCGCCTGCAGGACCGGCTGGACACCGTGTTCTTCCCGCTGGGAGTCGACGAACTCGACCTTCATCGCGACGGACGGTCCAGCTCCGCTGCAAAGAAACTGGCCGCTGACCTCAAGATCTGGTTCGCCCGCCGCAGCTCACGGTTCTCCCGCTCCAGCTGCGCCATCCGCTCCGCGTCACCGCTGGTGATGCCCGGCCGGTCGCCGGCATCGATCTCCGCGCGTTTGACCCAGGTCCGCAGCGCCTCGGGGTGGATTCCGAGCTGTTCGGCGACCCGCTTGATCGCACCGGTCGCAGACGCCGGTTCCCGGCGGGCCTCTACGGCCATCCGGGTCGCCCGCTCACGCAGCTCATCGGGGTACTTCTTCGGTGGGGCCATCGCTCCTCATCATCCAGGCTTGATGGACTCCATCAAACCCGGAACGGAACAGGTCGCGACCCAGGCCCACCCGTAGCGCCGCTCACCTTGGACCCGGCAACCGAACAGGTCTGCCACCGCCGTTTCTGTTTCAGGTGCGTGGTGGCCACGGCGTCGGCGCGCAGTCTGATCGCTGGCGCCAGTTCGTGGTGAAAGCACACCCGACGCGCAGCACGTAGCCGATCTCGTTGTCCTGCAGGAAGGTGCGCAGTTCGCCGGATCGGCCGTAGACCTCGTCGCCTGCGCACCAGGGCGGTATGGTCCGGTCGGTGGCGGCGTCGGCGAGTTGGCTTCATGCCAAGCCGACCAGGACTGGAACGACGACATCTCGGCCGCACTGGCCGGGCTCGCCCGCGAGCACCAGCCGAAGCGGTGATGATCGAATCCCGCTGGGTGGGGAGATTGACCGGCTGATCACGGATAAGTGCCGGCAGTCGGAGACCAGCCGCCAGTTCAGCCGCGGACCGTCTGGAGTGCGTCGGCCCACGACTCGAGCTGGTCGAACAGGACTTCGGCGGCATCCTCGTGCTGGGGCCCAGGCGTGAATACGGAGAAGTTCTCGAAGTCTGTGAAAACCGAGAACGAGACCTGCTGGCGGACGTGTGCGATCTGCAGTTCGCTGCAGATCGCGCGGAGGTGTTCGATCGCCCGGACGCCTCCAAGGGTGCCGTAGGAGACGAAGGCCGCTGCCTTGTTGTGCCACTCGGCGTACAGGTAGTCGATCGCGTTCTTCAGCACACCCGAGGTGGAGTGGTTGTATTCCGGGCTGACGAAGATGAACCCGTCATATGAGGCGATCGTCGCGGCCCATGCCTTGGTGTGCTCGCCCGAGTACTGCCCCAGGGCCGGCGAGAGGGGCTCGTCCAGATGCGGCAGCGGATAGTCCGCCAAGTCCACCAACTCGTACTTTGCGCCGGTGCGGACGGCTGACTTCTCGAGTACCCAGTCGGCCACGGCCTTGCCATTGCGGCCGGGCCGTGTGCTGCCGAGGATGATCGCGATCTTCAGGTCGCTCATGGTGCGTTCTCTCCTTGCTGGGGGCTACCGACGAAGGGTAGCAGGAAAATCTCTAGATTTCCTTGTTATTGCAACTATACGATAGTAATCTCGATAATACGAGCAACGTCGAGAAGCCTTGTGGAGGTCCCCATGTCCGGCGAAGCGATCGACCGCAGACGAGTGACGCTCACGTTCGACAACGGGCCGACCCCGGGCGTCACCGACAAGGTGCTCGAGGTGCTGGCGGCCCATCGGACTCCCGCCACGTTCTTCGTGGTCGGCACCCAGCTGCAGCAGCCGGGTGGCCTGGCCCTTGCGCGGCGGGCTGTGGCGGAGGGTCACCGAATCGGCCATCACACGGCAACCCACGCGCTCCAACTCGGCGCCGCCGAGGATCCCGAAGCGGCTGTGGCCGCGGAGATCACCGCCATCGAGCACGACATCGACGCGTTGGCCGGAACCAGCGAAACAGAAGGCGAGCGGCTGTTCCGGCCCAACGCCGCGGGCGGCGTCCTAGACAAGCGTGTGTTCAGCCCGCAGGCCGTGCGGTACCTGCGGCAGCACCGCTACACGTGCGTCCTGTGGAACTGCCTGCCGCGCGACTGGGAGAACACCACGAGCTGGGTGGACCGCGCTCTGGCGGACGTCGCCCGCACCGACTGGTCCGTCGTGGTCGTGCACGACATGGACACCGGGGCGATGGACCGGTTGCCGGCGTTCCTCGACGGACTGGCCGCGATGGACGTCGAGATCGTCCCCGAGTTCCCCGACTCCTGCCTCCCGATCAAGGAAGGCCGACTGCAGCATTCTCTAGCCCACCTCACCAGCGGTGACGGGTGATCAGGGACGAGACGCCGTCTCGGCATCGACTTACGACACACCTACAGCGGGAGTTGCCCATGCGTATCGCCAACGTCGACGGTCGTCTGACCCTCCTCGTCGCCGACGGCCCCGTGGATGTCGCCGACGCGAGCGACGGCCGGTTCGGCCCGGATCCGCAGGCTGCCTACGAATCGTTCGACGAACTGCGGCGATGGGCGGAGGGGCAAGGCGAGCCGGCCCCCGCTGGATCCGAAGTGAGCATGTGCGACTCGCGGCTTCTGGGCCCGGTGGCCCCCGCTCCCCATCAGGTCTTCGCCATCGGCCTCAACTACCGGGACCACGCCGCCGAGGGGGGCGTCACTGACCTGCCGGATGAGCCGACCGTCTTCGCCAAGTACCCCAGCTCGTTCTCCGGACCTGTCACCGACGTGCCGTTGCCCGCCGGATCCGTCGACTGGGAGGTCGAGCTGGTGGCGGTCGTCTCGCGCACCGCGCGCGGCGTGGACCCCGTCCGGGCGTGGGATCACGTGGCCGGCCTGACCGCAGGCCAGGACCTGTCCGAACGGCAGCTGCAGCTGCGTGGGCCGGTGCCGCAGTTCAGCCTGGCCAAGTCGCATCTCGGCTTCTCCCCGACCGGGCCGGTGCTTGTCACGCCCGACGAGCTGCCCGATGCGGACGACCTGGAGATCGGCTGCGCCGTCAACGGTGAACAGATGCAGAAGGCGCGGACGTCCAGCCTGATCTACTCGGTCCCGCAACTGGTGGCGTACTTGTCCACGATCGTCACCCTGTACCCGGGAGACGTGATCTTCACGGGCACACCGTCGGGAGTCGGAGCGGGCCGCACGCCTCCGCGCTACCTGGGGCCAGGCGATGAGCTGCGCAGCTGGGTCGAAGGGATCGGCGAGCTCAGGCAGCGATTTGTGCCGGCCGGCGTGGGAACCTGATCCGGTCCGTGTTCGCCCCCATATCTCGAGATAATCCCATAATCCTTAGGTAGCATGAGACATGCCCAGCCGCATCTCGACGACCCGATCCGAACTCGTCTACGAGGAAGTCCGCAAGGAGATCCTCCGTGGCGCGCTCCCGCCCGGCTCCCGGCTGCGTTTCGTCGAGCTGGCCGACCGCTTCACCGTCAGCCAGTCGGTGGTGCGCGAGGCGCTGATGCGCCTCGCCGAGCAAGGCCTGGCCGTCGCCCTGCCGCAGCAGGGCTTTCGAGTTCGCACGCTGAACCTGGCCGACCTCAACGAGATTACCGAGGCGCGGGTCGAGATCGAGAGCTTGGTGGTGCGTCGCGCGATCGCGCGCGGCGACCTCCAGTGGGAGTCGTCGGTGATCGCCGCACACCACACCCTCGCCCGTACCCCGGCCATGACGGAGGCCGGGGAGATCAACGATGACTGGGTCGACGCGCATGAGGCGTTCCACCACGCGACCTTGCAAGGCTGCGGGAACGGAACGCTCCTGTCCATCGCGACGTCCTTGCGCGAAACGGCGTCGCTCTACCGGTGGTGGTCCGGGTCGATGGCCCCGGACGCTGACCGCGACGTCGCGCTGGAGCACCGCCAGATCCTCGATGCCGTGGTGGCTCGCGACGAGATGAACGCGGCGTGCCTGGTCGCGCAGCACATCCAGCGCACCACCGACGCGCTGAACGAGGCGGCCACCCGGCTCGCAGTCCCCAGCTGACCTCCCGGTCCGACCGAGAGCCGTCCGGCTGGACGGTACCCGTCAGGCGATGTCGGTATTCAGGGCTTCTCGATCCCATGATCCCGCGGTACCGACCCCACGCAGAACGTACTTCTGTACACGCTCGGTGGCGGTCTTCGGCAGCTGATCCACGTAGCGCACGTATCTCGGCACCATGAACGGTGCCATGCGCTCGCCGCAGAATGCCACGAGCTGCGCGGGATCGAGGTGGTCGGCGCCGGGCTTCGGCACAGCCACGATCAGGACGTCCTCCTCGCCGAGCGGAGAGGGCACACCGATCGCCGCACACTCGGCGACGGACGGATGAGCGTTGACGATCTGTTCGACCTCATAGGAGGAGATGTTCTCGCCGCGGCGGCGGATCGAGTCCTTGAGCCGGTCGAGGTAGACGAAATAGCCGTCAGGATCGCGTCTTCCGCGGTCCCCGGAGTGGAACCAGCCAAGGGTCATGGCGGCCTGAGTCGCGGCGCTGTTCTTGAAATAGCCGTGGAACAGGACATCCGGCCGCTTGCTCCGGATCACTATCTCACCGGGCTCACCGTCGGCCGCTTCGGTTCCGTCGCTCCTCAAGACCCGCACCTCCGACCAGCTCGTTGGCAGGCCGAGCTTCCCGACCCGGATGTCGTCGGGTGGGCTGCCCAGGCAGAACGTGGCCGTCTCCGTGAGTCCGTAGATCTCCAGGAGCCGCAGGCCGAAGCGCTTCTCGAAGGCGGGCCACAACGCCTCCGGTGCGGCCCCGCCGACAGCCAGGCGCACCCGGTTGTCCGCGTCGGCCGTCTGCTCGGGTTGCTTGGCGATCATCGTGAGCATCGCGCCGATGTAGTTGAACACCGTTGCTCCAGTGCGGCGCAGGTCCTCGAGGAATCCGGACGCGCTGAACCGCGGAGCCAGCACCATCGGCCGCCCGGAGACGAGGGAACCGCAGGTGGTCAGCATCTGCGCGTTCACGTGGAACAGCGGGAGACTCGTGTACAGGACGTCATCGCCGCGGACCCGCACACAGCGCTGCGTGAACTCGTACGCCGCGGTGGCGTAAGCGTTGTGACAGTTCAGGACGCCCTTGGGCGGTCCTGTTGTGCCCGACGTGTACAGAACCGATGCCGGCTCGTCGGATGAGACAGCGGGCAGCCGGGGAGCGGCGTATGAGCCGGCAAGGAAATGGCTGAGGGATGCCCATCCCGGAAACGCTGTACCGCGAACGAAACAAAACGCCGGGGTGGCGCCCTCCGGCAGCGCGGCGCGCAAGGTCGCCACGACGGACTCGTCGACGACGATCACCTGTGGTTCACAGTGCTCGACGACGTAGCGGAGACCATCACCCTTCAAACCCATGTTCACCGGCACGAACACCGCGCCGAGAAGGGCCGCTCCGAACCAGATGTCGAGGAATTCCAGGCAATTGGGGAGCATGATCGCGACCCGGTCCCCACGACCGACGCCCGCCGTGGCCAGGGACGCCGCGGCCTGCTCCGCCCTGGCCCGCATCTGACCGTAAGAGACCGACTCGTCCCCGAACCCGACGAACCGATCGTCGGGATTCGCCTCCGCCCTTGCCGTGAGCAGAGCAGGTACGGTCGTGAGTGTCAAGGCGTCACCGATATACATGCGTCCGTCTTTCATGTCGGCTTCTGCGAAACGTCGACGGCTTCACGCCCTTCGGTGCAACTCCCGAATGGGGGGTGGCTCGGCAAGGCGGTTGACGATCCGCCCGAGACCCTCGACTTCGAGGGTTACTTCGTCGCCGACGACGAGCCATGGGTATTCTTCCAGGCTTTTCGTCGCGGACAGCTCGAGAATGCAGCCGGTGCCCACTGTGCCCGACGCGATGTGATCGCCTGGCTTTACCCAGGTTCCGCGAGTCGAATACGCTACAAGCTCGGCGAAGCTCCAGTACATGTCCGACAGATTCCCCTTGCTGTACTGCCGACCATTGACGGACGCCTTCATCTCGAGATCGAACGAGTTGCCCTTCCGAAAGGGTTCGAGCTCGTCCTTGGTGACGAGAAACGGGCCCGTGGTCATCGCCCAGTCCTTCGTCTTGAACGGACCGACCTGGAACTTCACCTCATAACCCTGGATATCGCGCGCGCTCCAGTCGTTGAAGACGCAGTAACCGACGATCAGATCTTCCGCCTCGGCGACATCGACGTTGGTTCCCTCCCTGCCTACGATCGCGGTTACTTCGAGTTCGTAGTCCAGCCACTGCGAACCGGCAGCGGCCGAGATCGGTGCACCGGATCCGGTCAGCCCGTGCGGGTTGGTGAAGTACACCATCGGGTGCTCGTACCAATTGTCGAAGTCGAACGGCAGGTGGAGGGCAGCGAACCCCTCGCGCAGATGCGCTTCGAACGAAGCGGAGTCTCGGATCGACGGCGGCTGAGGGATCGGCGCGCACAATTCGACATCCTCGACCAGGACAACCTCGCGGGGATCGTTCACTGCCCTTTCGCCTGCCGCCACCAATGCCGAGCCGTCGTCGCCGAGGAGACCGAGAAGGCTTACTCCCTGCTCGAGGCCGAAGATCCGGTCGTCGACGATCAGCCCGGCACGGTGGGCACGGGTCACGGGAGAAATATAGGTGGCCCACTTCATGACGTCTCTCATTCTGGCGGTACAACCTGGGACCGCACGCACGCGTCTACCCGGGGGAGGGGAGGCGATCGGAGCTTGCGTCGCCGGCCCATCAGATGATGGCTCATGGATCACCTTCAGGCCGGCGACGGCGCGATTGTAACTATCAGAGCCGAAGCGGCCAGCCACCAACGCGGGCTATGGCTGTGCTTCGCCCAGTGGCGGCGCCGCCCGCTCGGTACGGCTATTTGTTCGTCTGAGCGCGCCAAGCGTTGTTGCTGGCGTGGTCGCCGGCGAGCCAGCGAGCGAGGTCGGCGTGCGCCGTGCGGAGCCGTTCGGCGTTGATCTGTTCCACATCGGGATGGTCGACGGCGAACTCGAGTTGCAGCCCGTTGGGATCCACGGTGTAGAGCGAAACGCAGTAGCCGTGGTTGACCACGAAAGTAGTCGGCTCCGCGTAGCCGGCCTCTGCGAGGCGCTCGCGGATGGCGTCCTGGGTCTCCTGCTCCACCTTCAAGGCGACGTGGCGGATCGGGGTGGGGTGGATCTCGGTGTTGAATCCCCGCTGGGCCTCGGGGTCGGCCATCTGGAAGAAGGCCAGGGCACTGCCGTCGGCCAGGCCGTAGAAGGTGTGGGACAGGGCGTACTCGGTCCCGTTGATCTCTTCGATCTCCGTCCAGGTGGCAATCAGGGGTAGGCCGATCACGTCTTCGTAGAAGCGCCGGTTGGCTTCCTGGTCGTCGACTGTCCAGCCGTAGTGGTGCAGGCGGAGCGGTAGTTGCGTGCCCATGGAATGACCTCCGTTGGTCTGGCGCGAAGGGGTTGCTGTAGCTGGACTTGCTTAATCGGGACGCCTTAATCGGGACGCGAGCCGTGGAAGCCGGCGCTGTTCTGAGCACCGGTCGCGGTCGGTCCGTCCGGAAGCGCCGGCAGCTGTGGTGTCCGGATCATGCGGGCCGCGCTCGAACGCGCCGACCGTCCAGCCCACGCGATTCTCTGGCGAGTGGTCACCTAGCGCGCTCATGTAAGCCATACGGCTTGAGGTACCGAGCCACAGCCGGATTGAACACCTGCCAGTCGTGCGGCCCCTGCCGGCGCAGAGGCGCAACGAGCGCTCGCCTGCCGCCTGAAACTGGTACCGGCCGGTGCGCCGATCCTAGGCTCGGCAGCGGTGGCGGTCGAGTTGTGCCCAATCCGGACGGTCCTCCGCCGCAGCCGACAGCGCGAGGATCCGGCCACCCGGCTGCCGCTATGGGGAGCCGAACTCGTTGAACGTAACAGCGGGCCGGGCCACCAGCATCTCCCGCACTGTGTCAGTGACATCCGAGGTCGATCCGCTGCCGGTCGTGAGCATCGCGGCCCCGCGACCGGCTTTGTCGTCAGACATCGGCAACCTCCGTGTGCATGTGGCACCTGGCTCTACCCACAACTTTAAGCTAAAATATCGAGAAGTCAAGAGATTCTCTAGAATTTCGCTCGGCGTGACAGGCGGTGAACGAGGAGAGAAGGCCGGGGCGATGCCGATCTATCAATCCGGCCAGATCGCGCGCGCCGCACCACGGCGCCGTCCAGCCGCGGGCCGCACGTTGCCGGGAAGATGCACCTCGGCGGCGATCACATCTTTGTGCACGTCCAGACCGGCGGCTCGGTGCACGATCCGCTCCACGGCCTCGCCTCCTCGGTCGGGCTGTCCGGGAGGGCCTCGCGTTACGGAGTCTGAGGAGCGCGCTCGCGCCGGCAGTTCACGGCGCCCAAGACCCTCACGTCTAGTACTCCAGCCGCACTTCGTGATTGTTGGCAGTTCTTCGCTGGTAGTGGGCTTGCCGGGCGCGGTATTGATGGCGTCGGCGCCAGTGTGACCAGGCCCAGGTCGCGAGGCGGTCGAACGGGGTGGTGATCAGGTGTGCCAGGAGACGCTTGACC
>NZ_JBFBBZ010000027.1:0-9403 GCF_040682935.1 Amycolatopsis sp. NPDC051061
TCGCAATCCACACCGAACCCGGAGGCCCTCCCTCACGCCAAGATCATCCGATCACGTGTCGCCCCGTACCCAACCTCCGTGGTCAATACAACTAGAGGAACGTCTCGGGCGAGGGGAGGTGACATCGTTGGCGACGGCGGATCAGGTAAAGGCCCTGGTCAAGAGTCATGCTGAGGGAGATGACACCCGGTTCTACTCGGTTGCGTTGCAGGTGGCTGCGGGTGCGGCCCGCCAGGGGCAGAGCCGGTTTGCACAGGACCTGCGGGACCTGGTCGACACCTTGCGTGAGCACCAGGGCCATACGCAGACTGCGACAGGTCGGCCTGTTCCCGTGGTGCAGCCGCGAGGTGAGCTGGCGCAATTGCTGACGGTCACCTACCCGCAGATCATTCTCGGTGACCTTGCGCTGGCGGGTTCGGTCCGAGAGCGTCTGAATCGGGTGTTGCTTGAGCAGCGGCAGGGTGATCGGCTGCGTGCGCATGGCTTCCATCCGCTGCGTCGTCTGCTTCTGGTGGGGCAGCCGGGTACTGGGAAGACGATCTCAGCTCGAGCCTTGGCCGGTGAGCTGCGATGGCCGTTGTTCACGATCCGGCTGGACGGCTTGATCACCAAGTTCATGGGGGAGACCGCAGCGAAACTGCGGCTGATCTTCGACGCACTCGCCGAGACCCGCGGCGTGTACCTGTTCGACGAGGTCGACGCGCTCGCTGGCGACCGCGCCGCGAGCAACGATGTCGGCGAGATCCGCCGGGTCCTGAACTCGTTCCTGCAGTTCCTCGAGCTGGACGCGTCCGAGAGTTTGATCGTGGCGGCGACGAACCACCCGCAGTTGCTGGATCGGGCGATGTTCCGTCGGTTCGACGCGGTTCTTGAGTACCCGCTGCCCGAGGGTGACGTGGTCCGGGACGTCATCCGGGCGAGGCTGGCGACGGTTCCGGTGTCCAAGCTGGCGTGGCCGAAGATCGACGCCGAGGCGCGCGGGCTGAGCCATGGCGAGATCACCAAGGCGGTCGACCTGGCGGCGAAGGAGGCGATCTTGTCTGACGATGGCCAGGTCACCACGGCGAGCCTGTGCGCAGCGCTGCGCGAGCGGCACCTGCGCACTGCCGACTGACGAGCGACTGAGGACTCGATGCCTGAGCGTGACCGGCAACACCTCATTGTCCCGGGCGCAGCGCGCGCCGCAGGCTACCGGCCACCCCCGCTGGCCATCGGCTCGCAATCGATCCCAGCGCCAGCGGATCGTCGTCAGCACGGGCGGCAGCTGCACAGCTCACTGGAGCAGGCCGAATCGGATGGCGTAGCGCGCCGCGAAGCCACGCCGGTCAGGGTGGAGGGTGCGATCGAGGGCGTCTACGTCTCGTTCGAGAGCTTCCCCGGCGTGCAGTTGGCGCTGAACCCACTGGACCCCAAGGCCGGCCGCGTCCATCCGGAGCTGATGTCGGTCCAGCAGATCGACACAGGCGGCGGCGAGCTGCGCGAGCGAGCGACCGTGTTCGTGCCGCAAGGCACATTGCGCTACTTCTTGGACCGCGTGAGTCGCTATGTCGACACAGCGGGTTCGGCGAGTCCGCGGCATCGGGACCTGCTGGACCGTGTCGCCTCGGTCCGCGCGGCCACCATTCGCGGCACTGTGGACCGACCCACCGCAGGAGTATCCCGATCCGGAGCGGTCCGCCTGGTGGGAAGTGTGGCTGCGGACACGAGATGGCCACGAGGTCGAGCGGCTACGCGCGTTCGCGCGTCAGACCGATGGCGTCCAGTTGGGCCGCCAGAGTCTCGGCTTCGGTGACCGGACCGTCGTGCTGGTGCACGCGACAGCAGAACAGCTCGCGTCAGCAATTGACGTGCTGGATGACCTGGCCGAACTGCGGCGGCCGCATCAGCCCACGCAGTTCCTCGCCGACCACCACGCCGTCGACCAGCACGAATGGGTCGAGGAGCTTATCGGCCGACTGACGTCAGCCGGACCCGATGCGCCGGCGGTGTGCGTCGTTGATACCGGCGGTTCGCCAGGTCATCCCCTCCTCAGCGCCTCCCTGGCCGAGGAGGACTGTCACGCCGCCGACCCGAACTGGTCGGTCCTCGACCACGAGGGCCACGGCACCGAGATGGCCGGGCTGGCGCTCTATCGGGACCTGGGTGCGGCGTTCGAGGTAAATGGCCCGGTCAGGCTGCGTCATCGGCTCGAATCGTTGCGGTTGCTGCCGCCCTCCTCGACCCAAAATGATCACAACCAGTACGGCGCGATCACGGCGGCGGGCACTAGCCGACCGGAGATCCAGGCGCCCGACCGCCGCCGGGTCTATTCGATGGCCATCACCGCCCCCTGGCGTGCCGACGTTGACGGACAGTCGGCGGAACCCGTACTGGGGCAGCCGACGTCGTGGTCGGCGACGCTGGATGCGCTCGCGACCGGACGCAGTGTCGTTACCGACGCCGACGGCCTGGTGTATCTCGACGAGCCGGACGCCGACGCGGGGCGGCGTCTTTTCGTGGTGTCGGCGGGCAACATTGGTACCTGGGCGCCCGGCGAGGAACATCTCATCCGCAGCGAGCTCGAACCGGTCGAAGATCCGAGCCAGGCGTGGAATGTCCTGACCGTCGGTGCCAACACCGAACTCGACTCCATGACCGGTGCTCCCGCAGCCTTCGACGGTTGGCGAGCATGGGCGCCGCGCGGTGAGCTTTCGCCGTTCAGCCGGACCTCGGTGCCCACCAGTCCGAGGTGGCCGGCCAAACCCGACGTCGTGCTCGAGGGCGGAAACGTCGCAGTGTCACCGGACGGCACAACATTTGACACCCCGGACAACCTTCGCCTGCTCACCACCAACGCACCGTTGATCAGTACCCGGCTGCTGACCACCACCCACGCGACCAGCGCCGCAACCGCACAGGCGTCTGCGCTGGCCGCGGCGGTGATGGCGGAATATCCGGCGTTGTGGCCGGAGACGGTGCGCGCGTTGATCGTGCACTCCGCGGAGTGGACCGATGCAATGCGGGCCCACCTGCCGGCAGGTACGGGGAAGAGGCCGCGGATCAACCTGCTGCGTCGGTACGGGACGGGTGTTCCCGACCTCGGCCGCGCGCTGCACAGCGCTACCGATGCCCTGACCCTCCTCGTGCAGGACGTCATCCATCCGTTCGCTCGGGGTGCCATGCGGGAGATCCACTACCACGAGCTGCCCTGGCCGAGCGATGTCCTCGCCGACTTGGGCGAGGCCCAGGTGCGGCTGAAGGTCACGTTGTCCTACTTCATCGAGCCGAACCCGGGCCGGCGCGGGTGGCGACGCCGCTACAGCTACAGCTCCCACGGCCTGCGGTTCGACCTGCGCCGTCCGACCGAGTCCAACGCGGAGTTCGAGAAGCGCATCAACCAGCTCGCCCTGGCCGAAGACGAGCAACGCCCAACGCCCAACGACGAGACCGGAGAGTGGTTCTTCGGCACGGGGCATCGCCGCGCGCCAGGATCTCTGCACTCTGATTTCTGGACCGGCAACGCCGCAGATCTCGCCAGCCGCGGCATGCTCGCCGTCTTCCCTGTAACCGGATGGTGGAAGGAAAACCCCGCACGCGACCACAGCGACCACGGAGCTCGCTACGCCCTCGTCGTCTCCGTCGAGACCCCGGGGCAAGACGTCGATGTTTGGACGCCAGTCGCCCAACAGATTGGCGTCCCCACCGTCATCATCACCGAAACGTAGAGGCTCCATCGCCATGCGGCCACCGCCTGATGCGAGTCCGTCGTGGAGCCGATTCCGCGACGATACGACGAGTAGCAGCAGAGAGGTTGCGGGCGGGCCTAGCGATCGAGATCTTCGAACGTGTGGCCGATCCTGAGTCCCCGTTACGCGCTTGCCGACGGTGGCAAAGCTGGTCACGGACGTAAGTTGTCATCGCCGGTTTCTGCCGGCACTGTGAGTGGGATGTCCATCCTATGTGCCGCCGCTGCGACAGGAGTGGTCTGAGGAGGAGCGCACCCGGCGGCTGAACCGTGCATGCCGAGTCGGGTATCACGACGTTCGTCAGCCAGACCGACTTCTAGCGACTGTTGCGGACGGGTTCATGCTCAGCAGCCTCGTTGGCAAGCTGACCGGCGATCATGCGTTCGCGGCCAAGTTCTCGAGCTACTCGGGGCGGATCGAGACGAGCGTCCTCGGTGTCCGTCGGTCCAGTCGGCGCCGCGCTGAGGAGGCTGCCGAACATTCTTCCAGTACCGTGACCGTGGACGCATCTACGGACATGGTGTCGGCAATCACGGAAGATCATGTGAGCTGTCGCAGCCCGGTAGGATCGAGGCCGTGCAAACCTCGACCGTCTCCGCGATGCGCAGCGCTGGCGTCATCCTTGGCGGGTTGGGGGGCGTCCTGTTCGTCGCGATCGGCGTCGGAGCGGTGACGGCACGGCTCGCCCCGCCCGATGCGATGCTCATCGTTGCGGTAAGCGTCACCGCGGCCAGTGCCCTGCTCAGCGGCTTGGTCGCGGGGCCGGTGGTGCGTCGGCTACTGCGCCGGCTCCATGTCGAGACACAGGCCGACGCCACAGCGCCGGTCCCACCTACCGGTGATTCCGCCGACGGAACCAGTCCCGCACAGCAGTGACCGCCAGCCCCCCGGATCCGACCGCGACCGCCGCACCGGCAACCCTCATCGCGTCGGCTGGGCTGGCCCCCGGAACCCCTAGCATCCACACCATGGCGGCCAGCATGTACAACACCACCCCGCCGGCAAAGACGATCAGCCGCTGGAGAACCTTGCTCCACGACCAGATCAGGGAGCGGCGCAGGGTACCGTCGTCGTTCGTCGCCCGGGTGTCATGAAAGTCCTGCGGAGTTAACTTTCCTGTCGAGAAAGGGCCGCCGGTCAAAATCGGCAGTTCGGCGCGGTCGCCCGCCCGGCCACCGTGCGCGGTATGCGCGGTCGGTGCATCCGTCCCCGAAGGCACCACCCGCTGCCGCGTGGGATCGGCCGGGACCGGACTATCGGGCTCACTCGGTCCGACCGTGGCGGTGTTGTCGGATGCCGGTGACTGCGGCATTGCTGACCCGCCCTGCCTCTGGTCGCGTCGGCCGCTTCGACGCGACCGCGACGCACCCGGCTGCGTGTCATAAGAACGGCGGCCCGAATCGCCGGGCTCGATTGAGCGGGGCGTACTCGTCGTCACGTCGGCCTCCGGAGGGGCATTTGGGCACCGATAGGCGACGAGATCGGCTCGCAGGGGATTCCAGCGCCGTTCAGTCCGAACCGTCGAGTGCGACCTGCACCGTCGAAATCTCTGGCCTGCTCGCGCAGCCGTCCCAGAGCGCGTAGACCATCGATATCACCGCTATCAAGAGCCTGTCGATGGAGCGCAACTGCGCCTGCCAGTTCATCCGCTTGTTCCCGTAGTTCAACCGGCAGTCGTAAGGCGTCGGCCTCGCCCGAATCGGCGGCGCGCCGGGCGAGAGCTCTGGCACAGTCGACTTCGCCAGCCCGGGCTAGGGCCGCAGTCATGTCGGCCAGCGCCTGCGCTCGTCGACTTGAGTTGGTGATGGGATGGATTAGGCGGTGGGCGTCGAGGCGGAGGGCATGCGCACGGTCAGAATCGCCGGCGGCGGCCACCCCCTCGGCCAGGCTGATCAGCGCCTCGGTTTGCCGGCCCGGATCGGTCAGCGGCCGGGCGAGGGCCGGAGTACTCATCGCTGTCCTTCCTGACGACGTGCGTATTCCTGCGTCGCGCGTGCTTCTCGCATTTCGCTGGCTTCCGGCAGGTCGAGCGCGGCGAACTCGGCCTCGGCCGCGGCCCAGTGCGTCTCGGCGCCTTCGTAGTCGCCCATCGCGTGCAGCGTCTCGGCGACGCCTCGGTGGGCCCGGGCCTGGTAGGCGCGGTTGCCGCTGCCGCCGGCCAGGTCCAGGGCGGATTGGCTGGCGGTGAGAGCTTCCTGCCGGGCGCCCCGAGCAAGCGCCGTCGCACCGCGGTCGAGGTAGAGCTGGGTGCGCAGGTCGGCGTCCGGGATGTTCGCCGCTACTTCACTGGCCTTGTCGTGGTAGCGCATGGCTTCGGTGTACCGGCCGCGCTGGCGATGTACGTTGCCGATGTTGTTCAGCGCGTACGCCTCGAAACATCGGTCGCCAACTGAGGCGGCATGCCCGCACGCGTCGGTGTAGCTGGCCAGTGCTTCGGTTAGCAGGCCGAGCCGTTCCTGCACGGAGCCGAGGTTGTTGAGCGCGTGCGCCACGCCCTGGACGTGGCCGATCTCCCGCAGCATTCGCGCGGCGGATTCGTTCTGCCGCAGTGCGACTTCGAGGTTTCCGCGGAGTTCGTTGAGGTAACCGAGCATGCTTAGCGCGTGGGCTTCGCCCCGCCGATCTTCGCCCTGTTCGTACTTGGCCAGCGCGGCCTGTAGATAAGCCACCGCCTGCTCGTGTTGCCCGAGCTCCATGGTCGGAATCGCAAGCGCGCACAACGTCGCCGCCTCGCCACGGGGGTCTCCGAGGCGGCGCCACTTGGGCAGCGCCTGTGCCGCCAGCTCGAGCGCCTCGGCAATTTGTCCCTTCCGGTCGTACGCGGTGGCGAGTCGGTGTAAGACGTGGGCCTGGCCGTAGTCGTTGCCGGGGGCGGCCGAGACGGTTTCCCACGCGAGTTCGAGGGTGTCGATCCAGTCTTCGAACTGGTTGGTCGTGTTGAAGTAGCGCCAGAGCAGCACGGCCAGCCGCCAGGTGTGCTCGGGCAGGTCGTGCCGGGCGGCGTAGCGGATCGCGGCCACGAGGTTGTCCCGTTCGGCGACGATCCACCGCAGTCCGGCGGCCTCGTCGGCGAACGTCGGCGTCACCGGGCAGGAGCGGTCGACTGACGGAAGTTGGGGTTTGTCGAAGGGGTACGCGGCGCCGACCGCGGCCGCCAGCGTCACGAGGTAGAAGTCCAGCAGTCGCACCAGCGCCCGCCCGGGTGCCGGCTCGACGGCGGCGAACTCCTTGAGCGGGTCCAGCATCTGGTACCGCTCCGGCGCGGCCTCCTCCAGGAGGCTGACCTCGTGCAGGTCGTCGAGCAGCAGCCGGGCCTCGGGGACGTCGCAGCCGGCCAGCGCGGCGCCGCCGATGACGTCGACATCCGGGCCGGGCAGGCTCCCGAGCAGCCGGAACATGGCGCGCTGCGGCTCGCCGAGCTGCTGGTAAGACACCCGGACCGCGGCGACGCCGTCGTCCTCGCCCCACGGCCCGTTCTCCTCGAGCAGGTGGAGCAGGTGCTCCAGGGGCCACCGGTCGTGCCGCCGGAACAGCGCGGCCGCCACCCGGATCGGCATCGGCAGGAACCCGCAGCGCTTGACGATCAGCGCTACTTCGGCCGCCCGGCCGCGCACCCGCGCCGGCCCGGTCAGCGCGGTGAAGAGCTCGGCGGCTTCGTCCGGCGGCAACGGCGAAAGCCGGACCGGCTCGCCGACGTCTCCCATCCGCCGGCTCGTGATGACGGTGAGGCAGCCGTCCGCTTCGGGCAGCAGCGGCCGGATCTGCTCCGGTGACGCGGCGTTGTCCAGCACGACCAGCGTGCGGGTGCCCCAGAGCGTCGTCTGGTAGAGCGTGGCTTTCCGGCCGACGGTGGCCGGGATCTGCTCGGCGGGCACGCCGAGCTCGATCAGCAGCTCGGTGAGCGCGTCGCCGACGCTGGTCTCGGGGACGCCGGGGGTGAACCCGTTCAGCCGGGCCAGCAGTTGCCCGTCGGGGAAGCGGTCGCGCAGCCGGTGCGCCGCCTCGATGGCGAGGCCGGTCTTGCCGACGCCGGGCGCGCCGCTGACCCAGACCGCGTCCCGGCCGGCCGCGGCGGCCGTCTCGATCGTGGCGATTTCGGCGGCGCGGCCGGTGAACCCGCCGGGCCGCGACGGCAGTGAGCTGGGCGGTTCGCCATACTCGGCGCGCGCGGCGAGGTTCCGCAGCACGGGACCCGGTTCCATGCGCAGCTCGTCGAGGGCGGCGCGGGTGCTCTGGAACACGCGCAGCGCGCCGACCTGGTCACCGCCGGCGAGCAGGGCGCGCATGAGGAGTCCGGCGTGCTTCTGACTGGCGGGATCGGACCGGACGAGCGGCCGCAGCCGGTCGCGCGCCGAGCGGTGGTCACCGGTGGCCAGCTCGAGTTCGGCGAGGTCGCCGACGGCGTCGGGCAGGCTCTCCTCCGGCAGCACGACCTCGGGCCCGCCGACGCGGTCGATGTCGATGTCCTCGAGGAACGTCCCGCGCCACAGGCCGACGGCTTCCCGCAGCAGTTCGATCTTCCGCCGCGGGTCGTCGGTCCGGCCAGCTTCGGCGCGCAGCCGGTCGAAGCGGGCGGTGTCGAGCTGGTCTTCGTCGAGCCGCAGGAGGTAGCCGGTGGGGGTGGTCTCGATGCCGACGCCGACGTCGCGCAGCCGCTTGATGTAGCCGCGCACCTGAGTGGGGCGGGTTTCGCGGTCGGCCCAGACGATCTCGGTGAGGCGGGCGGTCGAGACCGGCTTGTTCGCGTTCAGGAGCAGCACGACGAGGACGAACCGTTGCTGCTGGTCACCCAGCGGCACGGGTGTGCCGTCGTGCCACGCCTCCAGCGGGCCGAGAATTCGAAACTCCACGGCGCTATACGCCTGGTGGCTTACGCAACCGGTCCCACGAGCTCATGACGCACTCGATTTGCTCTGCTGAAAGTCCGCAAGCGGAAACCAGAGCCTCGACTTGCGCGCGGATGCGTGGAAGGCGTGCCCTCCCTTCTCGTGTCAGTCCATGGATTTGGCTTCGCCAGATTCCGGTCTTTACTTTGCCTTGTCCCAATGTGAGACCGGATTGCTGCCACAAAGCCCGCAGTAGTCTGCAGAATTCCTGCTCATTCGACACTTCAAAATCTTCCGAACTATTGTCGTCGTGGCCGCTCACGAGAACTTCTCCGCGTCGGGGTGACTAAGGATGCCACGGATCGTATGCAACCTGACTGTGTCGAATATGCGGTACGGGCCTGTGATCGTGAGCGTGAGTGCGGCCACCACTGACCCGTAGTTAATAATCGCTGGTTGGGCGGCGATTGCCAAGAGGGCTTCAGGGAGAGCCATGCGGGCACTTGCCCAGGGTTTATTGCCGCGCGCAGGGGCGCGTTCCGCTGGGTCTGGCACAAGTTGACCTTTCCGTCCACGGGCCCAAGGGGCGCCGAAGAGCTAGCTGATCGCGGTGAGCTGTCAACGTCAGTCGGTCTGCACCCGGTGTTCACGACTGGGCTCAGTTGGACCCCGGCTTGACGTTGAGGCCCAGCATGCCTGAGGTCGCCGACCTTCGGAAGGATGCAGCCGTGCGGTACGCTCAAGAAGTGTCCACGTTGCGGCGAAGCCGCAGGTGGCGAGCGGTCGGAGTGTCGTGGCGTGAGTGCCGAGTGACCTGGCCGGCTAGGTGCGTGCAGCCCGCTTCGCCCGGGG